>NZ_JBPWOS010000003.1:0-339957 GCF_055550225.1 Ornithinibacillus liuyingii | reverse complement strand
TTTTTAACTATCTATAAGGTGTGTCAACTAACTAGTGTTTATAAAATATTGAGAATACGCGAGTATTTGGAAGAAAAATTAACTTTATTGAGGGAGGAGAAAGAAGAAAATGAAAAAGATCGTTAGCGTCCTGTTTTTTATTGGTTTGGTTATTGTATTAAGTGCATGTAATAGTGGAAATGCACAAGAGCCAGGTGATTATGATGTTATTGATATCGTTTGGTATCCAAATGAATCTGGTAATGATTTAAAAGCTGCTCGTGATGCTATTGGTGAGGCTATTGCTGATGCAACTGGAAAAGAAGTAAAACATCATCTAACAACAGATTACGCTATCGCAATTGAAACCATCGCTAATAATAATGCTGGTGTAGCATTTATGGGTGCTCAAGGATACATAGAATCAAAAGAGCGTAATGATGCAATTGAGGCCATTGTTGTGACCAGTGGTGCATCTGGTACTTTAGACGATGCAAAGTATCATAGCTGGTTAGCAGTAAATGTTGATGAGCAAGATGATTATAAAGTGAATGGTGAATTTTCATTAGATACAATTGAAGGTAAAAAATTCTCATTTGTATCCAATAGTTCTACTTCTGGATTTGTCGTACCAAGTAACACAATCATGGGACATTTTGATGATAAAGATTTAACAGCAGAAGATTTAATGGAGGGTGGACCATTTTTCTCACAAGTACTATTTGGGGGATCTCACCAAGGGTCAGCGGTAAACCTTTTAAATGGTAGTGCTGATGTGGCAGCTTTCTGTGATTCTTGTGTAGATAACTATGTGGAATTGGCTGAAGGTGAAGAAAATGAAATTGGATCAGTTTACCGTGTTAAGGATGATGCAGAAGAGCCATTTAATACCGTTACAGGTAAAGAGTTCGCTCTAATGAGTGTTACACCAGTATTGAATGCACCTTTTGCAGTTAATAAAGAAGTTCTGAATGAAGAAGATATCAATAAATTAATTGAGGCATTTACTTCTGATGAAATTGCAAATAATGAACAAATCTTTGTACCAAAGGATTCAGATATGTCTGGGTTATTCTCTAAAACAGAAAATGAAAGATTCTTAGAAGTAGAAGACGCTTGGTTCAATCCAATCCGTGAATTGTCTAAGTAAAACATTTATGTAAAGGCTAAAGCATGGAACATCTGAAAGTCTAAAAGAGCAATTAGATAACAAGAGCGATATACAAGTAAAGTGCAAGGATACATTAATACCAGGTCCTTTACTAGGAAGAATGTACGTATATCTCCAAATTGGGGGTATGCGTACTATCCTTTATGATTCAAGTTTTCTAAGATAAGCCGGTAGTACCAGCCTCTTATCACATTTTCACTCAATTACGCCAATATAAACTAGAATAAGGAGTGTTATGTATGGCATTGTTAGAATTAAAGGAATTAAATAAATCCTATAATTCAGAAGTTCAAGTTTTAAAGAATGTGGAGTTCACTGTTAATACAGGAGAATTTGTTTCGATTATTGGTCCTTCTGGAGCAGGTAAATCGACACTATTACGTTGTATCAATCGTATGGTTGACATTGAGCCAGGAAGTGTTTATTTCGATGGTCAAGATGTCGGAGCACAAAGTAAGAAGGAATTGCGTAAATTACGTACGAACATTGGAATGATTTTTCAGCATTATAACTTAGTTCCACGATTAACGGTAATTGAAAATGTGCTACATGGACGTTTCGGTTACAAGTCTACTTTACAAGGTATACTTGGTCGCTTTACTGAGCAAGAGAAGCAAAATGCATTTGACCTATTAGAGAAATTAGGTATTGCAGAACATGCTTATAAGCGTTGTGATCAATTAAGTGGTGGGCAGCAGCAACGAGTTGGTATTTGTCGTGCACTTATTCAAGAACCTAAGCTTATTCTTTGTGATGAGCCAATTGCCTCGTTGGATCCTAATTCTTCAAAAATCATTATGGATCATTTAAAGAAAATATCGGAAGATCTTGGTATTACTTGTATTGTTAATCTGCATCAGGTAGAAGTTGCTAAAGACTATGCAAGTCGGATCATTGGTCTGAAGCAAGGTGAAGTAGTATTTGACGGGCCAAGTCCTTTACTTTCTATAGACAAAATTGAACATATATATGGAATGGAATCAAAAGAATTAATCACCGTATAAGGGGAATAGCAATGGATGTAAAAATTTTACGTAAGAAAAAAATGCAGTTAACCTTAATGTTTATCATTATTATTGTCATCACCTATCTGTCCTCAAGTATAACAGATTTTAACTTTATAGAAAGCATCGCTACCATTCCTGCTGCTTTCACTTGGATTTTTTCCAATTTAATGATTACGCAAGATTCTTTTGAGAAGCTACCAAATATATTAGTTAAACTAAATGAGACGATTTTCATGTCTATTGCCGCAACGACAATTGCTGCATTCTTTTCCATATTCTTAGCTTTACTAGGATCTAAAACAACAAAAACAAATAATATATTCAGTATTATTGCGAGATTTGTTGCATCGTTATCTCGTAATATACCAGTTGTAGCATGGTCATTAATTCTCTTGATTTCATTTGGACAGAATTCATTGACTGGTTTTCTAGCATTATTTGTTGGAACTTTAGGATTTTTAACGAGAGCATTTATTGAATCTATTGATGAAACAAATCAGAGCTCTGTAGAAGCATTGACTGCTACTGGGGCAACCTATTTCCAAATCGTTAGTAAAGCCGTCCTACCGCAAAGCATTCCACAAATGCTTAGCTGGATATTGTTTATGATTGAGACGAATATACGTAGTGCTACACTAGTTGGAATACTTACTGGAACAGGGATTGGCTACCTGTTTGATTTATATTATAAGAATATGAACTATCCAGTAGTTGCCTTAATTACTGCTACTATTGTTATTTCAGTTATTGTAATTGAATTGATATCTAACCAAATACGGAAGGTGATCTTATAATGGAAGTAGGTTTGAAACCTTCTACTATAAAACGAACAAAAAGCGGAAAAATTGATATTAAATCCGGTAACAAGATTGATTTAGTTATCAAATGGACCATTTGGATACTGACTATATTAACTATTCTAGCATTTTTCTTTTTTAACTATATGGGTTTGCAGTTAGAAAGAGCCGTAACGGAAACCTTACATAATCTTAGGGTAATGTTTTTTGAACCTACATTAAATCATTTTAGTTGGGGAGAAGCTTTCTATCAAGTTGGCGTAACATTAGGCTTAGGAATATTAGCTACCATCTTAGGTGCAATTATTGCTTTCTTTTTAGCTTTAATGGCAGCGGAAAATCTATCCAAATCTTGGTTGTCTAAAACAGTGAGAATTTTTGTAGCGTTTATTCGTGCAGTACCAACTGTTCTTTGGGTGCTTATTTTTGCTATTGCAGCAGGACTTGGTAGTGAAGCAGCAGTTCTGGGGATGTTATTCCACTCTGTGGCGTATCTAGTAAAAGCATTCTCTGAAGCATTTGAAGAGGTGGATCCTGGTATTTTAGAAGCATTGAAAGCAACAGGATCTAATTGGTGGCATACAGTCGTGCACGGGATTATTCCGTCTACCTTTACCTATTTACTATCTTGGACATTTTTGCGTTTTGAGATTAATTTCTCCGTTGCAGTTGCCATGGGAGCTGCAGCTGGAGCAGGCGGTATAGGCTTTGAACTCTTCATGGCATCCGGCTTCTATTATGACCTTAGAGAAGTTGGTTTAATCACATATCTTATTCTAATCATTGCCATTATACTAGAATTTATCTCCACTCGCTTGAAGGACCGATATTTTCCTTCGACAGTGAAAAACTAAATAATCCTGTAGCCAAATACGAATTATAGAATCCTAAAACCTTTGGAGAAAATATTCCTTTTCTCCAAAGGTTTTTATAGTTAGTAGAATGAATAACAAGTGCAATGTCGTAGGTATAAAGTACTAGTTGTTTTGCGCAATGGAGATGAAATACACGAACATGCAAACTTAAAAACTAGTAAACGTAACTGGTATCTCTTAAAAGTGTTCATCGATAATTATGTATAGAATCTTCCAAAGAAAATGGTGGAAATACGTTTAATCTATACAAGTTACGGGTATAAAGTACTAGTTGTTATTTTAGGACTTATAATAATGTAAAACATTTCATGATTATATTGTCAAATTATTGAATTTTTGTAGAATTGGTGTAGAATAGGTAATAAGTAATAGTAATTAAATACCAGATGTGTTGAAAAGGCAAACTATTCGAAAGAGTAGGACGCAAAGCAAAGGGTCTAATGTTGAAAAACGATGATCGCCTGGCTACCAAAACAGTTTTTGGCTATTCACATATTTGAATAGCTTTTTCTTATGGTATGCAATGAATCATCTCAGTGAAGAAAGCTCCCAATATGTATACACTTATACAATATCAAAAACTACAATTGTCAAACCTTAATACAGGTATGATATTTCAAGTGGAGTGAAGGATATGGAAATCATCAACAATAGATATAGGTTAAAAGAACTTATTAAACAAGAGAAGCATGTCATGGTTTATTCAGCATATGATATGCGTAAAGAAAACAAAGTTATTCTGTTAAGCTTATTAAATAATGAATATTTACCAAAGCCTCTGATTGACTTTTATATCACTCGTTTTCTGGATATTAAACGTATAACGAGTAAAGCAATTATCCGAAATTATAGTTTTAATAAGGTCTTCTATATTGATAACAAACGACAGGTAGACCCGCAATACTTTTTTACTTCGGATTATATTCCGAGAACAGGAGATTTGTTCCAGTCAACAAAAAACATGACATTTGATGAGATTATGGAATGTTTTGTAGAGATATGCTCAGCAGTATACTCCCTCCATTTAAAGGGGTTTGTTTATGGTGCATTAAACCCCTATACTATTCGAGTGTTGAAGGGGGAGGGACACTCCCAAGTGTTACTAACGGATATTGCTACCATACATATGGAACAATTAACCCATGCAGAACGAATAGAAGACCCGGTATATCAATCACCAAAGGTCCTAGCGGGAGTGCCAGAAGATGCAGAAACAGATAGGTATGCTTTAGGTGTTATTCTACTCGCACTCATAACGAAAACGCCTACTATAGAAGAACCTAAAAAACAGTTCACCTCGCTGCTTGAGAAATCGAATGACACCCAAGTGAAACACGTTATTCCTGTTGTTAAAAAACTATTAAATACCGAAAATGACAATACTTATAGCAACCTTTATGAACTAATTGTAGATTTAAATGCTGTACTAGGTACGAACTACTCGATTATAAAAAAAGAAGAAATAAATGGATTAAATCTTTATACCAAGCTTGTTGGCAGAGGAAATGAGATTAGGACTATCATGAGAGCCTACGAAAAGATGATTTCCTATCAGCCTGGTAAACGAATCTTTTTCGTTCAGGGTGCCAATGGTGTTGGGAAAACTCGTTTTCTACGCGAAGCCACCTTTTTACTTGGGCTAAGTAAAGCAAGTGTTTATGCGAGCTATAGCTTGAATCATGCTTCCACAGATAGTAAGCAAATGTGGATTGATATTTTACGAAAATTAATCATGGAGACAGATAATAGCATAGTAGAGAAATATAATACCGAATTAATTAAGTATTTCCCAGAACTTATGGATCAGAATTATAACGATTCTCTTAACTATGCTAATGAACATCATACAAAATACCGCCTTCTAAATCGCATTGCGGGTTTTATCAATGAAAGTATTCAAAATCGGCCAACGGTAATGATTATCGATAATATTCATCTCGCAGATGAATTTACAATTGATACGTTTAACTATTTATGTACAGAAGTATTAGAGAATACGAATCTAACTTTAGTTTTTTCATGTGAGGATCGAGCGGTTTCTCCGAATTCAGTCGCTTCTGAATTTATCTATATGATGAAAAGGCGCCCTGATACAGAAACCATTCGTATGGAGCAATTAGATGAACAACAAACAGGAGAAATGATTCAAAGCATTCTATCCATTTCCTTTACACCTAAAAAACTCTCAAGCAGAATCTATAGTCAGTCCTACGGTAATCCATTATTTATAAAGGAAATTATGAAAGACTTGTATAGCCGTCGAATTCTATATGTAAGTGAAGAAACTGGAAGATGGCAAATTGATTTACCAGAGGAATCAGAGGACTATAATCTCTTAGATTTGCCAAATAATATTGAGCATGCACTAGTCAACCAATTGAAGGATCTTGATCCGGGAAAAATGAATATTCTAACAAGTATCTCCATATTTTCTAAGCCTATTGCCACACAAATAATAGAGAAGCTCTTACCAAACACACTGATGGTGGATGAACAATTAGAGGAATTGGTGAATAAGGGAATCTTGCAGCGGCTTATTGATGATAGCTCTTACTTATATGATTTTCGCAGCAAGATATTGAAGAACGTTGTGTACGATAGAATTTCCCAGCAAGAGAGGATATCGAAGCATCAGCTAGCAGCAACTAGCTTAGCAGAACAGAACGGAGTGGAATTGGAGAAGAACCTCGATGAAATTATTTTCCATTATTCAAATGCTAGAAATAAGGAGAAAGCAAGAATCTATTACCTTGAAAAAGCCAAGTTAATGAAGGGTAGATGGAATACGAAAGGGCAAATTGAAAATCTAAGAAAAGCGCTCGATATAACAGATAATCCTGTAGAACAAACAGCACTTTATCTTGAGATAGGGTCGTTATTAACTGACACAGGAGATACCAGATTAGCTTTTGAGTATTTGGAGAAGGCGGAGCGACTAGCACTGGAAGAAAACTATGTGGACCATTTAATGATGGCATACATACATCTAGCTAATGCGAATCACTCTACCTATCAGCTTTCCAAGGTAAGAGAGTATATCGAGAAGGTAGAACATATTTTAAGAAGCCATCCTAATGAAGCGGCGAGGTTAGAAGTGAAACGTCTTCAAGCTATCTTGCTTACCGAGGAGAATCAAATAGTAGAGGCAGCTGCTCTTTTTGAAGAATTAATTGCAGAGTGCGGTAACAAATTTTTGGAAATAAAGGGGAATGCATACCGAACATTAGGATTTATTTTTGTTCACTTAGGAAAAGCGGATGAGGCTTTAGAAGCCTATCATGAGTCATGTAAACTATCAGAAGAAGTCCAAAATGCGAGAGGTATGCTATTTTCGCTCAACAATATAGGTGCGCTTTATGCAGAGGTTTATGAAGACTATGGCAAAGCAATGGAATATCATTTAGAAGTTAAACAGCTGAGTGAGGAATATGGCATTTATACAAGTGAAGTATTTGCACTAATAAATATTGCAGAATCCTATCTCAATCAATTCGATTATAATACGGCATTTGAACACTTTAACCAAGGGTTAACGAAAGCAGAGCGCTATAATCTCGTTCTCGAGAGGTATATGCTATTAAATTACCTAACACAGGTGAGTTTAGAGCGAAATAATTTTGTGGATGCCTTAGAATACTTCAGTAAATTACAAGTGGACATACAGGATAATCCAAATAAGGGCTTTGATATTGGTGGATATTATCAAACTTGCGCGAAGCTGTATCAGGCTCTTGGTAATTATTTTGAAGCAGAACGTTATTACCAAAAAATAATAGCGTTCCATAGTGAACATGAAAATATGATGAAATACACTGCAACTGCACAAGTCCTCATCAATCAATTACGAGAGCCGGAACAAGACTTTGATGATTTTTTAGTGAAACAAATTGTAAAGGTTATTGACAAAATAACAAACAAGTCAATTAGCATTGAACGACTATGTGAAGCTATACAGCATCTTAGTAGGAAGGGGAAACACCACCAAGCGACGGAATTACTTTCCATGGTAGAAGTCTTAGTTAGTGAGGACACACCATATAGGTTAAAGGCTATATATGAGCATGCGAAGGGAATCGTTGCATTTAACTTAAATCGGTCAAGTTCCATCACTTATTTTGAAAGCAGCTTACATTTAGCGAAAATATCTAAAAGTAAGGAATTAACCGCTCGTATTCAGGCAGATATAGGCAATTATTACTTTAATTCAAAAGCGTATTATGAAGCAGCCGCTTATTATCTAGAAGCTTTTGAAACGATTAAGGAATTAATTCAGCAGCTTCCAGCTGAATATAAATTGGACTACATTAATGGTCGAAGTTTCTCAAGGGAATTTTATCGACTTGATGAAATAAAAAGGTGGATTCAATCCGAACAAGAGCAGATTCTAGATCAAGAGGCGTTGATTCATAAGGTCAGCTCCTTAGATGAATTGCAAGCTATTTTAAACACCGAGCAGATTGATTTCTTTATGGGAAATTATCGGTTTATGCGAAATATTAGTCGTAACTATATGGAAAAGTTATCTGATGGGATTTTTCAACCAGAGGATCTTTTGAAACAGTTAGATAGTGATGTATCGAAAAATCTAACCATGATAGTAAAATTTCTTTCTGGTCGATTCCTTGCGACAAACGGGTATATTCTTTCCGAGGAAAAGGGACAGCAGGTAACCGTTCTTTCTTCCCTAGATAAGGGCGTTAGTATACCAGAAAATCTTGCTATCTTTAATCGTGTTAGGTCCACGATGAAGCCTCTACTCCTATCAGATAGGTTGACGCAGGATAAGGTAGATCATCAATTTCTAGAAAATGATATAAAGGCTATTCTTTGCATCCCTATTATTAAGAAGGCAGAATCACGCCCAATAGTTGGGGAAAGTCATCAATTATTAGGTTATATTTATTTGGAAACAGACCGAATCGTGAATAACTTTAATCCGTCATGCCTAGAGAAGAGTATGGAATTGAGTAACTTCCTTGCGTTACTCTTGGAGAAACGCCAATTATTGATTACTGCTTCGATTGATCGATTAACAGGTGCATTGACAAGAAAGTATTTAGAAGATGCTTTACAAAACACCCTAGATTACACAAGGAAAAATGGCAATGAATTTAGCATTATTATGTTCGATTTGGATAAATTTAAAGGAGTTAATGATCGTTATGGGCACCAAATTGGCGACAAAGTTCTAAAGGAAGTTTCCCAGATTATCTTGGAAAATCTTGATCAGAACAGTTTATTGGGGAGATATGGTGGGGAGGAATTTATTATTATTCTTCCTTCAATCAATATAGAGGAAGCACAGGAAATTGCAGAAGCATTACGCTCTACTGTTCAAGGTCATAAGCTATTAGGTGATAAACAGGAAATAACCTTAAGTATGGGACTAGCCTCTTATCCTGAACATGGTCAAACCGTCCGTGAGCTTATTCTAAAGGCTGACCAAGCATTGTACATTGCTAAGGAAAATGGGCGAAACAACTCTCAAGTTTGGCAAAAGGATTTTGATGATAAAGTGAAGCCAGCGAATAAGCTTACTGGAATCATTTCTGGGGACGAAATTAGGGATGCGAGAAATGTACTAGCATTAGTTGAACTCATCCAATTAACCAATCTTCCTATACCAAGTGAGGAAAAAATCTATCAATTTCTTGGTAGAATAGTTGAAATTATGGAAGCACAATATGGATATATTCTACTCACAGAAGGGCATTCCATCATAAAGTCCTTTGGTAGGAAGTCCCAGGAAGAAGAATGGGTCACTGAATATACCTTTAATCAGCAGATTATTACGACGGTCCTAAAAGAGGAAAGTGGTATGTTTACCATTGATTGGGAAGCAACAGAGAAAATTAACCCCGTTAATGGGTTGCCTGATTGGGATTCTATACTAGCAATGCCAATAACGGCTGATGGAACGGTAAAGGGTGTTATGTATATGGCAGCACCTGCTAGGTTAAAAGAATTTGGAGCGGATGAGTTAAATGTCTTGAACGTGTATAGTGAATTAGTGGCAAATATTATATAATAAAATCAATAACATTTGAATTATCAAACTATAACGAATAGATTTGTCATGAGTAATGAACGAAAATCCTTAGTTAAGCTGGATATAGCAAACTATTCAAATGATAGGACTCAGGTGTTAAGGGAATACAAGTATAATCGCTCATGATAGCCTGACGGACAAATTTGTTGGTTTTATGCATGCATGAATTATTTTGGCTATTCGTTCTTCGAATAGCCTTTTTTTATCGTAATAGGCGAGTTCTTAAACGGTATTCCCATCAACTTAACGAATACGAGGTGAAGTCCATGGAAGTTATTAATAATCGGTATCGACTTGTTGAGCTTTTGGAGCAAAATAGAATCGTATCCATCTATTTAGCTATGGATTTATTCCATGAGAACCGCTATGTCCAATTAAATCTATTAATCTCGGAATATACACCCAGTTCGTTAATTCACTTTTTTGAGAAGCAATTTATAGCAATAAAGAATTTATCAAGTAAAAGAATAGCACGAAATGAACAATTCGGTGCGGTCACCTTTGTAGATAATAAGCCTTATACAGAAAAGGCGTTTTTTTATACGGTAGAATTTGATAGAAAGAATGAATCATACTTCTCGTTGATAAAGCAGTTTTCAATTGATGAGGTAATCGAACAATTCATCGAAATTTGTTCAGCAGTCCATTATGTACATACAAGTGGGTTTATTTATGGATCATTAAATTTGAAGGCAATTTACCCAATGAAACAAGGTAATCGTCTTTTACCCAAATTAAAAGACCTTGCTACCATTGAATTAGAAAAGTATTTTCATCATGATTTAGAGAATTCATATTTTAACTCACCCAAATTATTAGCTGGAATAGAGCCAAATATTGAGACAGATATGTATGCGTTAGGACTAATTCTATTAGCGATGATAACCAAACAAGCTTACATAGAAAATCCAAAGCAGGCGCTTCAATCACTCGAAGACAATCTAGGGCAATCATATCGTGCCCATGATCGACATAGGCTACGTAACCTATTACCTATTATCAAGAAAATGATAGGGACAGAAGAGGATTATCCCTATCTAACTATTCAAGACATGATAACGGAGCTTAGAGAAAGTCTAGATACCGATATTTCCATCATTGAGCAAGAGGCATTGGAAAAGCTTCATTTTCATACCCGTATCATCGGAAGAGATGAAGAACTATCATATGTTTTAAATAATGTCCAGAATATGATGAGCTATAAGCCCAGTAAACGTATTATCTTTGTTCAAGGAGAAAATGGTATTGGCAAGACCCGCTTCCTCCAAGAACTTCATTATTTACTAGAATTACGCAAAGTAACGGTATATGCAAGTTTTCACCTAGGTAGTACTGGGAGTAGTAAAAACCTATGGCTAGATATTCTGCAAAAGCTAATCAGTCAAACAGACTATTCTATTTTACGTAAATATCATGCAGAACTAGTAAAGTACTTTCCGGAATTAGAAAAAGGTGGAGCACCAACCTCATTAGACTATTTAACAGATGATAATAGCGAATATCGGCTGTTAAATCGTATCGGTGCATTTATTAATGATAGCTTACAAGGGAGACCAGCGGTATTCTTAATAGACGACCTTCATCTAGCGGATAGGTTCACATTAAATTTATTACATTACTTGAGCATGAACAATAGTCATCAAAATAATTTGATGTTTATTGTATCAGGTGAACTAAGAGAGGATGGAGAGAAGGATTTTCTAGAAAACTATCATTTAATGAAAAAGCGTTTAGACACCAGTATCATCCGATTAGATCTGTTAACAGAAGATCAAGTAGCAGAAATGATCAGGCAAATTCTGTCCTTATCTTATAAACCACTAAGGCTAACCGAGAAGATATATGCCCGTTCTTTTGGAAACCCATTATTTATACAGGAAATTATGAAGGATCTATATAGTCGAAGGCTTCTTCAGGTTAATAAGGATAATGGTATGTGGAGTGTTTTGCTAGATTATAATGCATTGGAAATTCCGGAAAGTATTGAACAAGTGCTAGTAAACCAATTACGGGACTTAGAAAAAATCGCATTACAAATACTGGAGACCATTGCTATCTATAATAAGCCGGTTTCTAAAAACATAATGAGTGAGTATCTCGAGTTAGACGAAGTATTAATTCATTCTACTGTAGATTATTTAGTTCAAAAAGGAATTATTCATCAATTAGTATCGGATTATGGTTTTCTTTTTGATATTTATAATAAGGTATTGAAGCGGATTGTGTATGAAGCTATTGATGCTAAGACAAAGATTACCATGCATGCACATGCAGCAGCTTTAATGGAAAAAGCCTCGGATACTAAAATCGAGGAGCTGATTCATCAGTATGAAGGTGCTCACAATTGGGAGAAGTGTCTGGTTTATTATATGGATATTGCTAAGCAACTCCATGTTCAGCATGAAATTAGAAAGGAAGTTCAATATCTTCAAAAAGCGGAGAGGTTAATGGTAAATCCATATGAAAAAACAGAAATTCTGGTGAAAATAGGTGGGCTATGCATTGAAATCAATCAAACAGAACAGGCATTAAAAACCTATAAGTATGCATTGGAAATTGCTGAGAATCATGATTTGCAAGATTTAATTTTAAAAGTACATTTAGAGTTAGGAAATCTATTTGCAACATCCTATAAAGTGGACAATCTGAAGCACTATTTACAAAAAATAGATGAAAACTTCCCTATAATATTGGATAGAGAATCGAGGCTTGAATACAAGAGACTGCAAGCATTACTATTGAACATAAAAAACCAATTAGATGAAGCAGATATCATTTTAAAGGAAATTATTGCGGAAAGCGGGGATGATTTTCCTAGAATAACTGGAAGAACCTACTTATTATTAGGATTCTCTAGTGTGCAGAATAATCGTTACGATGAGGCAATACGCTACTTTAAAAAGGCGATGAAGCTTCTAGAGCATGCAGGATATTTGAAAGGATATTTGGGAGCGATTAACAATATTGGTATTATCTCTCAATCATTTCGAAATGAATTCGATGAGGCAATAAATTATTTTGAAAAGGTAAGGGATATTAGTGAAAAGTATGGTATTTTTGAGACAGAAATTCAAGCATTAAATAGTATAGGTAGAATTCATGCTACTGCATATCACTTTTCTGAAGCATATGATCATTTTAAATACGCGCTTGAAAAAGTACAAGCGGGTCGAGCAAGTTGGCTTTTAAGCCCTCTCTATAATCAACTATGCTTTACATCTGCAGAAATGGCAGAATATAAGCGAGCATTTAAATATTATCACATTATAGAAGCGTTACATAAGGAAGATAACTCTCGTGAATTAGATATATTTGAATACTATAATACGAGCATGAATCTATTTTACTTTATCGGTGACTTCGAGCGTGCCGATGAATTTGGAAAATTGGTCGTGGAGTTTAATAAAGGCCGTGACAATATGTATTCTGATAGTGCCATCACATATCAGAAGCTTCATCTTTTAAGGAATGCTCCACCAGAGCAACTAAAGAAGATTATTTTTAATTTGTTAGAGTTAGTGGAAAAGATACCTCATAATACGTTTAATATAAAAGTAATAACAACAGCATTGGTTGTGTTAAGTGAACGTGGTTATTATTCTTTAACCAGTAACCTGTGTAAAAAGCTGGGGGAATTGTTTACAGATAAAACACCGGATGCTTTAAAAGCAAGATATTTTTACTTTCTTGGAACAAAGGATAGTTCTAAGAAATCAATTTATTATTTAAAGCAGGGGTTGAAACTAGCTAAACGGGGTGAAAATAGGGAGTTAATAGCTAGAATCTTGATGGTATTGGGAGAGTATGCTTTTAAGGCTGAGAAATGGTATTGTGCTGCAAATTATTATTTAGATAGTACCGAATTAGTGAAATCATTAGTGGAAGGTGTGCCGAAGCAATACCAGCTAACTTATGTGAATAATAATCATTATGCTAAAGGGTTTATAGGTCTAGAACGAACTTACAATTGGATATCCGAAGAGCAACATATATTAACTTATAAAGAAAAGGGTAAGCAAGATCAACTATCTCAAGAGGATTTAAATCGATTTCTAGCAAAAGATTATGTTAGCGCATTTTTGGAACATCAGGACTTTATGGAATACATTCGCGAACAGCACATGAAGAAATATTCAAAGGAAATTCGTACAGCCCAGGATATTCTACCAAAGGTCGGCCCTAATACAATAAAGAATATTAATATGCTATTACATTATCTCACAGGGATAACACTTGCTTCGAGGGGAATCATTATTACGGAGAATCAAAAGGAAGAATTAGCAGTTCTAAGCACAACAGATGGGAATCGTGAATTACCACAAAATCGCTATATGATTAATCTCGTTCATGATACAAGAGAGGCTGTTATTTTAGGTGCTAAGGAACAAAAGTTGGAACCCAAAGGATTACAGAGTATCATGTGCATTCCAATCAATCAGAATCACGGTATTTCTAAGCCGTCTATTCTAGGTTATATCTATTTAGAAACAGATTTGCTTGTGAATAATTTTAATGAAGCAGGAGTAGAAAAATGTAAAGAAGTGATGGGCTTTTTAGCTACAATACTAGAACAGCACCAGTTAAAGCTTTCGGCAAGCATTGATAAACTGACAGGCACGTTGACTAGAAAATACTTAGACGATGCTCTATTAGAGGCAATAGATGACAGGGGAACCTTTCAGTATCGTCATGTTCGATCTCGATAGATTTAAGCAGGTAAATGATCGATATGGCCATCAAATCGGGGATGAAGTATTACGAACCGTATCTCATATCGTTATGGATATGCTCGATGAATCTTATACTCTAGGTCGTTATGGTGGGGAAGAATTCATTATTATATTACCAAACATTAAAACGGAAGAAGCAGTAGTATTTGCAGATAAAGTTCGTGAGGAAATTGCGGCACAACAGTTATTAGGGGATAAGTTTGATATAACCGTAAGTATTGGAATAGCGACATATCCGCTTCATGGTCAGCGGGTGAAAGAGTTAATTGAAAAAGCAGATCAAGCTTTGTATGGTGCAAAGGAAAAAGGACGGAATTATACACAAGTTTGGTATAAGGATTTTCTCACTACATCCAAGCAGCAAAATAAACTAGCAGGCATTCTTACAGGAGATGATATTAAGGATTCCAGAAATGTCTTAGCTATGGTAGAGCTCATCCAGCTCCCTATTAAAAACCTATCTTCTGAGGAGAAAATCTATCAATTTTTAGGAAGAATAGTCGAAATCTCGGAGGCACAGGTGGGCTATATTTTATTGTATACGCCAAATGGGGAAAAGGTATATGGAAGGAGAGCACAGGAAGAGGGTTGGTTAGAGCAAGTGTCGATAGAATCAGATATATTGCATTCGGTTTTATTGGAGGAACGTGGACTATATACGATTACTTGGGATGTGAAGGATAAGCATAATAAGATTAGTGGTTTACCAGATTGGGATTCAATTTTAGCTGTTCCGATTATGGTTAATGGAAGTGTACGCGGTGCTATCTATCTTACAGCGCCGAGTAGGTTTAAGGAATTTGGAGCAGATGATTTAAATATGGTAAGTGTCTATAGTAGTTTGCTAGCTGGTATGATTTAGAACAGCAAACTAAAGTGAAGAATTGCAAGCAATAGAAAATCCGAACTACTACTGAAAAATTAGTAATCAGAATTCGTAGTAGCTCGGATTATCTATTTTTAGTATAAGAAAGTATCCAATCAAAGTAGGTGCCCTTCCCTTCCCTTTTCTTAAACGGTAAAGTATAGAAAACCTTTTCGCCAGTATAAGAAAAGCGTAAAAAAGGGTTATCTCTGTTACCAAAATGAGGAAAGAAAGCAGAAAAAGGTAAAAGAGAGCCTGTCTCTGTGCCCCAAATGAGGAAGGAGAGGGAAAAAAGGTAAAAGAGATCATTTCTCTGTTACCCAAAAGAGAAAGAGAAGCGGAAAAAGGTAACGGAGAGTCTGCCTCTGTGCCCCAAATGAGGAAGGAAAGCAGAAAAAGGTAACGGAGAGTCTGTCTCTGGCCCAAAATGAGGAAGGAGAGCGAAAAAAGGTAAAGAGATCAATTCTCTGTTACGCAAAAGAGAAAGAAAAGTACAAAAAGGGAACGGTCTCCCCATCCGTTCCCTTACAAGTAACAAATTCATTTTTATGAGCTATTCTCAGAAATATCTTTTAGTCTATAATATCTGCTCTACTATATATCCTTTTTCTTCTAGGAGAGAGCGGATATGGGGTTCTTGAAGTAGATGTAAGGTACCTACTATGACGAAGTATGTGTCACCGCTATCTTCCTCAAGGAAAGTTGCAATTTTGTCTGCCATTTTATAGTTTCGGTTATCATTAAGTGCTTCCATGTAGGCTTGCTCTTCTGCACTTGTTTCTTGTTCTACCGTTAAGTAGTCTAGCAGTTTGTCACCATCTCCTTCCTTATATAGGGTCAGCAACTCTAGCATTTGTTCATTTAATTCCTCTATTTCGATCAAGGATTCCTCTAGCATTTGGACTTGGAATTCCTCAGATAAATTAGCGAATATGGATAATTGATCTTCCGCAGTCTCAAGGGCAACGATTTCCTTCTGATCCTGTTCTGCGCGATTTAGAAAATATAAGTCGACGCCATCTGTGAAATTAAGCTCTTCCATTATTAAATTCTGTATCAGATTCGATTGAAACCATGGTTTGAATTGGTCAAACATGTCAATGGAATATCCTAGTTCTGTATACACACGGTCAAGTTCCTTATATAAATCCGTAGATAGATGGTCTTGAATGCTTGAGCCATCTTCATATTGGGCATATTCCATATAGATGGCTTGCATTTCAAACATACTGATGTTATTAAGGTCAACTTCTGGAACAATTACATCTGCTTTCGCATAGGCTTCTTCGATTTTACGATTTAAAGGAAAAAAGTCTTCTGTTACAGTGTGGATCGTCCCTTGTAAGTAAACCGTAGTATCACCATGTTCAACCTTCCAAAGATATCCCCCTGGACCGTCTGGTTCACCTCGTACTTCCACTTCTACTTTTGTAATGACCGTTATATTTTTATCCTGAAGACTTTTTACATCCGCATCATCATACGGGTTTCCTCCAATAGATACTTCTTCTAAACTAGCCATTTCCATAAGTGGCGATAAATCCTCAATATTATTGTTTTGTAAATTAAGCTTCGTAACGGAATCTAAATTCTCTATTCCTTCTAAGGATTTAATTCGCTCGTTCGATACGTCTAAGTCGGTAATGGATTGTATATCTTCTTGTAAAATGTCTCCAGAATCTTTATTGATTTCAGCACGGATAACTTTCTCAAGCTGATAGTCTTCAAAATAAATTCCATCCGCTTGATTACTCTGACAGGCAGTTAAGCCAATGATTAGCACCATCATAAAAACGCGTAGCAAATTCTTCAAAAAATCTCCCCCAATGTTGTACAGCAATTAGCAGTATTTTCCACCACTATATCAAATTGCCATAAAGTAGAGCAACCACCATCTCGCAGGATGAGGATCAAAAGTTTTTCCCATCCGTATGCTTTGCTTTCATTAAAAATTTGGCATATGATATGTATTTGGACTTTTATATTCTAAGTAATGGGAGATGAAAATCTTGAAAGGGATTTTTCAACATAAATGGAGTGTCATAGGGATTGCTGTATTTTGTTCTATATTATGGGGGAGTGCTTTTCCTGTTTTAAAGATTAGCTATGAGGAGTTGCAAATGGCTCCGGGTGATATAGCAGCAAAAATTGTTTTTGCAGGTGGTCGATTTTTACTAGCAGGACTAATTGTACTACTTTTTTTATTATGTAGTAACTGGAGGCGAATAAAGGTTACGAAAAAGCAGTTTTTAGTCTTAACGATACTTGGTATTGTACAAACATCCTTACAATACTTTTTCTTTTATAATGGACTTGCAAATGTTTCTGGAATGCAAGGGGCAATCCTTTCTTCTGGGGGAACCTTTTTCACTGTCATTTTGGCTCACTTTTACTACCGAAGTGATCGAATGAGCTGGAAGAAATCCGTTGGTCTTATGACGGGATTTCTAGGAATTGTTGTCGCGAACTGGGGGCAAGAATTCCAGATCAGTTTCCAGTGGGATGGTGAAGGTTATATGATACTATCCGGATTAACAGCGGCAATTGCAACGATTATGGCAAAAGAGCTAGCGTCGGGGATTCACCCATTCGCCATTACAGGATGGCAGTTAACCATTGGTGGGGTAATCATGTTAGTGGTTGGATTTCCATTCTTACATGAAGGTGCTATGACATTCACCTCAACTGGGCTCGGTTTATTTATCTATTCGGCTCTTCTATCATCAGTCGCTTTCGCTCTATGGTACTCTTTATTGAAATATAATCATGCAGGCGAATTAAGTATGTATAAGTTTATCGTCCCTGTTTCCGGAGCTGTATTGTCTGCGATGTTTATTTCCGGTGAGATGCTGAATAGTTTTATCCTCGTTGCAATCGTATTAGTAGCGTTTGGTATTATTATTGTAAATTATCATAGTAAGAAAGCATGATATTAAACATGTTCTTCCCAATGAGAGGAAGAACATGTTTTTTATGTAGTAATTGCCATATTTTTTACAAATTTGTCAAAATGAATCGTAGGTACTACATATTTACCAAATAATGGGTTTTTACTGAATGTATTTTCCCTGTTTTGAGGGAATGGTTTGTTAAGAAATTGATATGGACAAACATTAGAAATGAGACTTAATGACTAATGATTTTTGATTAGGTTTAATTGCCTAATTGACAGTTCTAGAATTTACTTTAAAATGACTTAAGAGTAAAAAATAAAGGGGATAGTTTTAATGAAGAGATTATTATTAGTAGTGACGGGACTAGTATTAGCGATGGTCCTAGCAGCATGTAGTTCACCAGAAGCAGATGAAGTATTAGAGTATCACAATGCAGTAGTTGATGAGGTTCATCCATTAATGGATAAATTAGCTAGTCTATATGAGCAAATGACTGTGATGGAAACGGAAGATGAAGTAATTGATTTATATGATAATGAAATCATTCCTGTAGTTAATGAGATTAATGACTATTATGATGGACAAAAGATCGAGTATGATGCAACAAAGGAATACCACAAATTACTTCAAGAGCAGGCTAACTCTCTAGAAGCTACAGTGTTGAAAGAAAAAGAATTCTTCGAGGCACTTCTAGATGAGAATACAACAGAAGAAGAATTGATGACACTAGATCAAGAGGTAGTCGAGTTAAATACGATTACAGAAGAGAAGAATAAGGCGGTTGCCGATCATTATGATTATTTACTTGAGGAATATAACTTTATTGAAGAAGATGAATAAGGATAATTAGTTAAAGAGACTGGTAGGATAGTAGCGATACATATGTAGAACTATTATCCTACCAGTATTTTTGTTAGGTAGGCTTTAAACACCATAATTCATTTATTTCGTTAGAGTGATCACGGGATTGTCCATTCCTAGTAATGTAAAGAACCTTTGTGTGAACGAATTTTAGGTTATTGCTATTTTACTGAAAATAATGTTAAATATATAAAAGGCCTATATTCATTTGTAGTGCCCTAATTTTTAGTCTTGGGGGGATAGGAATGCTTGTCAAAAATGATTATGTTAATAAGAATGATGTAGTATTTGTAAAAGAAAGTGATAGCCTAGAATCTGTAATGAAGACCCTAGAGGATTCTGGTTATCGGTGTATTCCAGTTCTTGATGAAACGGGAGAGAAATACGTAGGGAATATATATAAGGTTGATTTATTAGAATATGAGCTTGATTACTCCTTGGTTGGCACATTATCAGATTTAGTCTCTGACCGTGAGGGATACATTAAGGAAGACGCCCCATTCTTTAAAGTATTCTCATCTATTAAAAAGCTTCCTTATTTAGCAGTTGTTAATGACTCCATGGACTTTTTAGGGATTTTAACGAATGGCAATGTTATTCAAGTTCTAGAAAATGCTTGGGGAGTACATAATGGTAGCTACTCCTTTACAATCGGTACAATTGAATATGCTGGTGCACTACAAAAAATGTTAAGAATTGTAAATCGACATTGTAATGTACAAAGTGTTATTTCTTTAAATAACAACTCTAATTATGTAAGAAGAGTTTGTATCGTGCTTCCAAAAGAAGTGGATGAAGACTTAGCGGAGAAGATTCGATTGGATTTGGATAAGAATAACTTTACTGTTACAGATATTGAGAAGTTGAATTAGGCAGTTAAACTAACGATAATACAGCTTTGACTTGAGTCCTTTTGCTAATTTAAATAGAAAACTAGGAAGATAGAATGACTATCAAATGGGACAATGCATTTGATAGTCATTTTGCTTTCATCTCTACATTAAGGCACCTCATGACCCATGGATGCATGTAGAATTTCAAACCATTGATCTAATGATAATTCTATATTCAAGGCATTAACTGCTTTTTGGATCCTTTCCTTTTTACTTGAACCTACGATTGGCATTACATTAGCGGGATGATTTAAAATCCATGCGTATAATATTTCATCGATACTACTTCTATCCATTTCAATAGCGATTTTCTCTAATGTCTTACGTAACCGTACTGCTTTATCATCTTCGTTCGTAAAAATTTGTCCTCTTGCTAGTGGGGACCATGCCATGGGAGCGATTCGTTTCTCTAGACAAAGGTTTAACGTTCCGTCTTCCAAATTTTCTAACTGGTATGCTGAAAGTTCAATTTGGTTCGTCACAAGATCTACATCTAAATAAGATTCAAGCATTGTAAGCTGATGACGCTTGAAATTAGATACCCCAAAGTGTCTGACTTTCCCAGAAGCTTTTAATTCGTGAAAGGCACTCGCAACCTGTTCAGGATCCATAAAGGGATCTGGTCGGTGAATTAATAACGTATCAATATAATCTGTCCGGAAATTCTTTAAAGAATTCTCTACAGATTGGATAATATGGCGTTTTGATGTGTTGTAATGATGTGACTTGTGTTCCGGTCGATTAGGAGACGGAATGACAATCCCGCACTTGGTCACGATCTCAATGTTTTCTCGAAGTCCAGGCTTAAGTGCAAGTGCATTACCAAATAGCTCCTCACATTGAAATCCACCGTAAATATCGGCATGATCAAATGTAGTAATCCCTTGTTCCATACAATATTCAATTAAGTCTACAAATTGGTCGGCACTATATTTCCAATCAGCTAACCGCCATAAACCGTGAATAATTCTAGAAAAAGATAAATCCTCTGCAAGCTGTATTCTTTCCATGATTAATTGGCTCCTTCATTTAACGTTTTCATCCTTTACATTATCTCTAGCACTGAGTAGGTGCCTAATTAGGCTATTTCCTTCAATTGGTTGAAAATTCTTTACGACTACTATACTCCTTTTTCTTATGCTTGTCTTTGAAAATGTGCTTATAGATCACTTAAGACCGCTGTGCTTGAATAGCCTTTCGGGATAAACGATCAGCATGTCCATTCTCTTTTTCTGGTATCCACTTGATGAAGAAATAGGGAAATTTTGCTGTTTTTTCCCGAATTGCTTCTAGTAAAGGGAGGAATGTTTTGTTTTTGGTAAGATCATTGTCTACCACTTGTACAACGGTTTGGGAATCGGAACGAAAGGATAGAATTTCATTTGGGAACTCTTTTTCACATATCTCTAGTGCTTTAATTACAGCATAAAACTCAGCTTCATGATTTGTCATGATACCAAGAGGGAAGCTATATTCATACTGTTTTTTTTGTCCTTTTATATAAATGCCAGCACCACTAATGCCTGGATTTCCACTAGCAGCCCCGTCTGTATATACTTCTATCAAGATTGCTTCTCTCCCTGCTACTTAGAATTCATCTACATATTATCATACATCCCATTTAAGGAAAAAAATTAGTGAAAGGCAACCGATCTTATCCTTTATTATAATGCATTGACGAAATAATTAATTATTTGTATATTTATAAAAATAAGAAAATTATAACGACTGATTAAAAGGGAGAAGTTATCATGAGAAAAATTTTTATCAATGGGAAGTTTTATACCTTTGATCCGGTAAAGCCATGTGTAGAAGCAGTTGTCGTGGAAGAAGGTAGATTTATTGATATGGGTACAAAGGAGGAAATAACGTCATATTGGGGGAGTTATGAAACGGAGATAGTTGACTTAGGCGGTAAAACTGTTACTCCGGGATTAATTGATAGCCACCTACATCTGTCATCGATAGCTATCAATTTATTAAACCTAGATGTAACTGGGGTAACCTCGAAAACTTCTATGCTTCAGATAATCAAAGATAAAGCAGCAAACCTCTCACCTGGAGAATGGCTAGTTGGGAGAGGGTGGGATGAAAATTTATTTATAGATGGTGGTATTCCTACTATTAATGAACTAGATTCTGTTTCTCCACATAATCCTCTTTACATTCCACGCGTTTGTGGTCATGCAGCATTAGTGAATAGAAAAGCCTTGGAGGTTTGTCATTATCATCGTGATATGATAATGCCTCAAGGCGGTTCAATTGAACTAGATGAAACATTAAAGCAGCCGACAGGGCTTATTCTAGAGTCTGCAGCAGACATTTTTACAGCTCATATTCCGGAATATTCTTATGATGATTTAAAAGGTGCACTACGGCAGGCGATTAAGCTTGCTATTAGACAAGGATTAACAAGTGTACATACAAATGATACCAACAATTTAGGAGGACTTCATAGTACGTATCGGATGTTCGATGAGTTATTAAATCAAGAGAAACTGGGACTTCGTTGTAACCTTTTAATTGATTATGATTACTTAGATGATTTGAAGGAATCTAGTATGTATGCAGGGTACGGAAATGAAACGTTAACGATTGGGGCAGTAAAGCTTTTTGCAGATGGGGCATTTGGAAGGAGAACCGCATTATTATCAGAACCTTATGCGGATGATCCAAGTAATGTTGGTGAGGCAATGCACACAAATGATGAACTATATGATTTAGTTCGGAAAGTGAGAAATCTATCCATGCCTATTGCAGTTCACACGATCGGGGATAAAGCATTAGAAAATATATTGGATATTTTAGACCAGTTCCCAGTTGTAGCTTACCGGGATCGATTGATACATGTACAAGTATTACGGGAAGATCTAATTAATCGATTAGCAGTACCTAGTCGTATTGCTGATTTACAGCCGAGATTTGTTGTAGGTGACTTTCCTTGGGTGGCGGAAAGACTTGGTCCAAAACGGATGAATCTAGCCTATGCTTGGAAAACTTTATTGAACTCAAATGTTATTTGTGCAGGTGGCTCGGATTCACCAGTCGAACCAATGGACCCATTGTTAGGTATTCATGCGGCTGTAACAAGAAGAGCACCTGGAGACCGGCACAAGGGGTGGAATTCCGAGGAGAAACTCTCGATGTATGATGCGTTTAAACTATTTACAAAAATGGGGGCATATCCAACTAATGAAGAAACATTAAAGGGAACAATATCAAGAGGGAAGCTAGCAGATATGACAGTTTATTCAACTAATCCATTTGAAATAGATGATCCAGATGAGCTTTTAGAAACAACTATAGAAATGACCATAATTGGTGGGGATATTCACTACCAAAAATCCTTGCATCAAACAAATTAGAGTCTAAGGGGGGATAAAGGTATGGGAGATTTATTAGAGAAGGTCGTCGGATTCTTATGGGGATTACCACTTATTATTACAATCTTATTCGTAGGGGTATATTTTACGCTGGCTACGAAGTTCTTCCAATTTGTCCATTTACCTCACATTTTGAAAACAACTCTAGGAACCATTTTTAAAAAGCAGGACAAGGAAGAAAAGGGGAAGGGAATTCTCTCTTCCTTTGAAGCGGTAAGTACAGCTGTTGGTGGCTCAGTTGGAGTTGGTAATATTGGTGGTGTTGCGACTGCCATTGCTGTAGGGGGACCAGGTGCTGTATTGTGGATGTGGATGTGTGCTCTAGTCGGGATGATTATTAAAACGGTGGAAGTGACACTATCTGTTCATTATCGTAATACAGACGAAAATGGTGATCCTTACGGCGGACCAACCTATTATATGGAGAAAGGTCTTGGCGAGGAGAAGAACTTTAAGTTTTGGATGATTCCGGCAGTCATCTTTGGTTTTGGTATTTTCGGTACGTTCTTTTTTACCTTACAAAATTATACGGTATCAGAGGCTGTTAGCTCTACATTTGGAATCGGAATGATTCCAGCATCGATTGCTTTAACAGTAACTATTTACTATATCATTTATGGTGGAATTAAACATATTGGAAAAGTGGCATCTCGGATTGTTCCATTTATGGTGCTGTTTTTTATTCTTTCCGGTCTTTTCATTATCGTTAGTAATATTGGTCAAGTTGGTGAAGCATTCGGATTAATTTTTTCTGGCGCATTTGGAGGAACAGCCGCTATTGGAGGTTTCACCGGTGCTGTAGTTGCTCAAGTTATCCAAATGGGTATGGCTCGTTCGGTATACAGTAATGAAGCGGGATGGGGTACATCACCAATGGTACATTCTACAGCCAAAGTAGACCATCCTGTAAAACAAGGTATATGGGGTGCTTTTGAAGTCTTTGTTGATACCATTGTTGTTTGTACGATTACCGCATTGACAATTATTGTGACCGGTGTGTGGTCATCAGGATTGTCTGGTGCAGAACTAACATTAACTGCTTTCGAAGTTGGTATAGGGGAAATAGGGCGCTATATTATAGCGGTATCTGTCGTTCTATTTGGTGTAACCACTACTACTGGCTGGTATATTTATTACGATATATTATTGAGACATTTATTTAATAAACGTGACTCTAAGATCAAGCGTGCATGTCTACGTTTTTTTAGTTGGTTTTACCCGATACCGGGGCTCGCTATGGTCATTTATGCAGTAAGTATAGGGATGCCAGGTGCCGCAGTGTGGTATTTTGCAGACATAACTTCAGCCATTCCAACATTTATAAACGTAGTAGTCATTTTATTATTAAGTAAACGTTTCTTAAGCTTGTTAAAGGATTATAAAGCTAGATATTTAGGGATAGGTAAGATTGATCCTGACATTGTGTTATTTTATGAGGATAAAGGTACGTCATCTAAAGATTCAAACGTGATTTGAGATTGGAAAAATAATTAATGTAAAACCGAATGATACTTAGCTCCTTAAATATGTACAGACGAAAGCAGGGTGGATAGAGCACGCCCAGAGGCACTGGGATGCACCACGAGTCCACTAGAAATGCTACATAGCGGGCTTCCTGGTGCAAGGAAGATTACCTAGCCTAGCTCAACAGCTGCCCGATGGCAAAGAAGACACTGCGAAGGTACTTTCGAGCAGATGTCGCACTTGTGCTGTGATAAAGTGCAAAGAAGACACTGCGAAGGTACTTTCGAGCAGATGTCGTCCCTGTATTGGAAGTAACCACATGTATATTTCCGGAGCGGGTCTTTGCTCATCATTCGGTTTTTCCTTTAAAGTGAATACTATTGTCCTGTTATTTTTGTGATTTTTTAGTAAATTTTATATATTCGCATTGCCTAGATCAACACTTTAGGATAGTATTTAAGTATTGTTATAAATTACCACTTTTATTCCTTTGGGGGCTTGGGCGATGCGTATTGTTCTAAAGCATATTATACATAATATTTTGGAGAAGAGGCTAAGGTCGATTATCGTGCTTCTTACGATTTTGCTGTCTACTTTGATTTTATTTATTGGCCTTAGTTTAAATGAAATTATAAATAACACGTATACAACTATGTTACAAGGTTCTTATGGTACTGCTAATGTAGTTGTATCGAAAAAAGCGGAAGATGGTATTCCTTTCTATGAGTCTACTAAGCTAGATATAGCAGATATTCATATAGATAATCGTTTAGATATGATACAAGCAATTGGTAAATCATTCTTAAATGATGAACATGTTACAGTGACATTATATGGCTTAGACCCCCAAGCAGCTTTTGAGATGCAAATTGTAGATATCCTTACTGGCTCCCAGGAACTTGAGGGTAATTCTGTGATTATTAGTCAGAAAACGAGTTCTACATATGATTTAGTGGTTGGAGATAGGATAGATGTAAGCAGTGGCGGTAATTCTTATGACTTTAGGATAGCTGCTATTAGTAAATCAGATGGTATTTATTATTCGGAAATGGGAGACATTCTACTTCTTGCTCAGCCGGACCAGGTAATGGAAATGCTCGGCGGAGGAGATATGGTGTCGAGTACTCTATTAGAAGTACCGGGTACGGAACTGGACACAGCAATTACTAGTTTAGCGGAGACGAATCAAGGCTTTACCATACAAAAGAGTAGTGCTGCAGATACGATTATGCGAGATGAGCAGACCTTCCAAACGGTTATGATGCTAGCGATTATTATTATTGTGTTAATCAGTGCATATGTTATTTCATCCCTTTCCAAGTTAATTATTACGGAACGTATGCCTGTTTTAGCTACTTTTCGCAGTGTTGGAGCTAGCAAAGGGATGATGAATCGGGTATTAATTTTGGAGTTCTTCATGTATGGGGTAATTGGAGCGGTCCTAGGGATTATTTTAGCTGTGTTCCTACTCCCGTTTGCAGCGGATCTGTTTAATGAGTACAAGGAATATGGTATGGAAACAGTAGTCGAATATAATATGATCTATTTAATCATTTCGGTAGTATTCGGAATGATGTTCCCAGCACTAGTGAGCTTTCTCCGGATAGTGAGAACGAATGCCAAACCTTTAAAGGATGTGCTTTTCAATACATCGTCTACATTAGAAAAACGCTCGAGATGGACGGTTATTCTCGGAATCGTATTCTTCTTCATTGCTTTTGTGATAAATGGATTCAATAAATATGATGATATGCTACTTTCTATTGTATCGATTTTGTTATTGTTTATTTCCATTGTGTTGTTAATGCCACTATTGTTGAGTGGGTTTTCAAAGTTATTGTCTCTATACTTTAAGAGGAGTCGATCGGGAGAATTAGGACTGGGCATTAAAAATATTGCTAACAATAAGATTGTTGCAAACAATGTCAGTATGATTATTGTCGTTTTTTTACTATTAATTATGGTAGGAATTGCAAGTGAAGGAATTAATTATTATGTAACAAAGGCAGTAAGTAAAGATTTTGATGTAGTTGTTACACTTAGTGATCGTAATGATTCGCTTGTTCATGACATAGTGGAAATGGATGGAGTAGCTGATGCTTATCTTCAAGCTGTAAGTTTGGGGAAATCCTCTATTAATGGAAGTGAAGGTATTTATGGCGTATTTGGCGTAGACGATTTTAATGAGATAGGTGAATTCTATGATGGGATAAATTATCTCGAAATAGATGAAGAACGATTAATTAGCTTAGATAACCCGGTTATATTAGATGACTACTATATGAATAAATACGACATACATATAGGAGATTCGGTACAAATACAGCCAATTAATAGCCATTACGAAAATCTAGAGAACGCTGGTCCAGTAACATTTATTGTAGCTGGTTCGATGGAAAGCGCTGGATTTGCCTCAAGTCGCGATAGTGCTTTAATTCCAATGGAAATCTATGAGGATTATTTTGAGCCTCTCTTTTATGAATTAACGCTGAAGCAGGAGGAAGGAATAGTAGCGGAGGAATTAAAAGAGAATATAGCAGACTACTATAGTAACTATTCACTAGAGGTAGCGACTTTTGACGAGAGGATAGAGGCACAGAAAAGCACGATCGATACGTTAATTGATGGAATCACAATCATTATTGGTTTAGGTATGATGGTGGGGATTCTTGGAATTTCAAATAATCTTATGGTCTCCTTCAATCAGCGGAAGAAGGAATATGCCATTCTCTATTCTGTATGTATGAGTAAAGGGCAAATAGTGAAAATGATATTCGCCGAAACACTCCTTACATTTTTAATAGTAGCTGTCATTGGGCTTTTTGGTGGATTCGCGTTAAATTTCTTATTAACTAAGTTCTTTTACGCTATAGGGATGGTGACCGATTTTCACTTTACGTTCAAACTTTATGGCATTTTATGTGGGGTGGTTGCGATATTATTAGCTTTATCAACTCTCTCACTAGTTCGAAAGGTTTTTAAGCTTCATATAATGAAAGAATTGCGATATGAGTAAAGGTTCTCAAGGGGGGCTAATGGAGATGTTGGAGAGTATTGTTCGGACAGAAAAGTTATGTAAGAATTTCAAAGTGGGAGCAAATGATATCCCAGTGTTAAAAAACATTGAGATTTCGATTGAATCAGGCGATTTTGTTTCCATAATGGGGCCATCCGGATCTGGTAAAAGTACGTTATTGTATTTACTTGGAGGGATTGATCAACCAACTTCTGGAAAAGTGTTCATTCAAAATCAAGATATTAATAAAATGAAGGATAAACAGAAAAGTATTCTACGAAGAAGAACAATGGGCTTTGTGTTTCAGTTTTATAATTTAGTACAAAACTTAACAGTAGAAGAAAATATTTTACTTCCGGTTACGATGGATAAGAAGAAGACAGCTGATTATAAAGAGCAGCTGGATGAGATATTAGAAATTGTGGGTCTTTCAGAACGAAAGAAATATACACCGAGAGAATTATCCGGGGGACAGCAACAACGGGTTGCCATTGCTCGAGCGTTAATCCTAAGTCCAGCACTCATACTAGCAGATGAACCAATTGGGAATTTGGATAGTAAGACAGGGACAGCAATTATGAAGCTTTTCCGTCGTATTAATCAGGAAAAGGGAATTACGATTGTCCAGGTGACACATTCTGAAGAAGCGGCTGAATATGGTAATCGATTAATTCGGATGAAAGATGGAGAGATAGTTGAGCCAGTGTTGGTTTAACACGAATAGAGATGTAGGGAGTATTTTCCCTGCATTTTTTAATGCCACTTTCAATAGATAACGCATTGACTCCATTCTTTTTATTCCTAAGCTTGGCAACAAGAGAAAAAGATTGACCTGAAGCATATTAGGGAATAGAAAAAGAATATTGATGGCATAGGATAGTAATAGAAAGGGGTATTGTAGACATCATGAAGACAACTAGTAAGAAGCTGAGGCCAATATTAAAAGAGATTTTCGATTATTTACATGCAAACCCAGAAGTAAGCTGGAAGGAATTTCAGACTACGGAATATATTAAAGGGTTACTTGCGAATAAGAAGGTAAACATTCAATGCTTCCCGGAAATAACTGGTTTAGTAGTAGAAATTGGTAGTGGGAAGCCGGTTGTAGCACTACGGGCCGATATGGATGCACTTTGGCAAGAGGTTAACGGTGAATTTAAAGCAAACCATTCATGTGGTCATGATGCCCATATGACGATTGTATTAGGTGTGCTGTTTACACTTCTTGAGGAGGGAACTCCAGACCAAGGAACGTTTCGATTTATTTTCCAGCCGGCTGAAGAAAAGGGAGATGGAGCGTTGACACTTGTAGAAAAAGGGGTTGTGGATGATGCTGATTTTCTATATGGTCTTCACCTTCGTCCAATTCAAGAATTAAAGCACGGTCAGTTCTCGCCAGCAATTAGGCATGGCGCCTCATGGTCAGTTGATGGAGTTATTACAGGAGAAGATGCCCATGGTGCTAGACCACATCTTAACGCTAATGCAATTCAAGTGGGGAGTGAGTTTTTTCAGCATTTGAATAATATTTATATAGATCCGATGATTCCGCACTCGGTAAAGATGACGAGCTTCCATGCTGGAGGAGAGAGCACTAATATTATCCCTGGGAATGCTACGTTTTCTATTGATATGCGTGCCCAAACTAATGAAGCAATGGAGGAGCTCTTGGAGAAAGTGGAGCGAATTGCTAATATGCTTTCCAACTATCATGGAGTAAAAATTGATCTATCGATAAGCTCAAGTGTTGCTGCCGCAGTAATCAATGAGGAAGCAACTAATTTAATGGAAGAGGCTATTGTGGAGACAGTTGGCAAAGACCACTTAATACCGATGATTACAACAACCGGGGGAGATGATTTTCACTTTTATACCATTAAGAGACCATCTTTAAAAGCAACCATGTTAGCAGTTGGATGCGATTTAGAACCAGGGCTACATCACCCACAAATGACGTTTAATTATCAAGCAATCGAACCAAGTGTGGAGATTCTAGTAACGGTATTACGAAGGACTGTAAGGAAGTATCAAGGTTAGGAGGGAGATTATGGGGATAGAGATTAGAGAAATAACAACATTGGATGAACTGTATCAGATACAAAAAATTGAAGAAATCGTCTGGCAGGATACGCCGATTCCGATTCACCAAACATTAACCGCATTTCATAATGGTGGTGTGCTAATAGGAGCTTTTTTAGGAGGAAACATGATTGGTTTCCAGTATAGTTTTCCAGGGTTTGATGGACAAGAGGTGTATTTAGTATCGCACGCACTAGGAATTCTTCCGGCATATCGTAAGTCTGGGCTTGGAGAGAAAATAAAACGTAAGCAACGAGAGGTAGCAGCGGACAAGGGATATGATAAAATGATTTGGACATATGATCCGCTTGAAAGTGTCAATGCTTACTTGAATTTACATAAATTGGGTGGGATAGCAACTACCTATAGAGAAAATTATTATGGGACAATGGATGATGGATTAAATAAGGGACTTGCTTCTGATCGATTGGTAATTGAATGGCATTTTCAAAGAGAAACTGAGCCATTCGATGGTACAATTGATTCTTCCCAATTATTATTGGAAATGGGACAGAAGATGGAGCCAAGGCGAACAGATGTGGTATTTGACTCTGATTGTGAACAGTGGTTTGTTGCCATTCCAGCTAATATTCAAGATATGAAAGCAACAAATATAGAACATGCTATTCAATGGCGTAGCAGTACTAGAGAACTATTTCAATTATTATTTTCAAACGGTTATACGGCTAAAGATATTATTCGTGATGAATATGTCAGTTATTATTGCTTTGAAAAATGATTAGGAAGAAGGGTGTAACATGACAATTCCATTAATAAACATCATCATCCATCGACTCAACATGAGAATGATTGATCCATTTGCAACAAGCTTCGGCACCATGCAGGGCAAAGAATTCTATATCGTAGAAGTGGTGGATACAGACGGGAATCATGGCTACGGAGAAGGGGTCGCATTTTCTATTCCTTGGTACACAGAAGAGACGATAAAGTCTAATTTAGCTATCATTGAAGACTTTTTAATTCCTATTTTAAGAGATAATGCAATTGAACATCCAAATGAGGTGTTTCCATTATTCGAACGATTACGTGGCAATAATATGGCTAAGGCTGCTATAGAGGGAGCGATATGGGACCTTTATGCGAAACGGCAGGGTGTACCGTTAGCAAAAGCTCTCGGTGGCAAAAAGACGGAGATTGATGTGGGAATCAGTATTGGCATACAGCCAAGCGTAAAAGAATTATTGAATAAAATCGAGCATTTTCTTGAGCAAGGGTATAAGCGTATAAAGTTGAAAATTAAGCCTGGTCATGATGTGGATATGCTTCATGAGGTGCGAAAGGCTTTTCCAGATACACCAATTATGGCAGATGCAAATTCTGCCTATACCCTAGATGATATAGAATTGCTGAAGCAGTTGGATGATCTAAATCTAATGATGATTGAACAGCCCCTACAGCATCATGATATTATCGACCATGCAAAACTTCAAAAGGAATTACAAACCCCGATTTGTTTAGATGAGAGTATTCACTCGTTGTATGATGTCCAAAAGGCAATCGAACTAGGAAGCTGTAAAATTATAAATATAAAAGTAGGCCGTGTTGGGGGCTTATCTGAATCAATCAAAATTCATGATTATTGTGAGGATCAAGGAATCCCGGTGTGGTGTGGAGGAATGTTAGAAGCTGGTATCGGGCGAGCACATAATGTAGCGATTACGACTTTAGCTAATTTTATTTTACCAGGGGATACCGCAGGGTCCTCTCGATATTGGAAGAAAGATATTATTAAACCAGAAGTTGTAGTAGAAAATGGCGTAATCAAAGTACCAACAGCCCCTGGTATTGGTTATGAAGTGGACAAAGAAGCGCTAGAAGCGTTTCGCTTTGAAAAGCTGGCATTCCCTATGTAATTGTATCGTGATAGTAGCGGAAATTAAGGAGAATCCAGAACCTTATAGATGATTAATACACCTAGCCCTCATAGGAAAATGTATTTCCGAAGTGGGCTAGGTGAATGATTATTATATCACGAGATTATAAGCGTGCGCCTAATCCAGTGCAATGATATAGATCACTCATTCTGAGCATCAAAATATTCTACTAAACCGTTTGTAATTGCTTCGGCAACCTCTGTTTGGTATTCGTCGGTTTGAACCTTCTCCAAATCACTTGGGTTTGATATAAAACCAAGTTCCAGCAGTACAGCGGGATTTTGATTATGTTTTAGAACATAATAGTCCTCTTGCCTAATCCCTCTGTCTGTCATATCTAGTTCTCCAACTAATGCGGAATGAATTTTCTCAGAAAGCTCCTTACTTGTATTCGTGTTAGCATAATACGTATTAATACCATTTACCTTTGGATCGTTAAAGTAATCATAATGTAGACTGATGAATACATCTGTTTCATGGGCGTTACTTTGATACGCCCGATTTTCAAGAGTAATAAACGTATCATCTGCTCTAGTAAAGTTTACTGTTGCCCCTTCTGCTTCTAAGTGATTGGCTAGCTTTGTTGCAGTAGATAGGGTCAAATCTTTTTCACGTACGCCATCATTTACTGCTCCAGAATCCTTGCCACCGTGGCCTGGATCAATCAAAATGTTATAGCCATTTAATTGATGTTTTCTAACGGTAATGGTGTCTTCTGAAATCTGCATGTGATTTTGTTGAATATATCCCATTGGCAAATAATCTAATGTTTCCGTGACATGGTCAAGTGTATAGTGATTAAAATTATCCTCTATCTGTGTGGATGTATCATCTTCCTCGGCTGTCTCTTTCATGTCATCCTTAACTTTTGCTTTTTCTTCAGATTCCTCCTTCACTTCTTCTGTTTCTTTTTCTTCTATTTCACTTTCTTCCTCTGTTATCGTGTCACTGTCTTCTAGTAAACTATCATCATTTTCCACTTCTATCGTTTCTTCGATTAATAGAAGTTCCTTTCCATATACCCAAACAGGCTCCCCATCGAAGAAAGTTTTGACCCATCCATTCTGCTCTTCGAATGTTCTTAGTCTATCTCCTTCCACTAATGTTCCGATAACATCAGCATCATGATTAGGAGCGGTTCTCATAATGGACTCTGCTTGAACTTCAAATAATTTAACATGGTCATTCTCGGCAATTTCTGCATGTGCATTTGTTACGGATATAAAAGAAAATAACATAAGCATAAACCCTGTCATCCAAATAGTATTGACAACTTTTCTCATATTCTCTCAATCCCTTTCGTAAATTATGAATCTAGTAGAAAGGATGGTCAGAAAATAATAGATTTAAACATAAATGGGTAAGTTTTTATTTTTTTAGGTGAAAAGAAGTGGTTTAACGTCTCTCTTACCTAGTTAATTAGACTCGCTCTATTAAGTGGAACTATTACTTATGTAGGAGTGGTTGAACACGGTTAGTCCATATTTTACTAACAGCTTTATATAAAATGGTAACGTTCGCTATACAAGTTCTGTCGAAAACGCTGTAAAACATGAGATAACAACGATAAAATTCCAAAAAATAACATGATAGGACATAAGCTCTAGGATAATGAAGTAGACAATTATAAAGGAGTTAGGGCAAGTTATCTAGTAGCATTTTATTAGTTTAGGCTAGTGGTGTAGTTCATTTGAATCAGAAAAGCTAAATATATACTCCTTTTTCTGCTGTTTACATGAAAACATTACAAATTATTTTTTACGCTACGCTATGTTCAACATGATCTTCTGTTTTTCGGCAGTCTAAATAAAGCTATTAGACTATCTAGTAAATGGTATTTTCTAACGATTCACTATTCAAATTTTTCTGTTAATATAGGGGCATTGAGTCATAGGAGTATAAAAATATAGTAGTTTCTTAATAGAAAGGTCGGGTGATAAATGAAAAAAATACTAGTCAGCTTCCTTGTCATGATCTCGTTGATAGCAGCATTTCAAGTATCCGTATATGGGGCGTTCTCTTTTGACAAAAAGAACGTAAGCACGGCTATCCATAACCTAGAAAATAGGATGTTCCAAAGGGAAGTTGCCATCACGGACCATTTAAAGGATCAACAAGAACAGCATCTAAATCAGATAAAGGACAAACTAACCGAGTTGCATAAAGATACATCGAACATGACGGAGGTACGCGTACAACAATATAAGGAAAGCTATCTTTCGGTAATCGATGCGCTAACTATATCTTTAGATGAACCATATGAACAGATGTCGAAAGAAAAGAGTAATGAATTAAGTCTAGAGATTGAAGCAGAAGTAGTCGATTATTTGAGTCAATTATTAGTTCGGAATCAGAAAAGCAATCGTTCAACTATTTTAGAATAAAAGGGGAGATTAATGATGAAAGTACGTAAAGGGTTGAAAAAGAAATTATTAGTAGGGGTAGCTGCGGTTGGAATCGTTGCAGGATCAGGAATTGCACTTGCCAATACGGATGCTGGTGCACAGCTTCGTGCCTGGTATGAAGGTATGTTTTCTAACACGGTAGAGAATATTGAGGCGAGTGTAGAAGAATATGGTCAAAGCAAGCTCCCAGGATTACAAGCAGAATATGAACAATTAAAAGCTACAGCACAAATGGATATTGATTTAACGAGAGAACTTGAAACAGGTAAGTCCTTATCAGAAATCATTAATGCGAAAATAAGTCATTTGGAATCGTTGAGCGAAGAAGAGCAAGCAATTTTAGCGGGAATTGGGCTAGAGTTCTACAATGTATTTCTAGATGGTTATTTTGAAATCCAACGTGTTCAGCAGGAGGGGTTAGATTATGCGAATAATGATTTAACTGCTTATACTGGTGAACTTGGACAAGAAGCGATGGCGACCATGACATCAGATATAAATACTGCTAGGGATCAGGCTGTACAAGAGTTAGAAGAAGCAATACAGCAGGCCCAAGAACAGCTTGCTCAAGCATTAGATACGCAAGAAGAAATTACCATTAGAAATTTACAAAATCAAATCGATTGGGCTATTGAGGACTTAAGAGAATCGGTAACATCATTACTTGATGGATTAGTAGAAGAGCAAGAACAAATTATAATTGCTCATGCACAGCAATTGGAAGATCAAGCAAAAGCTGCTCTTGATGATGTAGTGAATGGTATCAACTAGGAAGAATTTCGAGTCAGATAGAAAAGAATAAAATCCTTTCCTGCCAGGATAAAAAAAGCGAACACATTTATTACAAGACAAGCGAATGCGAGTTTTTCTAACAATACGGATGTCTCTGAATAGGGCCTCACTCCACAGAGAGGGTCAGACGGACGGGACATCCCTTTCTATTGGCAGATAGGAAGGTAGAAACCTTTTACAGCCAACGTAAACAAAGAATACATTCGCTAAAGGACGAGCAAATGCGAGTTTTTCTAAGGAGGTATATATATGAAGAAAGACAACAAATTATATTTACCAATAATCGGAATTGGAATCGTCCTAATTATTATGATAAGTAGTGTGAAGGTAGTATTTGCTAACGAGGATATTGCCTATATGTTAAAGAATTGGCTTGATGATAAGCAGTCCGCTTCTATGGAGGAAATAGAGAGGACGATTTCTCAGGAAAAAGAAAAGCAGACAACTCGTCTAAAGAGCGAAATACACGAAGCGATTCAATCAGCCGAAAGCCAGTATGAAGTATTCCTAGAAGAAGAGAAAACAAAACGGAAACAAGAATTAATAGACTATGCGGATCAATTAATTTCTAATTATGATGTTAGTGTAGAAGCGGACCAAGTATTAATAGAAAAGTTAAATTGTCTCATAACAAAGACAGAAATAGAAATGGACATCGTATTAGGCAAGAAAGATACCAGTCAACTTATCGATTGTGGAGAATTACAAGTTAATGATGCTAATTAAAATGTAATTCAATTCTATGAAACATGTTCAAGGACCTCTTTGATATGGGAATAGAACGTATACAGAATCTCACCATTGGTAGGTGATGCTATTGGAAACAAGTATCGTAATGGAAGATAGGAAGAATGAAAGTGAAAAGGAACGTAATGATAGCAGGTTAGGTTGGATAGGCTTTATTTTTTGTTTAGTAATTGCTTTTTTAGTTTTTCGGTATGTTATTGGTTTCATTGTTATTTCCGGGGATTCTATGAACCCGACACTAGAAAATGGAAATGTAGTATTATCAAGTAATATCTTTTTTACTGTGGATCGACATGATATTATTATTTATCGCGACCATAATGGATTTGATGTGGTCAAACGAGTAATCGGTTTACCGAATGATCGCATTATGATTCAGGATGGTTCGATAGTTGTAAATGGCCAGATGATGAACGAACCATATAGGATGGGTGCTTCTAATGACATGGAAGAGGTAGTGGTTCCTAAGGATGCTTATTTTGTAGTGGGAGATAATCGTACTCCTGGTGAAAGCTTAGATAGTAGGAGTAGTAATGTGGGACCGATTCATAAAAGCACTATCCAAGGAAAAGTATTGATTTCTCTTTTTCCATTTTCTATGGCATTGAATAAATAGTACCAAATAGGATAGGTGTGAAGTGGTAAGTTAACTATCTAGGTGGGATACTGACGGAATAAGCTACTCCATTTACAATCTATTAAAAAATCCTCTAGCAAAATGGCTAAAGGATTTTTCTATTTATTTCTTTTTACGTTTACTTAATCTGCCAAGAATAAATGCACCTGCTGCAACCCCAAGTACTGTATTGGTTTTCTTGTTGAAAACTTGCTTCACCATTAAGTTCATGTTTTGAGGACGCTCTGCAAGACGACGCATGTAGTAACCATACCAATCATCTCCGAATGGAACATACGTACAGAAGTTGTAACCTTCTTTTGCTAATTCCAATTGCATGTCTTTACGGAAGCCGTAAAGCATTTGGAATTCAAACTTGTCCAATGGAATGTCGTTTTCTTTTACGAATTGCTTTACATGATTAATAATGTGATGATCATGCGTTGCAATTGATGTGAATTTCCCACTTAGTAAGTGATATTCGATTAATTTAAGAAAGTTCTGATCAATATCTTTCTTATCCTGGAATGCAACAGTTTCAGGCTCTTTGTAAGCACCTTTCACTATACGTAGGCGATAATCCTTATATTTTTCAATGTTTTTAACGGACTCAAAAAAGTATGCTTGGATAACCGTACCAATGTTATCAAAATCTGTAGAAAGCTCATCAATTAGGTCAAAGGAAGGCTTCAAGTGACCATAGTCCTCCATGTCAAAGTTAATGAAAATATCATACTCTTTTGCTTTTGATACAATATCTACTAGATTTTGTTTGCAAAACTCATAATCAATATCCAGTCCAAGCTGAGTAGGCTTTAATGAAATATGTGCATCCACTTCATTTACTCGGATAGCTTCAATCACTTCCAGAATCTGATGCTTCGCTTTTAATGCTTCTTCTTTTTCTGTAACAAATTCTCCTAAGTTATCAATTGTTGCGGAGATGCCATGACGGTTTAATTCCTTTACACTTTGAATCATTTCTTCAATATTGGTACCGGCTACAACGGATTGAGCACCTAATTTTAAACCATATTTTTTTGCGGCATTGTTTAAAAATTGATTTTGTGACATCCCGATGAAGAAATCCTTTAAATTCATCATGCATACCTCATTTACTATTTTTCTTTTATTATATCGGATAATAGGGTTTTCTGTCACTTCTTGTGAGATATTGCGTGCAATATATTGCTGAGGGGGTGGGCGCATATGGTGTTGAAAAGGGAGTATCTAATTCAGGGATGGGCGCATCTGATAACGAGAAGGGAGCATCAAATGCGAGAATGGGCTTATCTAATAATGAGAAGGGAGCATCATATTTAAAATAGGGCTCATCTGATAACGAGAAGGGAGCATCAAATACGAAATAGGGCTCATCTAATAATGAGAAGGGAGCATCAAATGCGAAATAGGGCTTATCTGAAAATGAGAAGGGAGCATCAAATGCGAAATAGGGCTTATCTGAAAATGAGAAGGGAGCATCAAATACGAAATAGGGCTTATCTAAAAATGAGAAGGGAGCATCTAATACGAGAATGGTCGCATCTGATAACGAAAAGGGAGCATCATAATCGAGAATGGGCCTATCTAATAACGAGAAGGGAGCATCAAATGCGAGAATGGGCTCATCTGATAACGAAAAGGGAGCATCAAATACGAAATTGGTCGCATCTGAAAATGAAAAGGGCGCATCATACTCAACTCTACCAGCACCTATTACGGAGGAAAGTTGAGAAATGCATATCTAGTTCTATTTAAGATTAAATGGTAAATTAGTAGATAGAGTTTACTATTACATCCAAAGGGGTTTGTACATACCATGTCTTCAAAAGATTATTATTCACTTCTTGAGGCTACTATTGTTGCGGTTTTAGGTGGTTCATTGTTTTATTTGGTAAACGCGCCACTTCCATGGGTATTAGGATCCTTGACCTTTGTGATGCTATGGCAAGGTCTTACAAAACGGACTTTATGTATTCCAAATTCTATACGCGATACAGGTTTTATTATTCTAGGCGTATACTTTGGCTTATATTTTACAAAGCAAACACTACTAACGGTAATTCCGTACCTTCTCCCATACATAGTTGTAACCTGTATATTAATCATAGCTTGTATAATTCTTGGTACACTAGTAACAAAATGGATTCATGTTGATAAGGTAACTAGTGTTTTCTCCTGTATTCCTGGTGGGCTTTCGGAAATGGCTATTGCCAGCGAATCATTAAAGGCAAATCCTTCTTTAGTCGTCATTTTTCAGACGATTCGATTGATTACGGTATTATTTACTATTCCCCCATTTATGGTATATTTCCTTGGTAATACCGGTGATGGGAGTTTTCAACGTGTAACAAGGGATATGATATTAGGCAGTGGATGGAGTTATTTATGGTTACTGATCCCCATTGCTGCTGCCATTTTTTTAAGAAAGAAAATACCAGCTGGAATTATCATTGGTGCCCTTGGTGTTACGTCCATTATGAATATTAGTCCGATTGATTTAAATTCGGTGCCATCAATGGTCATGAATGCAGGCCAGGTAGCAATTGGCGCAAGCTTAGGGAAAAATATCTTATTTGATCATTTAAAAATTGGTGGTAAATATACGTTTGTATATTTTGGTCTTTCTGTTACGATTATTACTATTTCATTTGGATTAGGGATATTACTTGCTGCCTTTACTTCGCTAGATTATGCAACAGCTATGCTCGGAATTGCACCTGGAGGGTTCTTTGAAATGGTGTTAACCGCTTATAATGTAGGTGGAGATCCAGCTGTTGTAAGTGCCCTACAGATAACTAGAATACTAATAATTGTACTTCTAGTACCTATATCGCTTAAGTGGTGGTTTACTAGAAAAGTAGGTGTGAAAGAGAGAACGGAATAAATATCTCGGTAGTTTAATAAGCGATTAAAAATATATTCAGAACTTCCATAAAGGGGGAGTTCTCTTTTTGTTAACAACTTTCATACAGCAAACAATATAAACTAAAAATTATTTACAATTGAAAATAAATGTATTATTATGAACAGTATGAAATAAATAAACAGCATATTAAAACTTTTCTATTTGTTAGCGGTAAAACCATCTTAGGGAGACATCAAAAATGACTCTTTTTTATGATGGTTTTTTATAATTTGTGTAATCGTTTACTATGGTTGGAAGTATTTTAGTAAGTTCCTAATACATAGGAATTTATATATTAATAAATATGGAGGGAATATGATGAAGAAGACAATATTTTTTAGTATGTTTCTTTCACTTGTATTGGTATTAGGTGCTTGTGGAGACAGTACTGGTGGAACAGGAGATAATGCACTTGATGGTGAATTTGTAACCGTTCTCACAGGTGGGTCATCAGGGGTATATTATCCATTAGGTGGTGCAATGGCCAAAATTTATCAGGATATGGGGGCGAATGCAAATAGCCAATCCACTGCTGCAAGTTCGGCAAATATAACTACTCTTAATAAGGGGGACGCAGAAATAGGGTTCTCTATGGGGGATGCAGCAGCGGATGGATATGAAGGGATAGACAGCTTTGAAGAACAGGGTGCACAAGAAAATATTCGCTCTATCGCTTCACTTTATCCTAACTATTTACAAATAGTAGCTACTGTGGAATCAGGGATCAAAACGGTGGAAGACTTAGCGGGGAAAAGTGTTGCAGTAGGTGCACCTGCTTCCGGGACGGAAATTAGTGCGAAGCGTGTATTAGAAGCATATGGAATGAGTTATGACGATATAAATGAAGATTATCTATCATTCGCAGAAGGTGTAGAAGGAATTAAGAATGGAAACATTGACGCTGTTGTTATTTCTTCTGGCTTACCGAATGCAGGGGTAATGGAGCTACAAACCACTAATGATATCGTGGTTGTAGAAATTGCAGAAGATAAAGTGTTAGAAATGCAAGAGAAATATCCTGCCTTCTTCCCTGCGGTTGTTACGGCTGATGTATATGATCTAGATGCTGATACACCAACTATTGGTGTAAACAATGTACTCCTAACACATAAGGATGTATCAGATGATGTTGCATATGCACTGACCAAAGGAATTTACGAGAATTTAGATACACTGAAGGATACACATAATGCGGCCAAGGACATTGATATCCAAAATGCATTACAGAACCTACCAGCTCCACTACATCCAGGAGCAAAAAAATATTTTGACGAGCAAGGGATTACAGAATAAATCAAAGCTTAAGTAGGAATAAGAATGCAGAAAAAATTAATCTATTTCATTATTATTCTACTGATTGTTACTGGAATCTTCCTGGTTCCAGTACAATCTGGAATTTTACTTACTAATCTAGAAGGAAAACCTTATCACTTTATCCCATGGGAAGGAAGAACACTCACCATAGGGTGGCGTCATTCGGTTGAATTAACCCCGTGGCAGGAAACCTATACCATCAACGATGATCATTCTTTATCGTTATCGGAGACTATCTATCAGTCTTATGGGGCTGGTACACCAGATACCGATGGGATGGTGGAATTTCTAGCTGATGGATATGTCCGTGTAACAGGAATAAAACGGGAAATACCTTTTTATTCTCTTTATTATGTCCCTATTTCGGATTATTCCTTAGCAGATGGGACAACCAGTTACCCTCTAAAAAAAATCGTTCCAGATTATCATCATATACAAATTCATTATAAATCAATCACACTTTTTGATTGGATTAGGATAAGTCTTATTTCTTAAGGAGGGATGGGCCAAATGAGTGAGGCGGTAAGGCCGGTAGAAGAATTATCAACGGAAGAACAAAAGAAGCTAATAGAAAAATATGATACCGAATCCAGATTCCGGAATTTTAATATTCCTTGGATGGTTCGTCTTGTTACATTTATTGCAGTTGGATTAGCACTTTTTCATCTCATTACATCGTTTACTGGACCATTAGTCACATTAAAGCACCGAGCTTTACATACCGGTGTGATTTTAGTGCTTGTATTTTTACTTTATCCTTCTCGTAAAAAAGCACCCCGGCAACGTGCAACAGTAATTGACTTTTTGCTAGCAATCATGGCGGTTGCTACCATTGTATATATCTTTACTGATTATATGGGGATTGTTAACCGAGCAGGGCTGCCGAACACGAGTGACTTCTTGTTTAGTCTATTAATTGTTATTCTCGTGCTGGAAGGTGGTCGGCGCGTAGTTGGTATTGGGTTAACGGTCTTAAGTGCATTGTTTTTATTGTATGCTTATTTTGGTCCATATCTTCCTAGACTGATTGCCCACCGTGGGTATTCAATTGAGGATATTACCACATACATGTATTTGACGACGGAAGGAATATTTGGTACAGCGATTGGTGTGTCTGCTACCTATATTTTTCTGTTTGTTTTGTTTGGGGCATTTCTAAATCGAACTGGCTTAGGTCAGCTATTCAATGATACTGCCATGGCGATTTCTGGTCATACGGCTGGAGGGCCAGCGAAAGTATCGGTTATCTCGAGTGGATTTTTAGGGTCAATAAATGGGTCTGCGATAGCAAACGTTGTCACGACCGGTTCTTTTACCATTCCATTAATGAAACGGACGGGTTATTCAAACAATTTTTCAGGCGCGGTAGAGGCGGCTGCATCTGTTGGTGGGCAAGTACTTCCACCGGTAATGGGAGCAACAGCCTTTATTATGGCAGAAACATTAGGCATGAAATATAGTGATATTGCACTTGCAGCGATTTTACCTGGGATACTTTACTATATGGGTGTCATCACCGTGGTCCATTTGCGTGCAAAAAAGCGTGGTTTACGCGGACTCACTCGTGAGGAGCTTCCTAGTTTAATAGAAGTCATGAAAGAGAGAGGCCATTTACTAATCCCATTAATTGTATTAATTTATATGCTATTTAGCGGTTATACACCGATTTATGCAGCAGCATGGGCAATCATTACAACGATCGTCATTGCAATGATAAGGAAGAAGACTCGATTAAGTATTATAGGGATTATTGGTGCACTAGAGGATGGAACTCGTAGTGCTGTTGGTGTGGCAATGGCTTGTGCGATGGTCGGTATTATTGTTGGGGTTGCCTCATTGACTGGGTTTGGATTAAAAATGACATCCGCCATTCTTATTCTTGGGCAGGATACGTTAATCCTAACCTTGTTCTTTACGATGATTGCTTCGATTATACTTGGAATGGGATTGCCATCTATTCCGACTTATATCATCACATCATCTATGGCTGCACCTGCCCTAGTACAATTTGGTATTGAGCCATTTGTATCCCACATGTTTGTATTCTATTTTGGAATACTAGCGAATTTAACACCACCTGTAGCGTTAGCGGCTTTTGCGGGAGCGGGTATTTCTGGTGGTAATCCGAATCGAACCGGATTTATCTCCCTCAAGCTTGCGGCAGCAGGGGTATTAGTACCATATATATTTGTCTACTCACCTGAATTGTTGATGCAGGGTACCAATGGATGGGAGATTGCATGGGTGGCAACAACGGCAGCTATTGGGGTCATAGCATTAGGAGCAGGTCTAGAAGGATATTTTATGACTACGATGGTATGGCCATTAAGAGTGATCACCATCATGGCCGCTGTAACCTTAGTGATACCAGGGGTATTAACCGATACTATTGGACTCGGATTACTAGCATTAGTTGTTATCGTCCAATTCATAGTCAAGAAGCGAGTAACAAGTGCTCATGAAGAAGAAAAAATAGCTAAATAAGGCAACATGCTGGGATGTCATAGCGCGACATCCCTTCTATTTTAACTAGGGCAGTGATGTATTAAGCAGAGGTTGGTATTTACAAGTGTACATAAAATACTAGCGCTCATGCTGCGTATAGGACCAATAATAATTGCTTCTAAATTCATACTGATTCGATCAACTTAATGTATAGGAGGGCTTATGATGAATGACTTTTTAATTATAGGTGGAGGTATTGTAGGATTATCTGTAGGGCTAGCACTGTTAGAACGATATCCAGGATCCAATTTAGCTATCCTAGAGAAGGAATCGGATGTAGCGCAGCATCAGACTGGTCATAACAGTGGTGTCATTCATTCCGGAATTTATTATAAGCCTGGTAGTTACAAGGCTCGATTTGCCAAGGCAGGAAATGCAAGTATTCGAAAATTTTGCGAGGAGCATGATATCCCGCATGATATTTGTGGGAAAATCATTGTTGCAAAAAATGAAGAAGAGATGCCAGAACTAGGCAGGTTGTTTGAACGAGCAAAGCACAACGGTCTAGAGGTAACCTGGCTGACCAAAGATGAATTACTAGAGAAGGAGCCTTATGTTGCCGGAGTAGGCGGGATTTTCATACCTTCTACTGGAATAGTAGATTATGCAATGATATCACAGGTAATGGCGCGTCAAATCCGCTCACTTGGTGGGGAAATTATTACGAAAGCTGAGGTAGTCTTTGTAGACGAAAGAGAAGATGAGGTTATAGTAGAAACAAGAAATAATACGTATTCTACTAGATTCCTAGTGAATTGTGCTGGTTTACATAGTGACCGAATTGCGAGAATGGCAGGGTATCATGTTGATGTGAAAATATTTCCGTTTCGTGGTGAATATTTTGAGCTAAAGGAAGAGAAGCGTCATGTTGTAAGGAATCTCATTTACCCAGTTCCCAATCCGAATTTTCCATTTTTAGGTGTACATGTTACGAGAATGATCGACGGAACAGTAGAAGTAGGGCCGAATGCTGTACCTGGATTTAAGCGAGAGGCATATTTTAAGGCATCGTTTGATTGGAAAGATTTTGGTGAGATTATATCTTATCCAGGTTTTTGGAAGCTAGGATTAACCTATCTCAAAGAAGGGATGGAGGAGATGAGTAGGTCGGTGAGTAAGAAAAGGTTTGTAGATAACTTAAATCAGCTTCTTCCGAGTATTGAAGAAGATGATTTAGTTCCAGCCCCAGCAGGCGTTAGAGCACAAGCTCTAGGAAGTGACGGGAAGTTATTTGATGATTTCTTTATTATTGGTGGTAAGAATAGTGTTCATGTATGTAATGCGCCATCCCCTGCAGCGACTGCTAGTTTGGAAATTGGCAAGGAAATTGCTAGTCGGGTAGGGGTACGTTTAGGAGTATGAGAAGGACCTGAGTTGGTCCTTTTTTAATTAGGATTAAGAGTAGGGAGATGCTATGTTAATTCATCTTATGGATAATAGTAGGCTTGTATTTAGAAGGAAGATGAGAAGATAGTAAAAAATAAAATTTCGTGTAGGTGTTGACAATCATAGGAAACAGGAGTATTTTTTCTTTATTATGTTGAATTTAATCGAATGACACCTTATAATCGCTGAATCTGTTTCTTGAACGGGGGAACCAATACGGATGGTTTACTAGACCATCTGAAGGGGTGAATCTTACTAAGGTAAGAGGGGGTACTCTCAATCCCTAATCCGACAGCTAACCTCGTAAGCGTTACGTAATTTCTGAGAGAAGGGTCCGGGATTTAACCGAAGACCATTCTATTTGAAATGGTCTTTTTTGGTGTTGATGGAAAGAGAGGCATTAATGAAAAAACAATTTGTAGTGATTGGCTTGGGCCAATTTGGAAGTAGTGTTTGTAAACAGTTGTATCAATTAGGTCACGATGTACTAGGTATCGATAATGATGCAGAAAATGTTAGAGCTAACTCGAATTATGCATCACATGTCGTTGTTGCGAATGCAACGGATGAAGATAAACTGAGAGCATTAGGTGTAAGAAATTTTGATTATGCTATCGTTGCCATCGGTGAAAAAATCCAACCGAGTATACTCTGTACGTTAATTCTTAAAGAGATAGGGGTTAAAAATATTTGGGTAAAAGCGCAAAACACCCAGCATCAGAAGGTTTTGGAGAAGGTTGGGGCAGATCGAATCATTAACCCAGAGGAGGAGATGGGGATTCGAATTGCAAATCAACTAGACTCGGATAAAATTATAGATTATATTGGCTTGTCGAAGGATTATAGTATTTTAGAGTTAAGAGCTACGAGTAAAATATCGAATAAAAGTCTAATTCAACTAGATATCCGTGCAAAATATGGTTGCAACGTTCTTGCAATTAAACGTGGTGAACAGGTTAATGTATCTCCAGCACCTAATGATAGGATTCATGAAGGAGATGTAATGGTAGTGATGGGGAATAATAAGAGTCTAAAGCGTTTAGAAGATAAGGGAATGTAGTATAGCAAATTGGGGGATGCAGTATGTTAACGATAGTAAAAAAGCATGAATTAAGTCCTTCACAGATAATCGTACTATTTTATGTGGTAGCTGTAGCAATCTCCGTTTGTTTGCTTAGTTTACCCTTTACAGTGAAAACAGGAGTTGATTGGTCATTTTTAGATATTCTGTTCACAGCAGTTAGCGCAGTGAGCGTTACTGGTTTGTCTGTAGTGAATACAGCAGATACCTTTAGCATACCAGGAATATTCATTTTACTTTTTATCCTTCAATTCGGTGGAATTGGTATTATGACACTTGGTACCTTTTTTTGGTTATTAATAGGTAAAAAGATTGGTTTGAAAGAAAGAAGATTAATAGGAACCGATCAAAATCAATCCCAATTATCAGGTTTAGTTAAGCTGATGAAGCAAATATTGGCCATTATATTGTTAATCGAATTTATTGGAGCCATTATCTTAGGAACTTATTTTCTTAACTATTTCCCTACCTGGCAGGAAGCCTATTTACAAGGGTTATTTGCTTCTGTAAGTGCGACAACGAATGCAGGATTCGATATTACTGGAAGCTCCCTCATTCCTTTTGCTAAGGATTACTTTGTGCAATTGATTACTATTATATTGTTAACTTTAGGGGCAATTGGTTTTCCCGTTTTAATCGAGGTAAAGGATTTTATTAAGCATAGTAAGAGCAATTCTACAATTCGGTTTTCTTTATATACGAAATTAACGACAATTACTTTTTTTGCTTTAATGGCTTTTGGAACGATTGTTATTCTGTTATTTGAAGCCAATCACTTTTTTGCAAATAAAAGCTGGCATGAATCCTTCTTCTATGCATTATTTCAATCCTCTACTACGAGAAATGGTGGCTTAGCAACGATGGATGTCAGTCTGTTTTCTAACCCAACATTACTAGTGCTATCTTTCTTAATGTTTATTGGAGCATCTCCGAGTTCTGTAGGAGGTGGAATAAGAACCACAACATTTGCAGTTATCCTGTTATTAATTTTTTCTTTCGCTAAAGGAAGGAAGAATATAAAGGTATTTGGACGTGAAATACATGAAGTTGATATTCGAAAATCGGTTGTGGTTAGTTTCCTTGCCATGATTATTTGCTTTATTGGAGTGGCAATTCTATCTGCTACGGAAAGCTTTACATTCATGCAAATTGTATTTGAGGCAAGCTCTGCATTTGGTACGACTGGATTATCGATGGGGATAACACCAGAACTAAGTTTGATTGGGAAAGTGGTAATTATTGCATTGATGTTTATTGGAAGGATTGGGATTTTATCCTTTATCTTTATCTTCCATGGTAATAAAAAGGATATTAACTATCATTATCCGACGGAACGCATTATTGTTGGATAATGAGGATAGGAAACATATCATGCAATGTAAGCTAAGTGTTTTAGTATATAGACAATAATCGTTTGTGAAAATTTTTGCTGTATGGTAGCCAGGCCTTAGGTGAGCGTCTCTGAGAAGAGGTCACCTAAGGCCTATCCTTTAATCTATGGGAATTGCCCGATATACACTAGAGTATCATTGGGCTTTTGCGATCAAACATGTAATCAAGTCCAACTCTTATAACGCTTTAACTAATCCACCGTCAACTAGCAAGGTTTGTCCAGTTACATAGGTATTCGCAGCAGAACATAGAAAAACAGCTTGTTTAGCGAATTCTTCTGGATTCCCGTAGCGACCAATCGGGATACTCTTCTCAGTTGATGATTTTACTTCGTCATAGGTTACACCAAGCTGTTCAGCACGGACCGTATCTAGGTGCTCCACACGTTCAGTAGCAATCCGCCCTGGTCCAAGGGTGTTAATTAAAATATTGTCCTGGGCTAGCTCCTGAGAGAGACTCTTTGCTAATCCAACTACCCCTGCACGGAATGTATTCGATAAGATAAGATTGTCTAATGTTTGTTTAATGGATGATGAGGTGAAGTTAATAATATGACCACTTCTTTGTTGTTTCATATAGGGTAGAACTTCACGTATTGCTCTAATATAGCTAAGCAAATTTAATTCAAATGCGTTCTGCCATGCCTCATCATCAAAATGTTCGAATCCGCCTGCTGGAGGTCCCCCTGCATTGTTTACTAATACATCAATCTTTCCGTTACTTTCGATTGCGAATTGTACTAATTCTTTAATATCAGCTGGGTTTGTTACATCACAGGTTTTGTAGGATACATGGTTGTTTGACGTGAATTCTTGAATTTCAGAGACAGCAGCTTTTAAATCGCTTTCATGACGACTTGAAATAATGACATGTGCCCCCTCTTGTGCAAACTGAAGTGCGGTAGCTTTTCCAAGTCCTTTACTGGCAGCCATTACAATGACAGATTTTCCTTTCAAGCCAAGGTCCATATGTATTACCTCCTCGTATTTCAGTTAACATAATTATAACATAGGGGAAGCATATTATAGCCGAGTGAAGAGTCATCTTGGAATAATACTAAGCCTAAAAAAATCGGCGCTTAGCACCGATTCATCTAGTTTTTCTTAAACTTACTTCCAGTACTATTAGTCCGTAATTGAGCTAATAGATTCGTGGTCTTTTCTTTTGCCCTTTTTTCTGCTTCCGTATTGATTGCAATGATATGATACGAACTGTTACGTTTCTCCATTTCAAAAATAGTGTCGACATGACTGCCTTCTGGAAGCTTTTCTTTCGGTATAATCAGTTCAGCTTTATCTTCCTCTATTAAAATGACAGCTAGATTACCTTCGAATCGATCTAGGACTCCTTGCATCATGCTTCCCTCCAAATAGTTAGCTAACACAGGCCATTCCTTGTGCTTCGATATCCTTTATTCTACCATCTCCAATGCCGTTTATCCGTTTTAGATCCTTTACAGAATGGAATGGTCGTAAGTCAATTAAGTCTTGTGCTCGTTCTGAACTAATATGAATGATTTGCTGTAGCTCCTCGTAGGAGGCAGTGTTAATATCAATACAGCTAGAATTTGCCTCTTCATTCGATTTACTTGCTTCATTTGAATTAGAAGTGTTCTCAGAGCTAATATTCGATGAACTATTTTTACTTGTGACAGTTCCATCTCTTTCCGTCTTCACAGCGTATTCTTTTCCATCTGTTGTTACAATAATCGTGCCATTTACATCTGTTCCGTATAAATCAATACCAGCATTGGTGATGTATGAAATAACTTCACGATGTGGATGACCGTATTTGTTATCTACACCAGCACTATAAATAGCTATCTCAGGGCTTACAGCACTAATAAATGATGGGTCACTGGAAGTGCTAGAACCGTGGTGGCCTAGCTGTAAAATATCAGCATTTACGTCAAAACCAACTGTCATCATTTGTTTTTCCGCATCACGATCCGCATCACCAGTAAACAGGAATTTCACATCACCATAAGTGAAGAGTACAGAAATAGATTCTTCGTTTGGTTTACCAGTAATAGACTGTGGATGAAGAACTTTTAAATTTAAAGGTCCGATATTAAATTCTTCACCTGCTCGTGGTTCATGGTAGTTTGCTCCACTACTAACGATTGCTTCTAATACACGTTGGAATGTACTAGAAGTACTTTCGTTACCAGATAACCATACCTCAGTTACCTCATATGTATTGATTACATCTGCAAGCTGTCCAATATGATCAGCATCCGGATGACTTCCGATAACAAGGTCGAGCTTAGATACCCCTTGTGAATGTAAATAGTTTACTACTTCATTGCCACGCCAATCCCCAGCATCAAATAAAATATTGTGGTTTCCATATTGAAATAATGTTGCGTCTGCTTGCCCTACATCTATATAGTGAACCTGTAATTCAGCTAGATTTTCCGTTGACTTGGAATCGCCTTGCTCTTTACGACGGCCTTCTGTTTGTTCATCTGGTATGACATGATCAGAGGTTGGTTCTGTTTGGGCTTTTTCTATATCTGTTGCTAAATCCTCATTTGTTTCTAGGTTCGCTCCTTGGCCGCAAGCAGCGAGAATAATTGTGAGAAACAAAGATGCTATTAATTTTTTGTACAAGTCTACTCCCCCAGTATTCTATACTACGTTTATCGTAACAAATTCACTACTGGAAATCTAGAACACTGCTAGTACGAGAATATTGAAAAGAAAACATGAAGGAAGAGTGGAAAATACTTATGTTTCCATTTTTTTCATACTTTGCAGAGGAGAAAGTGACTAATTAAGCGTTAAAAAATTATACTATCTATCAATACAGCTAACAAAATGAGATTTTACTAAGATGAAAATTACAATAGTTATTGGCATACTTAGCGGAAAAGGGGAGATGAAGATGGTTAAGTGCAAAGTAATTAGGGTACTTTTACTATTTCTCTTGATTGGTAAGGTATTGTTGATAATCATCTTTGTGGAAAAACGAGTAATGGAAGCCTTTAGTCAACCAGCAGAAGAAAAAGTTCATGTAGCAGGTGTAGTTGACAGAATAGAGGATGGGGAGATCGTCGTTATCCTAGTCGAGGAATCGAAACTGGAATTGATGGTCGAAATGAGTGCATTTGATATAGCACTAATCCCACATGTCTGGTTGGATATTGCATTTTCTAAGGGGGAAATCGTGGATATAGCTATTGATTGGAAGCGGACGAATAGGGAACGTAATAGAGTAAATGGGTTATTAGAAAAGCTTCGGTAAGAAATAAAGAGTGAGTCATCTCTCTTCTGTTTACGCAACATTATAATATTTTTACATAGAAATTACATTATTTTCACAATTGACAGAAAGTAAAATGGGATACTTTAACTAAGGTTAATTTGGAATGGAGGGAACAGGATGAAACGAGTGAAAAAAGCTATTATTCCAGCAGCAGGTCTAGGTACTCGATTTTTACCAGCTACCAAAGCGATGCCAAAGGAGATGCTACCAATAATTGATCGTCCAACAATTGATTATATTGTAGAAGAGGCAAAGCATGCAGGTATAGAAGATATTATTATTGTGACCGGTAAAGGGAAGAGAGCAATCGAAGACCATTTTGATATAAATTTTGAGTTGGAAAATAATTTGATAGAAAAAGGAAAGCTTTCCTTGCTCGAGAAAATTCAATCTTCCTCAAACGTAGAAATACACTATATTAGACAAAAAGAACCAAAGGGACTAGGTCATGCGGTTTGGTGTGCACGGAAATTTATTGGAGAGGAACCGTTTGCTGTTCTTTTAGGTGATGATATTGTTCGTGCAGAAACTCCTGGAATAAAGCAGTTAATGCTCCAATATGACAAAGTAGGTTCGTCCGTTGTTGGGGTTCAGGAGGTTTCTATGGAAGAAACAGAACGGTATGGAATCGTTGAACCACGGAAAAATCAAGGTAGACTACACGCTGTTAACCGTTTTGTAGAAAAACCAAAACTAGGAACAGCACCTAGTAATCTAGCTATCATGGGGCGTTATGTCCTCACTCCGTCCATTTTTGATATTTTAGAGTATCAAGCACCTGGGGCAGGAGGGGAAATACAGTTAACTGATGCCATTAATCAACTAAATCAAATAGATCAAGTATATGCATACGAGTTTGAAGGTAGGCGATATGATGTTGGGGAAAAATTAGGTTTTCTCCGGACAACGGTAGAGTTCGCCCTAGAGGATAAGGAGCATCGGGAGCAGGTGGAGCAAATGTTGAAAGAATTGATAGACCGGTATAGCTCCCGCGGGGTGTCACGATGAAAATTGCTGTGATAGGAACCGGCTATGTGGGGCTTGTAACGGGGGTTAGTTTAGCAGAGATTGGACATCATGTACGGTGTGTAGATGTCGATGTAAGAAAAATAGAGCAATTAAGAACAGGGAAAGTAACGATCTGGGAGCCAGGATTAGAGGAACTTATGGTTAAAAATATGGCAAAAGGACGATTATACTTTACGACAGATTACGAGGTCGCATTGGAGCAAGCGCAAGTAATCTATATAGCTGTCGGTACACCAGAAAGTGAAGATGGCTCTGCTAATACGCAATTTGTTGAACAAGCAGCAAAACAAATCGCCACTACGATACGAGATGATGTAGTAGTTGTTATGAAAAGTACGGTACCTGTAGGAACAAATGATAGAATTTATCAGCTCTTACAAGAAAATCTTAAACATAACGTTAGAGTAGATGTTGCTTCTAATCCGGAATTTTTACGCGAAGGTTCTGCTATAGAAGATGCTTTTCGAGGAGACCGAATTGTAGTTGGGGCTAATAATCTAAAAGCGTTTGAGATGCTAGAAGAAGTGAATAAGCCCTTTGGTATCCCTATATTTAAAACAGACATTCGAAGTGCAGAAATGATTAAATATGCTTCCAATGCATTTCTAGCGACAAAGATAAGCTTTATAAATGAGATAGCCAATATTTGTGAACGAGTTGGAGCAAATGTTGATTTAGTTGCACAGGGAATGGGAATGGATAAGCGGATTGGTCACCCGTTTTTGAAAGCAGGAATTGGCTATGGTGGTTCATGTTTTCCGAAGGATACGAAGGCTTTAATTCAACTGGCAGGGAATGTAGCTTATGATTTTAAACTATTGGAAGGCGTCGTAAAAGTTAATCAAGAACGGCAAACCATTCTAGTGGAGAGACTTTTAGAACGATTTCACTCTATTGAAGGGAAACAAATTACGGTCCTAGGGTTATCCTTTAAGCCTAATACAGATGATATGCGGGAAGCGACATCTATCATCATTACGGAATCCTTAATCCAATTAGGTGCTCATGTTGTCTGTTATGATCCAGTTGCTATGGACAACGCAAAAGGAATATTAAATACAGAGATAACTTTTGCTAGCAATATGATAGAAGCGTTAGGAAATAGTGATGCTGCTCTAATTTTAACCGAGTGGGATGAATTTAAAGAGGTGGATGTTCAGGTCTTCAAGCAGATGAAGTCACCAATTGTTTTTGATGGGAGAAATTGCTACGCACCAGAGGTGATGGCTGAAATGCAAATCGAATACTATTCGATTGGTAGACCGAATATACCAATAACGATAGTTAAATAAATGGCCGATGTTATCTAATATGTGTAGTTTAAAAAAGCGCTCAGTACCCAATAAGAGCAAGTAGAGTTGAAAAGGGTAACAGAGGATGCACCTCAGTACCCAAAATGTGTATGTAACGATGAAAAAGGTAACAGAGAGAGCGCCTCAGTGCCCAAAAAGAGCGAGCAGAGCTAAAAAAAGGGTAACAGAGAAAGTTCCTCTGTTACCTAGATGTACATAAATCCCCAATAAAGGTAATGGAGATAGTTCCTCTTCTTATATGAGGCTGCCATTTTTTAATGAATTGCACTCTTGAATTTGCCACCATGTGCTTCTTGCGCATCAATAATGGTTATAAATGCTTTTGGATCGGTTTCATATACAATCGATTTTAATTTAGCTATTTCGAGACGTGTTAAGACGACAAATATGACCTCTTTATCCTCTTCTTTGTACCCGCCTTTACCATACAGGTTTGTAATCATACGACCAAGACGTTCCTGAATGGCTTCACCAACATCGACATATTCATTAGTAACAATTACAGCTGCTTTTGTATCACCAGTAAGTCCTTGACCAACGAAGTCAATCGCTTTAGAGGCAATAAAGTACGTAATGATGGAGAACATGGCTTGCTCCCATCCTAAGACAAATCCTGCCCAAGCGAAAATGAAAATATTAAAAAACATAACAAATTCGCCAACTGAAAATGGTAATCTGCGAGCAAGGAGAATTCCAAGAATTTCTGTACCGTCTAAGGCACCACCATTACGAATAACGATACCTACTCCAACACCAAGAATGAGACCACCAAAGACAGTCGCAAGTAATGGTTCCTCTGTTAGTGCTGGAACATGGTGTAAGGTTGGTTCAATCAAAGCTAGGGCAATGATACTAAAAAGTGATGCAATAACAAAGCTTTTTCCAATATATTTATAACCAGCGATTAAGAATGGAAGGTTAATGATAAGTATTAGAATACCGAAGTTAAATCCAGTTAAATTATTTGTAATTAAAGAGATACCTATTACTCCACCATCTATAATGGTATTTGGTACTAAAAATAATTCCAGAGCCACAGCTGCTAGTGTTGCGCCGATGAGCATCATAATATAGCGACGAATAATACTAGGTATAGATTCCTTTTTATGCTGTTTTCCCATTGGATACACCTTCTTAACTAAATTTCAAAAAAATGTTACGTTTATAGTATACATGAAATAGCATTATGATGCGTTGTTAAAGTAGACAATCATGTAAATCCAATGGGGGTATTAAAATGGACATTTGGTATGCTAGTTATGGGTCTAATTTGATGAAAGATAGACTTTTAGCCTATATTTATGGGGGGAAGCCACCAGGATCGAATCAATCGGAACAAGGATGTCGAGATAAAACGACACCAAAGGATAGTAAGCGCATCGATATACCATTTCCACTTTACTTTTCCAAGGAGCGAAGTAAATGGGGCGAAGGTGGGGTAGCATTTATCGGGACAGATGCTTCGAATGAAGAAAAAACGATTGGGAGAATGTATTTAATAACGGAAGAACAATTTCAGGATGTTGTATCCCAAGAAAACAATGGATTGCAAGTAAAATTAGATTTAATAGAAATAGAGCGTAAAGGATATATTGATATTCATCATGGTTGGTATGATCGCATGGTGTACTTAGGGAAGAGAGACGGTGCTCCAATCTTCACCTTTACGAGTAGTCTGCCAATAAGCAATGTTACGTTTACTAAACCGTCCGTACCCTATTTAAACGTCATTGCATGTGGATTAATGGAACTTGGGCTTGGGGAAGACGAAATAGTAGATTATTTAATGGCTAAAGAAGGTATTAAAGAAGAAATTACTATAGATTCACTACGAAATTATATCCGTAAATGAAAGAGGAGTTTGGTCCCCAAACTCCTTCTTATAATCTTACCTTTATTCTAGAATGTTTATCGCCCTTGTAATAAAAAATTCCTTCCATTATCTGCGTATCAGGAAATTCCAAGCTATCCCAATAATATTTTAATGCTTGCGCTTGATCCACTATTTTGTTGAAGTTTTCTAAAGCAAGGATAGAGTTGACATGTAATTGATATCCTTCATCGATATAAGTAAGGAAAAGCTTTAATTTCTCATAGGTTAGTCGATTGTTATGCTGGAAAACAGCTGGGTAAAGTACAGATCGATAGTTTTGTAATTTTGGATTTGTGGCTATGGAATTGATGAGTTGAATACGATTATGTTTTATCGCAAGGTCTTTATATTTTTCGGGTATGGTTGAGTCAAATAATAGCTGGTAAATGTTTTCTTTGGTACATCTGGTATGTTTGCAAATACTGGCTATATCGTTACGGGTCTCCTTGAGCAAAAGGGTAATATATTCGTATTTCAATCTATGATTAACTCTTTCTTGCATGCAGGACTGAAATAATTGGTATGTCCATTCTAACAAGGTGATATGTGGATTAGTTATGACATAGACCGGGATGCTTCTATGGAAATCTATTGAGTATAGCTTATTATAAGCTTCAATCCCCTTTGCGAGTAGGAAGTCATTTTGTTGGTTTCGAATAATATGAATATATGGTATATGGGTTTCCATATGGTTCTGATATGCATATCTAGTTAGTGGAATAGTATTCGTGTGACGGGCATTAATTTTCTGAAATGGAACCCATTCGATTCGGATTATATCCAATTGACTCGGGCCCCCTTCCTATTGTTTGTAAAAGATATGAATAGGATAAATTGTCCTATGCCATTTTATGATTTTGTGATTGTATTCAGAGGTTAAATGTTGTTGAAATACATTAATGAATATAGAAAGGGATTAAATGATTTCCGTTCCAATGCCATACAAGCACTTGCTTGGCAAGGGCTCTTACAACGGAATGAAGGATAGTTATTTTACGTATACAGAATCTATTATAGTCCGCTTGAATTTCTCCCCACTTTTTGTTCGTCCTTCTACGTCAATGGTAATGTTATACACTTCATCTCGGTTATGGAATGGAATTAACTGTGATAAGTTTGGAGTACCTTGAACGGTGAAGTTCTTCTTATTGGATGGGTTATTCGATTGGGTGATCTCGTAAGTAGCCTTTAGAGAATTTTCTTCTACAGAATGACTATTTGCTTGTAATTGATAAATCATTTCATTAGTTTGAACGATTCTAGTATTCGAACGATATGCCAATTTAGTTGGGGAATCAAAGGTTGCGACTAATAGGTAGGCGTCTTTTTCTTTAGCGGTTAATTGTAAGGACCATTCTCCACTTTCTGGCTTATCAAGTAAAATGACATGCTGGATTGCACCTAAGAAGATGCCATCGTTTAATTTGGTTGATTTCATGGTAGGGGTAGTTATTTTTCCAGAAGGTGAAACGAGTTTAATATCTGCGAGATAATTGGAGGTCATTAGGTTTAAAGATAGGTTGTTTACATCGTTTTCTACTGTAATAGTTATATTGTTTGCTTTGTCGGTATTTAGAGGTCCTCCATCAACCCAGTGGTTGAAGCTTGGGGTGTTTTTATCTACTATATCCATGATTTGCTTAGTTGGCGAACCATAGGACGTGCTATTGAATAAGTAAGGTAGAAAAATAGGGAATGTTATCCCACTCCTGATGGATGTATGATTCCAGTCACCAATCGAAATCTGCTGTCCTCCTGGTAAAGCACTGCTCGCCGCAGTGACAACGCCATCATTTGCTCCATATTGGGATAGATACACCCCTCCGAACCATGTAGAAGAAAATACAGAACCCCAGCTTGTTCCACCTAATGTGTAGTAATGATTATGGTATGCCCTAGGTTCATTATCGATTTGACTTCGAAAATTTGCCATATTACCCATTTGCAAGGCATATGTACCATCCCCCTGTGCTCCAAGCAGATTAGCTAGCCAACCTGCTCCTGAGCTATAAGCCAAATCTGCTAATTGGGAGCCATGATGTGGACTAGATAGGGTGATGACATTATCTACATATCGCCAAGCATCATAATAAGTTAATGCGGTCTGGGTATCTACACCGCCTTTGCTATAAGCGACGACTGTGATTTTCTTTCCCTCAAAGTGATTCGAAATTTCTGCTATTTTTCCCGCAAGTAGTGCACCATTATCCCACATATCTGCAGAAGCACCACCAGCATCATATAGTTGGATGAAGGCTGTTTGATAGCCAGCATCATAGGCGGTTTGGTACATATCATTGTCAGTCCAAAAGATTTGGGCAACATTATTTAGTCCTGGGACAAAGAGTAATACAGGATTATTGGGGTCAAGATTTGGTGGTGTTTCACCGCTATACCATTCACCTGGAGTTTCCGTGTTACCATTGTTAGCTTTACCTGTAATAGAGAAGTTTAGCTCAGATTGGTTGTGTGGAGTAGGATCAGATATTTCCGTTGGTTGACTCGTTTTGGCAGTAGTGGATAACGGAAGTGCTAAACCAAATGCAAGCATACAAATGATAAAGACCATCGAAAGCTTTTTACACATTCTATCCCTCCTCATAAATAGTCCTTTTTCATCTTATTCCGATGAAAAAGGATTCATGAGGGAAGGAGGTTGGGAAAGTTGATAGACAGATAATAGAGGGATAGGGTCATATATAAAATGCTAAAATAAACTACTTAAACCAACCTTTTTTTCTAAACCAAAGAATCATCATGAAACTAATGACTAGCATAAATAAAAGCACGATAAAGTAACCATAATGCCAATTCAACTCTGGCATGTTAACAAAGTTCATCCCGTAAATACCAACAATAAAGGTTAGTGGTGCAAAGATAGAGGTAATAACGGTTAGAATCTGAATTACTTTATTTTGTTGATAAGAATTTAAGGAAATGAAATTATCTCGAATATCATTGGTAATATCTCGATTAGAATCAACCATTTCTGACAGTTTTAATAGGTGGTCATAAATGTCAACAAAAAATTCTCGATGGGTTTGAATCTCCAGATGGTGGGAATTTAGAATTCGATAAAGTAAATCACGCATAGGATGGATAGCATGTCGTAACTTTAACAATTTATGTCTAAATTGAAATAACTTATCTAATTCAATATGCATCGAAACACCATGTGGGTTCTTTTCAACTTGATTAATATCATCCTCTAATTCGTAAATAATCGGGAAAAAATTATCAACAACTTTATCAAATATTTCATAGAGAACACGATATTCGTCCCACTTATTCATGCTGTCAAGGTTTATAAAGGTGTTCCAGACTTGGTTAACCTCCATCAAATCATGGCGGTGGACTGTCACGATATAATTTTCTCCAATGAAAAAATTGACTTCAAATTGGTCATAATCATCAGGACCAATAGTATGGGTTACGATTAAAGAAAAATCATCATAGTAATCAAGCTTTTGGCGTTGTTGACCATGGATACAATCCTCTATAGATAATGGATGAAAATGTAGTACAGTATCAAGCTTTTTGATTTCCTCTTCTGTAGGATGATTAAAATCAACCCACCACCATTTATACATACTAAAGTCAACCTCGTCGATTGATAAGGAAGTAATTCTTTCGTTTTTCTCTGTTATTGCAATGACTTGAATCAACGTTAGTACTCCTTCTTCAGAAAGTAGCTTTTATTTAAAAAGTTTGCTCTCAACCACTACATTTATGTATGATATAAATTTGTGTGGTGAATCATTTATTACGAATTAGATAAAGATATGGTTGACGGACAAGTGTTTGAGGGGAAAAGGAGTCGGAGGTTTTGAGAATTTATACTGTCTTAAAGGCGTTAAATAATAATGTCATTATTGCGTTAAATAATGACAACCAAGAGGTTGTCTTAATTGGAAAAGGGATTGGTTTTAACAAGAAAAGAAATGATATTATTCAGGAAGATACAGTTGAGAAGCTTTTTGAACTCCGTAATAAAGCGGAACAAGAAAATTATAAAAAATTACTGCCTAGTATGGAGGATTCGACACTAGAAGCTATTATCACCGCTATAGAAATGATTAAACGAAGGTCAAATACATTAATAAATGAAAAAGTGCATGTCGCCTTAACCGATCATATTTTATTTGCTATTACGCGCTTAAAGCGAGGAATGGAAATTACGAATCCATTTTTATCAGAAACAAAAGCACTGTATCCTTTTGAATATGAACTTGCTTCAGAAATAGTAGATAATATGAACCAGTCTCTGGATATCCAATTGCCAGAGGGAGAAGTAGGATTTATTGCCCTGCATGTTCATAGTGCCATTACTGAAAAATCCTTATCTGATATAAGTGTATACTCTAATTTACTTTCTCGGTTAACCCATACGATAGAGGAACAATTAAAGATAGACATTGATCGAGAAGGAATTGATTATCTCCGCCTAGTACGTCATATTCGTTACACAATTGAACGTGTTATAAAAGGGGAAAAAATGGAAGAGCCTATGAAGTTAGCAAATCTATTGAAAAACGAATATCCTGTATGTTATAATCTGGCGTGGAAGCTTATCAAAATGATGCAGCAAACGTTAAAGAAACCTGTATATGATGCAGAGGCTGTTTATTTAACCATGCATTTACAGCGTTTAGTAATTAAATATGATTCATAATCTTACGTGTTACTGATTCGATCAGGCATGAGTAGAGAATTGATGAAATGAGAAGAAGTGGGAAAACTATCCCTAACTTCTTGTTTCCTATCTCTATTCATGCCTTTTTTGTTTGTCTAACTTATTCTTTATCGTTTGCTGGGACAAGATATGTTTGATCATAGAGGAGGATATTTATGTTTAAAAAGGCTTTTGGTGTTTTACAAAAGATTGGTAAAGCACTTATGCTGCCTGTGGCACTGTTACCTGCTGCTGGTTTATTACTAGGGCTAGGTAATGCCGCTCAGCAAGAAACAACACTTAATTATCTGCCATTTCTAAATGCTGATTGGATTCAGCTAACAGCATCTGTTATGGAGGACGCCGGTAATATTATCTTTGCTAACCTGGCATTAATCTTTGCGGTTGGTGTTGCAATCGGTTTGGCAGCGGATGGTGCCGCGGGACTTGCTGCTTTAGTTGGTTATTTAGTAATGAATCAGGTTATGGGATCTTGGATTGGTGTAACCGAAGAAATGATTGCAACCGATCCGAGTTATGCAAGTGTATTAGGTATACCAACCTTGCAAACAGGGGTATTCGGGGGAATAATAGTCGGATTAATTGCCGCCTTTGCCTATAATCGATTCCATGATATTGAAATGCCTTCATTCCTTGGATTCTTTGCTGGTAAGCGTTTTGTTCCTATTGCGACAGCAGTATTTTCATTCATTGCTGGATTAATCTTAATGCTTATTTGGCCACCAATTCAAACAGCGATGAACAATGCTTCGTATTGGTTGATTGAAGAAGGAACCTATTTAGCTGTATTTATGTTTGGATTTATTAAACGTTTATTAATTCCGTTTGGCTTACATCATATTTTCCATGCGCCATTCTGGTATGAATTTGGTTCTTATACCACTGCTGCTGGAGAGATTGTTCGTGGAGATATGACGATTTTCTTCGCGCAGTTACGTGATAATGTTGAAATCACAGCCGGTAATTTTATGGCTGGGGAATATCCTATTATGATGTTCGGACTACCTGCCGCGGCATTAGCTATGTATCATGCTGCTAGACCAGAACGGAAAAAGCTTGTTGCTGGTTTATTAGCTTCAGGGGCTTTAACTTCATTCTTAACGGGTATTACCGAACCATTAGAATTCTCATTTATGTTTGTATCACCATTTTTATTCTTAATCCATGCAATCTTAGATGGATTATCATTTATGATTATGACCTTCTTAAGTGTTAATATTGGTTATACATTCTCTGGTGGGTTTATTGACTTTGCCCTATTTGGAATCTTACCTGGTAAAGAGCCTTGGTGGCTAGCCATTATAGTTGGGGTTGGATTTGGTGTCCTTTACTACTTCTTATTCCGCTTCTTTATTAAGAAGTTTAACTTGATGACACCAGGACGCGAGGAAGTAGAGGAAACTACTGAATCAAAAGGTGAAGCAGGAGACCTAGCGTACAATGTATTAGAAGCTATGGGTGGACAAGGAAATATCGCGCATTTAGATGCTTGTATTACAAGACTACGTGTATCGGTTAATGATATTGGCAATGTAAATAAAGATGAGTTGAAAAATCTGGGTGCTGCGGGTGTGCTAGAAGTTGGGGATAATATCCAAGCTATCTTCGGTCCACGCTCTGAAATTATTAAAGGGCAAATGCAAGACATTATGTCTGGTAAGAAGCCTCGCCCAGCGCAGAAGGTTGACCTAGATAAAGAAGTACAGCAACAAATAGAAGAAGTGAATCCGGAAGCGTTACAAAATACCAATGTAGAGGAAGAATTTATTGCGCCAATTAAAGGTGAAATTGTTCCAATCACGGAGGTTCCTGATCAAGTATTCTCTGGGAAAATGATGGGGGATGGATTTGCTATTAAACCAGTTGACGGGCTAGTTGTTTCACCGGTTAATGGTAAAGTCATCAATGCATTCCCAACAAAGCATGCTTTAGGAATTCTATCTGAAGGTGGAAGAGAAGTTCTGATTCACTTTGGCTTAGATACAGTAAATCTAAAAGGTGAAGGATTTGAACTATTAGTAGAAGAAGGCGATACCGTGCAATCTGGTCAGCCACTATTAAAAGTCGATCTAGCTTATATTGAAGAACATGCGACATCATCTATTACGCCAATTGTTTTTACAAACTTGAAAGAAGGAGAACAGGTTGTAATAGTAAAACAAGGTAGTGTCTCCATCGAAGAAAAAGGTATTGTTAAAATAGAAGCAAATTAATGTAAATAAGAGAGGGAAAACGGGATGGTCATGCTATCCTGTTCTCCCTCTATATTTAAATATAGTCTAATCACTATTCAGTTGATAATGGTAATGTGACAGATACAGAAGTCCCTGCGTTAACTATAGAATCAACTTGAACTTCTCCTCGATGAGCAACCGCAATTTGTAACGCTATACTCATTCCTAAGCCAGTTCCTTCAGTTTTTTCGTCTGTATTTGTTCCACGATAATAACGATCAAATAAATGTTGTTTTGTTCTTTCGTCCATCCCAACTCCATCATCTTTAATCGTAAGCTTTAGTTGATTAGAGGTAGTTTTATCCAACAGAATCTCAATTTTTGTTCCGATTGGATTATGTTTAATCGCGTTATAAATAAGATTATCAATTAGTCTTTCAAACAGGCGTTTATTAATCTCGACCTCAACATCCTTTTCTAATGGTGCAAAGGATAAGGAGTATTCCTCAATCGTTCGATCCTGTTTATACTTCTGAATTAATTCATTCATAAATTGGTTTATCTTTCTTTTCTGTAAAAGTATGGTGGCAGATTCGTTTTTCAATTGGAAGTTCAACGTAAAGTCTTCAATGAGTCTAAGCATATACTCACTCTTATTCTTAATGGTTTCACCAATTTCAGCCAATTCTTCCTTCGACCAATTATACTGACTACTTTCTAGTAAATTTCCATATCCTTGCATGGTTGATAGTGGTGTACGTAGGTCATGAGAAATCCCTGCCATCCACTCCTCTCTTGTCCTCTCCAATAGTTCTCTTTCTTTTTTGGAACGGTCTAGTTTTTCAGCCATTTCATAGAATGCCTGGAATACTTCCTTAAATAATCGATACCTGATCTTAAGCTTCCCATTTCTTTTGTAAACCTGTTTCTTTTCTTGAGCAGTTAGTACTTCTCCGTACTCTTGATTTCCCATCCTACTCAACCAATTCGAAAAGATAAAGAGCGGGTGACCATAGCGAAAACCATTCCATATGGATATCATGATGGTAATAAAAAGTACGATGATTCCTGTAATAGCAAACGCAATACCGAGGTCGTGATATTGCTTTAACTCGAGCTCTTTAGCATTATCATTTGGAGTATAAAGTACCCATAATGTATCGGATTCGGGATCTTTATAGAAATTTTGGTTAGTAGGGAATGTATTCGGGGAAGACTCCCTTAAGAATACATTTAAAGGTTTCTCTTTAACCTTTAAATCGTTACCGATTGTCAGAAGAAGCGTTTCATTGGAATCAAAAATCTCCAACTTCCCATTACTCTCGCTAAGTATCCTTTCCACTTCTGGAATATGAGAATCTGGAATTTGACCATTCTCTCCGTAATCTTCGAGGATAGTTTGCAATAAATGGTTCCCGAAATCTTCATAACCTAAGAGGAATAAATAATTATTTTCATAAAAAGTTTCCAAATAAAAAGCTAAGGAATATCCATTTATCTCCTTTGTTTGCTTCATCGTAATTAAATTATATTGACTATAATGATTCGGAATATCTTCGGGCACGTTTCCTGACTCTGTTACATTCCCGTTCTCATCTATAATTTGTACCCATACCTCCTGTTCTTTTAAATTATCGTCCCATCCCTCTGCCATCTGTAAATCACGTAAGGAATTTCCCGTATCCATGGAAATAGATTCGAGCATGGCTTGATAATAATTTTGTTCCGAATAATCCTTCGTAAAGAAAATAACTGCAAACATCAACGTAATCAAGATAAGAAATAGCATCGTTGCAGCTATTAAAATAAATTGAAATAAAAAATTTAGAAATAACCGCCATCTTAACTTTTTCATGATGAAATTTCCTTTACAAGCTTATATCCAAGACCTCGAACAGTAACTAAGTATTCCGGATTACTTGGATCTAGTTCAATTCTCTCTCTAATTCTTCTAATATGTACGGAAACCGTATTATCATCTACATATCGATCGAATCCCCATACCGCTTCTAATAAAGCGGATTTCGAAAATACGGTATTGGGATATTTGCAGAAATAAAGTAATAGTAAGTAGACTTGTGTCGGACAACCAATTACTTGTCCATCTACGATTAATTCACCAGCATTTTCATCCAAGACAAATCGTCCATAATCATACCGTTTAGGATGACTGGAATCACTACTAGTATCTGACTTTGTTTCAAATCTTCTCATATGTGCTTTAATTCGAGCTGCAATTTCTAGAGGATTAAATGGCTTGGTGACATAGTCATCACCACCTGTTGCAAAGCCTGTAAGTACATCTAAATCCGATACTCTAGCGGTCAGGAATAGTATATAAGCATTGGACCGCTGTCTAATGGTCGGACAAAAATCAAAGCCACTTCCATCTGGAAGCATGACATCAAGAATAATAATATCAATCGTATGATTTTCTATAATTTTTAACGCATCGTTACCTGTGTGGGCTTTATAAATATTATGGAATCCTTCTTTTTTTAACATTGTTTCTAACATGGTTACAATTGATTGCTCGTCATCGACAATTAAAATCGTTGTATTATCCATCCTTGTCCCCCTATGTATGAAGCTTTACTCCACTTTATGATACCATTTGAAGTTTACCATTAGTTGAACAAAATACGTAAAAATTTATCCAATGGTAAATAAACGTTCAATTGAAAGAAACCTGTTGTTGTTAAGATATTGATAGAGCTTCGTAGGAACTTTAACAAGCGTTTGGTGAAATTTTACCAGCGCAAAATTCTGATGAACAAGGCAAGGAGGAGAAAATTTGACAAAAACAGCAATGAAGTTAATTAATCTGCAGAAATCTATTGGAAAGAAACAAATTATTAAAGGGTTGGATTTTGAAATTCAATCTGGTGAGGTGTTTGGATTTCTCGGACCGAATGGAGCTGGTAAAACTACAACCATTCGGATGATGGTAGGTCTAATGAAAATCTCGAACGGGGATGTGCAAATATTAGGGAAAAGTATAAAAGACAATTATAAAGAGGCGATCCGTGAAGTTGGAGCCATTGTAGAGAACCCAGAATTATATCCATTTATGACAGGATTACAAAATTTAAATCACTTTGCACGTATGATGCCAGGAATAACGAAGGAAAGAATTCAAGAGGTTATTTCATTAGTAGGACTGGAGAAAGCAATCAATCAAAAGGTTGGGAAGTATTCACTTGGGATGCGTCAACGCCTAGGAATTGCGCAAGCATTATTACATAATCCATCCGTATTGATCTTAGATGAGCCTACAAATGGACTTGACCCAGCTGGTATAAGGGAGATTCGCCAATACATTCGGAAATTAGCTACAGAACACAATGTTACGATTATCATCTCAAGCCATTTATTGTCCGAGATAGAACTTATGTGTGACCGGATTGGTGTTATCAAGAATGGGGAACTTGTAGCGATTCAGTCTGTCAAGCCGTCTACAAATGTAAAAGATTCTACCATCCAGGTGCAACTTGAAGGAAAGCCTGCCAAAAAGGCTGTTGAACTCATTCAGAATGTTCATCATATAGATACTCAGTTTGAGAATGGCTTGGTAAAATTCCAATGTCCTAAAGAACAAATCCCAATCCTCATTCAAACATTGGTAAAAGAAGATATCTCTATATACCAAGTAGAAGTATCGAAAACGTCATTAGAGGATAAATTTTTTGATTTGATAGGGGAGAATACAATTGGTTAAATTTTACAGGCTAGTTAATAATGAAGTACAAAAAATATATATACAAAAATCGACCTGGGTTATGTACATCCTACTCGCTTTAATTGTTTTGGTAGGGGCAATTATCAATCTTACTACAGATTTAGTTGTAAAAGATTATGATGAGAACAATTGGAGAGAGGAATTACAAGCGGAGAATACGGAACTCATGGAGGAAATAGAAGAGATTGGGCTCCTTGGTGATATTAATACGAGTCTAATTGAACAAAATAATTATTACTTAGAACATGATATTCAACCGCCTGGATATGGAGCATGGCAATATGTACTAGAAAATGTATTTCTAGTTTCGCTTATTAGTTTATTTACGATCATTGTTGCAGCTGGAATTCTTGCAAATGAGTTTAAGTGGGGGACCATTAAACTGATTCTAATTCGCCCTATTTCTAGAGCAAAAATACTATTATCTAAGTATGTCGCAGTATTGTTATTTGCTATTTACACGCTTATTTTTCTCGTTATCTTTTCAGTAATTGTCGGAGCATTATTCTTTGGTATTGATGGTCTTAACCCATATATGGTAGTGGAAAAAGCAAGTGGCCTAGAATACGCACCAATTATAAAAGAAGTAGCGGTAGGATATGGGCTAAAAGTTGTGAATCTTGTTATGATGGCTACATTTGCCTTTATGATATCTAGCATCTTCAGGAGTAGTGGAATTGCAATTGGAACAGCAGTGTTTTTAATGTTGGCAGGTAATTCGATTGTCTTGTTCTTTGCGGAGCATAGTTGGTCTAAATATATTTTATTTGCCAATACAGATTTGAGCCAATATTTAAATGGTAGTGAACCTTTTATTGAAGGAATGAGTTTAACGTTTTCTTCTATCGTACTGGGTATCTATTTTGCTATATTTATTATTGCTTCTTGGCTTGTATTTACCAAGCGTGATGTAGCTAGTTAATGGATTGATTATAACCGTGTTATCCTATAGAGTAAACACCCCACCTAATTAATAGTAAAAACCGCCGACTACGTACATAAAAGTAGTCTAAATTGGAAAAGCTAATGAAAAGTATAGAAATTGGTGGGGTGAGTAGGATTAAAATAATTCGATGCTTAGTTATTCTTACTGTATTATTTTTTGGTGCTCAACAAATTGTTATGGCTGAAAGAATTCCGACAACAACGGAAGAACATAATTGGCAGCAATCGAGTGTGCATTATGATACCATTTTAGTGGGTGAGCATGAGTACACGTACTGGAAAAATTTTATGAAGCGTAAACGAACATGTACCATCTCACACCGAATAAAAACGGTTGTATATTATTGTGATATCCATAATCATACGAAAGTAGAAACATTTTTAGACGAGGTTATACATAGTGAAAAACATCGAGATGGGCATTAAAAATGAGAGCCATATGAATGGTTCTCATTTTTTTCTGGTTGAAAGCATACATATATCGCAGAAGGAGTTAAAAATTATTGGCCTTCCTCAATTTAATATCTCGAATAATTTATTAAGATAATGAAGTAATCCATTCTCTTCGTACGTGTAATCAGTTACTTCATCTGCTTGTGCTTGTACACGGCTATTGGCATTTTTCATCGCAACAGCATGCCCAGCTAATTCAAACATAGCCAAATCATTCTCCCCATCACCTACTGCTAATAGATTATGTTTGGACATATTATACGCATCCAGCAATAATTGCATACCGGTTCCTTTTGATATACCAGCTACCATCATTTCCACATTATGTCTTGATGAAGATGACATGGAGAAATTTTGGTCTTTTTTTAGCTCGATTAACGCATTTTTCCATCGATCAATTTTATTGATATCCATACTGAAGAAATATACTTTAACTATATTCGCGTAGCTTAACTGATTAACCCAGTAAATATTTTTATTCAACGCTTCCTTTCTAGAATTCCATTCGTTGACAAGCAGTGTCTTTGGGAATTCTTTTTTTAGCTCAGAAGCAAAGTATGCTTTATCTTCTTCTAAGGCAAAGCGATTTTCCTCTTCTGGATGTACCTCATAGTAAATTCTATCTTTCCGCGCATTGGCAATAACTTTTTGAAGTAAGTTTTCTTCTAAAGAAAATCGTGCTAGTTGTTTATCTTTTGTATATACCCCCATCCCATTTGCGGTCACATAGCCATCTAAATCCAAATGGGCAGGTAAAACATCTGCAATTTCCTTTTTTGTACGACCAGTGGCAACAAAGAGTTTCACTCCTTGTTCTCTGAGCGAATTTAGTTTAATGATTACATTTTCTTCTACCATCCCGCTTTTATTCAGTAATGTTCCATCCATATCTAAAGCTATGGCTTTTATATTCACATTATCTCCTCACATTTCGATTTTACGTTATAGTAGTATTTTGATATACATTCATTATAGAAGATTATTACCGTTGGATGGGGCAGCACTGAGCACAATTCGTGTACAGGGTGTATTACATAGATTGGGGCCAATCGGGATTGAAAGATGAAATGAAAGCGATATACAATTTAAGTAAGAAGTGGAGGGTAATGTCTTGATAGATCAACGCTCCTATTTACTATTTAAAGAAATTACTTCTAATTACCAGATTACGAAATCAGAGGTGATGAGAAAGCTTGGCATAACAGATAGACAACTTCATTATGATTTAGACAAATTAAATAACACGCTGAATAATTTAGAACTACCAGAAGTTAGTTTAGAAAATAGTCTATTTCATGTTCCTGGAGTATTGAAAGAAAGGATTTTATCAGGATTTTTGGCCAATGTGGACTCCAGTATGTTTATCATTTCTGAACAGGATCGAGTATTTGCCATTTATCTTTATACGTTCATTCGCAAGGAAGTAGTATCGAATTACCATTACCAGCTACTACTTGGTGTTAGTAAAAATACGGCATTAGCGGATGTAAAGCGTGTTAAGAAATTATGCGAGGAATGGAATTTGGAATGGGTTTATTCAAGAGCAGAGGGGTATCATGCCATCGGAAGTGAGATGGATAAGCGAAGACTTGCTGCATACTGTAGTGATATGTTGACTTCACAGCCATTAGGAAAAGAAATCGTAATAATCATATTAAAAAGCTGGGCATTTGAGAATGAAATTGTCCATACCAAATGTATTGTAGATGAATTTATCCAGAAAGAAAATATCTCGCTAGTAAAGAGTAGAAAAAAAGAAATGATAACACGACTAACCTTTTTTCGGGCTAGAACTCCTAAAGAAAATCTAACCTTTAAAGATTATGAGAAAAGTATTCTAGGTAGACAAGATGTGTATGAAGCGGGTAAAAAACTAGCAGCCAGATTATTTCCAACTGGAACCATAGAAGAAAGTTTTTTTGTTACGTTACAACTTCTAGTGTCCTTACAAGAAATGGATACAGTTGAAAATCCTACTCTTCTAGAGCTTGCTGATAGGATTATTATGGAGTTTGAGAAGGTTACATTGTTACCAATAGAGAATAAAACCTTTCTAAGAAAGAGTTTGTACAATCATTTAGTACCAGCATACTTCCGTATCTCCTTTGGCATCCCTTTGGTGAATCCATTGAAAGAGCGGATTCAGGAGGATTACAAAGATCTATTTGAATTTGTGCGTAAGGCGCTATCTCCACTTGCTATGTGGACAGGAAAGACGATAAGTGACGAAGAGATTGGTTATTTCACACTTCACTTTGGTGGTCATATAACCAAGGATAGAAGGCAATACAGAGAAAGATTACGGGCACTAATCATTTGTGCTAATGGGATTAGCTCTTCCATGATGCTAAAGGCGCAGTTAAGTCAGATGTTTCCAGATATAGAATTCTCGAGTACCCATTTCTTGAAGGATATGTCACCAAGAAATTACGATATGATCTTTTCAACAGTAGAAGTTCCATCGACTGGAAAGCCAACCTATGTTGTTCCTTCACTGCTATCTCAAGTAGAAAAAAATTATCTTATTCAACAGGTTACCAGTGATTTCCCAAGAATGAACGTTAAGAATATCTCAGTGGATAGGATTATGGAAGTGATTACAAAATATGCCAAAATCCATGATGAGGATCGTTTATTCTCTGAATTAGTTAACCTACTCTATTTAAAAAACACAGATAAAGGGAGATTTTCACCAATGCTTTCAGAATTACTAACAGAAAATATGATTCAATTTACCGATCAAGACCTCAACTGGAAAGATGCCATTTCTTATGCATCAAAGCCACTGTTAGAGTCAGGTAATATCGAACAAGGTTATGTAGATGCCATGATTCATAATGTCGAAGAGGTAGGAACGTACATTCACATCGGCAAAGGTATTGCCATCCCACACGCAAGACCGGAGGCTGGAGTGAATCATATTGGTATGTCATTCCTGCGAACAACTAAACCAGTTCTTTTACTGGATAAACAAGAGCACGCAATTGATATTTTCATTTGTATTGCTGCAATCGATAATGAAGCTCATCTAAAAGCATTATCTCATTTAACTAAAATTCTAGCAGATGATAAAAAGCTTACTTTATTAAAAGGAGCTAAGACTGCTGAAGAGGTAATCCATATTATAAAAGAGGGGGAAGAATAATGAAAATAATGACAGTATGTGGGCATGGTTTAGGAACAAGTTTTATGGTGGAGATGAATATTAAAAATGTACTACAAGAACTAGGGGTAACAGGTGTCGAAGTCGAGCATTCGGATTTAAGTTCTGTATCGCCTGGTGATGCAGATGTATTCTTTCTAGCAAAGGATATCGCAGAAGGTGGTTCACAACTTGGTGAAGTAGTCATTCTTAACAATATTATTGATATGGATGAATTAAGAGAGAAAGTTACAGCGCTTATGAAAGAGAAAAACTTAATATAATATAATTTAAACCAATAGGGGGAAGAGCAGCATGAATTCGTTTTTAAGTACGTTAGTTGATATTTTAAGTGAACCAGCAATTCTAGTTGCATTAATTGCAATTGTTGGATTATTACTACAACGTAAGAAATTATCGGATACGATAAAAGGTACAACGAAAACCTTTGTTGGGTTCCTTGTTATCTCTGCTGGTGCTGGTATCTTAGGTACTGCACTTGAACCATTTGGAGCAATGTTCCAGGAAGCATTTAATGTATCTGGGGTAGTTCCCAATAATGAGGCAATAGTTGGATTAGCTCTAACGGAATATGGTACTACTACGGCTCTTATTATGTTTTTTGGTATGATTGTAAACGTTTTAATTGCTCGAATCACACCTTTTAAGTATATTTTCTTAACAGGTCACCATACCCTTTACATGGCATGTATGTTAGCTGTTATTATGGCGGTAGCTGGTTTTAGTACACCGCTATTAATTGCGGTTGGTTCTGTTGCATTAGGTATCATCATGACGTTATCACCTGCCATTCTACAACCATTCATGCGCCAATTAACTGGCAATGATAATGTGGCATTAGGTCACTTTAGTGCTGTTGGTTATGCAGTTAGTGGTTTAGTAGGTAAGGCAGTAAAAGGGAAAAAAGAGGTTGTTTCGACTGAAAAAATCAATTTTCCGCAAGGATTAGGATTTTTACGTGATAGTACGGTTAGTATTGCATTAACTATGGCAATTATTTATATTATCGTAGCATTATTTGCAGGTCCTACATTTATTGAAGCGCAATTAAGTGACGGCACAAATTATATCGTATTCTCGTTAATCCAGGCTGGGAATTTTGCAGCAGGGGTATTCATTATTTTAGCCGGGGTACGATTAGTATTAGCTGAAATTGTTCCAGCATTCCAAGGTATCTCCACAAAACTAGTACCTAATGCAAAGCCGGCACTTGATGTACCAATTGTATTTACGTATGCCCCAAACGCGGTATTAATTGGTTTTTTCTCTAGCTTTATTGGGGGTATTGTATCCATGGTTGTAATGGCCTTTACAGGTAGTGTCATTATTTTACCAGGTGTTGTGCCTCACTTCTTTACAGGTGCCGCAGCCGGGGTATTTGGTAATGCTACTGGTGGAGTTCGAGGCGCTATACTTGGCGCATTCGTTAATGGAATTATCATCTCGTTCTTACCAGTATTCTTAATGCCAGTACTTGGAGATCTAGGATTTGCAAACTCTACCTTCTCCGATGCTGACTTCGGTGTAGCCGGTATTTTCTTCGGATCACTTGCGAACTATTTTGGAACAATTGCCATAGTAATTAGCTTAGTAGTTATTCTATTGCTTATGGCAATACCTTATAAAAAGAAAATAGCTAAAAATTAATAATAATGGTCCGTGACCCGAATCCAATTTAGTATTGATAGGAATAATCTGGATTCGGGTCTAACCATTATTTTGGATACATAATTACAGAACACATAAGAAATGGAGGAATAATGGATGACAATTACAGAAAAAGCACGATCTGAGCTATCGATTAATACGATACGTACGTTGACGCTTGATAGTGTAGAAAAAGCGCAGCATGGACATGCCGGTATGCCTTTGGGGGCGGCACCAATGGCATATACACTATGGAAAAACTATTTATCTGTTAACCCGCTAAACCCAACTTGGGCAAACCGTGATCGGTTTGTTCTTTCAGCAGGTCATGGTTCGAATCTGTTGTATAATTTACTTCATTTAACAGGATTTGATATTACAATAGACGATTTAAAGAATACAAGACAATGGAATAGTAAAACTCCAGGACACCCGGAGTATGGTCATACCCCAGGAGTAGAAGCCACTACTGGCCCACTTGGTCAAGGCATACCAGTAGCAGTAGGGATGGCTCTTGCGGAAAGATACTTAGCTGAAGTCTTTAATCGTGAAGATTATCCGATAGTCGATCACTTCACCTATACTATTTGTGGTGACGGTGATTTAATGGAGGGTGTTTCCTATGAAGCAGCATCACTGGCAGGACATCTTGGCTTGGGGCGTCTCATTGTCCTTTATGACTCCAACGATATTAGCTTAGACGGTGATCTCCAACATTCGTTCTCAGAAGATATTCAAAAACGTTTTGAATCGATGCATTGGCAGTACATTCGTGTTGAAGATGGTAATGATATAACGGAAATAAAAGAAGCACTAAACCTAGCACGAATTGAAGAGCTGCGTCCAACCTTAATCGAAGTGAAAACGGTAATCGGTTATGGTTCCCCTTCATTACAAGGTACACATAAGGCACATAGTAATCCATTTGGAAAAGAAGAGATTAAACGCACGAAAAAACACCTCGGATGGAACTTTGAAGAGGAATTTTATGTTCCAGACGAGGTATATGAGGATTTTCGGTCTATACGTGAAAATGGAATACAAAAGGAAAAAGAGTGGAATCAGCTATTGGCTAAATATGAAGCGGATTATCCTATTGAAGCTCATGAATTTAAACGGATAGTAAATAGAGAATTACCAGATAAATGGGATGGGAATCTCCCTAACTTTGCTGTAGGACAATCAATTGCGACAAGGGCCTCAGCTAGTAAGGTGTTAAATTCTTTAGCGGATAGGTTTCCGGAACTTGTTGGTGGTGCAGCTGATTTACACTCTTCTACTCTAGCTAATTTAATTCATTATGGTGATGTTAAACCTGGTAGTTATGGTGGAAGAAATGTGTGGTTCGGTGTCCGAGAATTTGCTATGGGAGCAATTGCTAATGGGATGGCACTGCATTATTTAAAACCATTTGTAAGTACATTCTTTGTATTCTCCGACTATTTACGTCCGGCAATTCGTTTAGCTGCTTTAATGAAATTACCGGTAACTTATGTATTTACGCATGATAGTGTGGCAGTTGGAGCAGATGGACCAACTCACCAGCCGGTTGAACATCTTGCGTCGCTCCGTGCCATGCCTGGAGTATCTATTATTCGACCTGCTGATGCCAATGAAGCAAAAGTCGCTTGGAAGATAGCCATATCATCCACCGACAAGCCTACCATTCTAGTATTAGGGCGCCAAGGACTCCCTACACTGAAGGAAACTAGTAAACTGGCAATGAATGGAGTGACAAAAGGAGCATATGTTGTATCTCCAGTAGCAGATCCTTGTGGAATCATCATTGCAACAGGTTCTGAAGTGAATTTAGCATTATCTGCACAACAAGAACTTGCAATGGAAGGTATTTATGTCAATGTAGTAAGCATGCCATCTTGGGATCTTTTTGATCAACAACCAGATGAATATAAAGAAACTGTTCTTCCAAGACAACTAACGAAACGGCTTTCTGTTGAAATGGGTTCCAAAATTGGGTGGAAAGACTATGTTGGTTTAAATGGGAAAGTGATGAGTATTGATAAATTTGGTCAATCAGCACCAGGCGAGGAAGTGATGGAGAAATATGGTTTCACGGTGGATCATGTTGTAGAGCAATTTAAACGTTTATAATGATTAGTGCCAGATACTATATATGCTCCAAGATAGTACTGGCACTTTTGTTAGCATCATTATTATTTGGTTGGATCTCTTCTCTTATCAGTCTTTCTTGTTATACGGTTTGGTGTGGATTCCTCTGCAATTTCGGTTTGATATCTTCCTCTAGTTAGTGGACGGGTACTCTTTTCATCCGGTCCTTTTTCTTGCATGTACGCATGTAGGAAGGGTTCGGTGATTGTAATGAAAAAAGCTGCGAATAAGGAAGCTAATACGATAGGCATGTCCGTTTGAATAAATATAATCCCAAGCATTGCCAACGTTACAAAAGCTAAAAAGAAATCAGAAATACTTGCTACGACATTTCCAAAACGTCTTAAGATAAACAAATCACCAACAACATATGCAACTGCAGTGGTTAATACACTGATAATAAATAAATTAACTAAGGAAGCATCATAAAATATGCCAAAAATCGAAAAAACGATAATCATATTTATGATAAACTTAATCCCAAGTGCTTTTAAATTCATTTAACGAAACATCCTTTCAGGAGAGTTAAGATAGAATTGGGAAATTACACAAGTGCTGGTAGTAGTATTTGGCAAACTGCCTGAAAATATGATATCAATAACAAATAAATATCCTTAGATGGAGGACTACCTTATGAAATTTTTTTCCGTTTTTTTACCGATGAAGGATGAAGAGAAAAGTAAACAGTATCGCGAAGAACACTTACAGTTCTTACAGGAGAAACAAGAGGAAGGCTTTATTTTTGCAAAGGGACGATTTGTGGATGGAGCAGGTGGATTAGTAATATATAAAGCTGATTTATTAGAACAAGTAGAAGACATGGTGAAAAAGGATCCTTATGTTCTAAAAGGTGCAAGAGGCTATGAAATTCATGAATGGGAAATGACACAAGCATAAGAAAAGGCCAAAACGAACTGACTCGTTTTGGCCTCTCATTAATCTCTGAAGGTTCGCTCTGTTTAATAACCTCTTGCCACTTGCCGTTGATTATCCATTATTTTTACTACAATTGATTCTGTTAGTCGCCTTACTGCTTTTGGAACTAATGTTTTTAAAATAGGATTAATGACAGGTCCCATCAAACCTTTTGCTGTTATGTTCAAATTTCCAGTCATCTCGGTTTGGAAGTCTGTTATCGTTCTTGCTTCAAAATACCCTCTACCCGTTACATTTTCACTTAATCCCGTTAACGTAAAACTTACTGTAGTTGGCCTTTTCCAGTCGACAATATCAATTCTCATACTAACTGTCTTCTGTAGCTTTCCAACATCTCCTTTAAATTTCCAAGTGGACTGCTTTTCATTGAGAACCTTGTGCTCGATATAACCAGGGACCAGTGGAGCCCATTTGTTCATATCGCTGACAAATCCCCATACAACTTCAATAGGTACATCTACTTCTTTTGAAAATGAACCTCCAGGCATGCCAATAACCTCCTTTAATCCATGTTACCAAGTATATTAGCAATATCATTTTTTATTCGAGAAAACTGCAATTTAATCGGTTATAGGACAAGTTACCTAATGAAAATGTCGAATGATGTTGAAAAAAAGAAATTAATTTGTTTTCTTATAAATTAAGCGGTCTAAAATAAAATTATCCTATAAAAATTTCCCTTAAAATGTATGATTATTAGCTTTTTCTTGTCGAATTAGGTCAAAAATACTAAAAATCGCAATTGGAAAAATTCTATTGTCTTTGTTTATGATATAACCAAGGAAGAAAGGAGGGGGTAAAGTGAACTATAATGAATTTTTAGAGTTAAAAAGGAAGGTGGAGCAACACGAAAAAACAATTGTACAACTTCTTGAAATTATTGCCGCTACAAACCGTCGCCTATCCGAAATAAAACTATTGAATACACTCTAATCTTCTCATTCTTACTACATAATCCAATAAAATCCCTCAATCCTCCTCGCAAGGCATCCTCATCATGTCAAAATAAATAAGAATCAGTCGTCCCCCGATTGATTCTTATTCCACATTATTTTAAGTTTAGTCGAATAATGCCGAATACTGTTGTGTTCCCTCTTGAGATTGTCTCCTTAACTTGGTAAAATTAATAGGTATAAATTTAAGGAAGAATTAAATAAACTACTAGTTAGATAACATAGTAGAATTGGAAATATGAGGAGATACTGCCATGTGTGGTTTTGTTGGATTCGCAACCAAGACAATTGATATAGATAAAGCAACCGTTATACAAGAAATGATGAATACTATTGGGCACCGAGGTCCAGACAGTGACGGCTATCATGTAGATGGAAATGTTACATTAGGCTTTAGAAGATTGCAAATTATTGATTTAACACCCGATGCTAGTCAGCCAATGTTTAATGAGGATAACTCGATTGCCTTAATTTTTAATGGGGAAATTTATAATTACCAAGTTTTAATGGATGATTTGAAGGAAAAAGGTCATGTATTTAAAAGCCAAAGTGACACAGAGGTAATCATCCACGGTTACGAAGAATATGGAGTAGAAATCCTTCAAAAGCTTCGAGGAATGTTTGCTTTTGCATTATGGGATAAAAGAGATGAGTCGTTATTTATCGCTCGTGATTTCTTTGGTATTAAACCTATGTATTATACACAAAATACTACTGATAATTCTTTACTTTTTGGATCAGAAATTAAATCGTTTATGAAATTCCCTGGTTTCCAAAAGGAATTAAATAAAAAAGCATTAAAGCCATATTTAACGTTCCAATATTCTGCGCTTGATGAAACGTTCTTTAAAGGAGTTTACAAGCTTAGACCTGGTCACTATATGATTTATAAGAATGGTGAAATGGAAATTAACCAATATTGGGATGTGCCATTTGAAACAGAGGAAAATTCACTAGAATACTATGTTCAACAAATCAAAGAAACAATGGAGGAATCTGTTAAGTACCATCGTATCAGTGATGTGAAAGTGGGATCCTTCTTATCTGGTGGTGTGGATTCTAGTTATATTACAGCACTTCTAAAGCCAGACAAAACCTTCTCAGTCGGTTTTGAGGATTACGAAGGTATTTTCAATGAAACTAATATCGCTGCAGATCTGTCCAAGCAATTAGGAATTGAAAATCATAAGAAAATAATCAGTGCAGATGAGTTCTTTGATATCATTCCTACGGTTCAATATCATATGGATGAGCCACAATCTAATCTTTCTTCTGTGCCGCTATATTTCTTAGCAGAGCTTGCAAGTCAGCATGCAACAGTGCTTCTTTCCGGAGAGGGTGCAGATGAAATTTTTGGTGGGTATGCATGGTATGAAACATCAAAAGAAATGCGTGCCTATGAGAAAATACCATTTATTTTCCGACGCATTTTATCTAATATTGCCAAGAAACTTCCAGAAAATCGAATTACTACATTCTTCGTAAAAGGTGGTCAAAAGGTTGAGGAGAAGTTTATTGGCCAGGCGAAGGTATTTGATGAGAAGGATGCCATGAAAGTCCTAAAGGATGATTATAAGGATGCACCAACTGCAGTTGAAATTGTACGTGAATCCTATGAAAGAGTTCCAGGTAAAGACAATGTGACGAAGATGCAATATGTCGATATGAAGCACTGGTTACCTGGAGATATACTATTAAAGGCAGACAAAATGAGTTCTGCACATTCTATTGAACTTCGCGTTCCATTCTTGGATAAAGAAGTGATGGAAATGGCAGGAAAAATTCCAGCACATTTAAAGGTAAATGATATTGATACAAAATATGTTTTACGTAAAGCAGCAAATGAAGTATTACCAGATGAATGGGCAAATCGTCCAAAGGTTGGATTTCCTGTACCATTCCGAGAATGGCTTAAACAATCGAAGTACTATAATAAAGTGAGAGAAGTTTTTGAATCTGATATTGCGAAACAATTCTTCCATACGGATATGTTATTAAAGTTTCTGGATGAGCACTATCACGGGCAAGCTAACCGTGCTCGCTATATTTGGACGGTTTATGTATTTTTAGTGTGGTATAAACGTTTCTTTATTGATATGGAGGACTAAGCAAGCAGTTTTATATGATGATGAAATCAGAGCATGGTAGGGAGTTGCTCATAGGTGAAACTTATCATTAGAAATTCGATACTCTTCTTTTTTCTGTTTTTAAGTATTATTCTTGTCGTGTTAAAAGGCGAAAAGATAAATGCTTTTGTCTCTGAGGTATTTGATAAGAATGAAGGAGTAATAACCATTGTGAGTATCGATGCTCAACAAGGCTTTCCAATTAAAGATGTTACATTTCAACTGCTTGATTCAGAAACAGAAGAAGTTCTAGCAGAGCTCACTACCGGAAGTGACGGTGTTGTACGGACTAATGACCTTCCACAAAATAAAACTTATCAAATTATCCAAACGGATATTTACTGGCCATATCAATTAAATACAGATCCTCAAACCATAGCATTGTTATCGGAGGAGGAAGAAATTGCTATAGAGAATAATGTTCAACCCTCCGTTACCACTTATGAACGAACAGATCAAGATGAAGTCGTTGTGACTGAAATGAATTTATCGGTAGATACTGTGTTACAAGAACCAGAGCTACCGAATGGTTGTGAGGTTACCTCATTAGCTTCCGTTTTACATTATTATGGGTATGAAGTAGACAAAACGGTACTTTCTGATAAGTATTTACCAAAGATTCCCTTCGAGGTTAAGAATGGTAAGCTATATGGTGCAGACCCATATAATGCTTATGCAGGTGAACCAAGAAGTAGAAACCAAGGGTTCTTTAGTTATGCCCCACCTATTATAGAGACAGTCAACCGCTATTTTAAAGAGGTGGGGGGACATCATAAAACAGAAGACATAACAGGAAGTAGTCCGGAAGAATTGTTAAACAATTATGTTCAGGAAGGGATTCCAGTAGTTGTTTGGACTACGATTGATCTTAAGGAGCCATTATTTAATTATTCTTGGTATGTGCATGGGACTGAAAAATCAATCGATGTTATCCGAAATTCGCATACGGTAGTGTTGACTGGATTTAGTGAAGAGGAAGTATTTGTAATGGATCCGTTAAAAGGAAATGTATCCTATCCGATGGATCAATTTTTTGAAATTTATAAGAAAGCTGGAAGCCATGCAATGGTTGTACGGTAAAGAAAACCACGGACTATGTGTTGTCTGTGGTTTTTTTACGTTTACATGTATTTACTAGAATATGGAAAGGAATAAATCAGAAAAGAGGATGGGACAAAACTATTTCTAACATAGGATAAACCAAACATTAAAGTTAGCGCATCAGAACCGCCCCGGAAATATACTTGCGGTTGCTTCCAGTACAGGGGGCGACATCTGCTTGAAAAGACCTCGCAGTGTCTTCTTTACACTTTATCACAGTATAAGTGCGACATCTGCTCGAGAAAACCTCGCAGTGTCTTCTTTACCGTCGGGTGGCTGGTGAGCTTCCTCGGAGCTAACGCTCCCTTGGGGTCTCACCGATGCCTTTCCTCCCACAGGAGTCTCCGTATATTTCCGGGGGCTAATGTGGTGATGGTTCGTTTTTTATTACCTTTGTTTAAATTTGTCCGAACCCCATCTTACTGTTAAGAAGCTACACCTATTGAAGCATTATCTGGTTTTGCGGCATTAATCATGAGGAAAATGGCAGAAAGAATATGCATAATCATTCCAACGAATGGAATCCAACCAATACAAGAAGTAATAATACCGAGGATACTTCCTGTAGATGCGCCACCATCTCTTTGTGTCAGAACTAAAGTGATGATATGTAGAAATAACATGACTAAAAGTGGCGTCCAAAGTAATCCAACAATTATGGTAGCACCTAAAATCGGAAACCCTAACAAAGCTTCTAAACCACCCGTTATCCATTTCATGATTCGAGAAGTTGACATGAATTTTCACCTCCAAGAAATTATATGTATTAATATTTTAAATAGTGCAACAAAATTATGGCAAAACTTTGGTACTAAGTCGACAAATATCCTTAACCTATTGTGGAACTTGTTTATTAGTAAATTACTTATAATTATCTTTTGCATCGAATAGTTATGAAGTAGTCCAATCTCAAATGGGAGGGTTACGAATGAACCGAAATAGGAACAGAAGGGTTTTTATCGTTATATTCTTCGTAATTATTGTCTTACTTCTTAGTGGTTTTGTTTATTTTTTTATTTTTCAAACACCTTCCAATCATGCAGAGAAAGCAGTTGAGAAGTTTTACGAATATGAACAGGAGGGGGCGTTTTCTGAATCATGGGAAATGTTCCATCCATATATGAAGGAACGATTTGACAAAGGTGATTACTTACAAGATAGGCCGCATGTTTTCTTTCATCATTTTGGAGTTAATACGTTTACCTTTACGTTGGAAAAAGCAAAGCTGATTCGCAATTGGCAAATAGAAGAGGAAGTTGAACCAATCGATGAAGTTTATAAAGTTACTGTTGTCCAATATTACCAAGGATTGTACGGGAACTTTGAGATTGTACAGGATGTTTATGCTACTTCTTTAGATGGAAAGTGGACGATACTTTGGGATTATAAAAAGACAGGGATTATAGAAGATCTAGAAGAAAAATAACTAATCTTTATCTTTTAAAATTACCCACTTTTCTGTAAAATAAGAAAAAGGCATGTCTTATGAATCCAAGGGGGAGGTTTGATGAGTCAAAAAATTGCCGTATTGATTCTTCATGGCGCTGGCACTCCTAAGGTGAATTTTGCAGATAAGTTAATAGCTAGAATTACGAAAGAATTTAACAATATGCTACCAGAACAAAAAGCAGATAAAGAGATTGTATTTGAACCAGTGTTTTGGTCTAGTGTCTTTGCTGCTGAACAAGTGAAGTTATGGGAACAACTCAAGACATACAGGAAACTAAGATATTCGCGGCTGCGCCGATTTGTATTAGAATTTCTTGCAGATGCTGTAGCCTATCAACCTACAAAAATGGAGAATCAAAATTATGATAAGGTTCACGCTTTACTGGCAAAGTCGATGCAACGTTTACGGGAGAAGGCCGGTGAGAAGGCACCTCTATGTGTAATAAGTCATAGCCTTGGTACGATTATCGCAAGTAATTACTTTTATGACTTGCAATACAAGCAAGAAAACATTGGCAAGGAAACGAAATATTGTACGAGTCAGAATGCAATTGAACAATGTCAGACGCTAACACTTTTTTATACATTAGGTAGTCCGATGGCGATGTGGTCCCTACGTTATATTGATTTTGGTTCACCGATAGCGGTCCCCTCGCCATTAGTTCAACTATATTATCCCAATTTACAAGGGGAATGGCTAAACTTCTATGATAAAGATGATATTCTCGCATTTCCTTTAAAAGGAATAAATGAAGCTTATAACCAAGCGGTTACGGAAGATGTTCAAGTAAATGTAGGTGGCATTTTTACTAGCTGGAATCCACTATCTCATCTTAAATATGATACTGAAAAGGAGGTTATTAAACCAATAGTGAATGGACTTGTTCGAACATGGAAGAAAGTGAATAGAAAAACTGTGTAAAATCATCGCTTCCTCTTATTGAAGGAATTTTTTACTAAACTGTTCCATACATAAAGTATAGGGGGAGTATATCTCTAAAATGGAAAGAGGGGGAATAACAGTGGAATTTGGGATATTATCACTTTTACCACCAGTATTGGCGATACTGCTAGCTTTATTTACTAGAAGTGTCATACCTGCCTTATTTGCCGGCGTCTGGATTGGGGCTACTATGGTTCATGATTGGAACCCATTACTCGGCATGTATGCTAGCTTTAGTGAATTTATTTTACCAAATTTAGGGGATGAGTGGAGTGCTACTGTATTGCTTTATTGTGGTTTGTTTGGCGTATTAGTTGCATTTTTACAAAAAACAGGTGGTGCTCAGGCGATTGCTCAATCCATTTCGAAAAGAGTAAAAACCGATCGTGGTGCACAGGGGTCGACGATGCTATTTGGAGTTATTATCTTTTTTGAGGATTATTTCAATGCGCTTACTGTAGGAAGTGTTATGCGTTCGGTAACCGATAAGATGCGTGTATCGCGAGAGAAACTCGCCTATATAGTCGATTCGACTTCAGCACCATTATGTTTACTTGCTCCAGTATCGACTTGGGTCGTATTTGTGATGGGATTAATTGGCGCACAATTTGTGGAACTTGGAATTTCAGGTTCGGAATATGTTACGTATTTAGCAACAATACCGTTTAATTTTTACTCGATATTAGCACTACTTTTAGTTGCTATCGTTATCTTCAAACGGTGGGATTTCGGTCCAATGGCAAAGGCAGAATACAGGGCAAGAACGACAGGGAAAGTTCTCAGAGATGGAGCTGAGCCTCCTTCAGATGATTCGATGCATGAGTTCGAGACAATACCGGGGAATCCAAAGAAACGCAATTTTTTAGTTCCAATCATTGTACTTCTTGGTATGATACCGCCAATGTTTCTATGGACTGGTGGATTTCCAGAAAATGATTTAGTTACTGCTGTAGGAGAAGCGGATGGAGGACTATCCATATTAATTGCTGCCTTCGCCGCAATTGTAGTAGCATTGCTAATGGGCCTACAACAGAAACTTTTTAATTTTAAAGAATCCATGCAATTAATTGTAAACGGTTTCAAAAGTATGATGTTAGTTTATATTATACTAACATTAGCATGGTCTATAGGCAGCGTAACACAAGCACTTGGTACGGCAGATTTTATTGTAGGTCTTGCTGAGCAGTCTGTATCACCAGCAATGATTCCTATCCTATTATTTATTGTAGCAGGAGTGGTTGCCTACACGACTGGAACATCTTATGGCACTTTTGCCATTATGGTACCGATTGCCATGCCATTAGCACATGCAATGGATGAGATGTCTATGTTTTTAGCCATTGCTGCGGTATTAAGTGGAGGTATTTTTGGTGATCATTGTTCGCCAATTTCTGATACAACAATTCTCTCATCAGCCGGAAGTGCCAGTGACCATATTGATCATGTTAATACCCAAACACCATTTGCCATCACTGCTGGAATTAGCGGATTAGTTTCTTTCTTTATAGCAGGAGTTACAGGATCAGCACTATTGTCTCTTGCAATTGGAATTGTTGTACTTATTGTTCTAACATACTTGTTACAAAGAAAATGGGGGCAGAAAATACCAGACAACTATTCCATAACATAATAAGTAGTCTATTAAAATATATACCTAGGTATACATTACAAATATACTGTCATATGATATTCTAGTTTTAACAGGGGTGTATTAATTTCTAGCTATGAAATACGGAGTAGGTGTACCCTATCGTTACTAGTAAATGGAGGAATTTTCATGGGTCAAGATATCGAACAAAAGTCTGGCCAGAAAATTGAATGTGATCACCCTTTATATCACTTAAAACGAAAAGTATGGAATTCTCATGTTGATCGATATCCTGCTGTGATCTTTGAATGCCAACGTGTACAAGATGTACTGGAGGCTGTCCATTATGCCAATGAACATGGATTAAAGGTTAGTGTAAGAGGGGGAGGTTTTCATCCGGCAGGGAAAACGGTTAAAGATAATGCCGTGCTCATAGATGTCTCCCAGATGAATGAGATTCAAGTAGACGAAATTAGTAAATTGGCCATTGTTGGAGCTGGCGCGATAACGGCAGAGGTAGATAGGATAACTCAAGAATATGGATTGGCAGTTCCGTTATCGATGAACTCTCAAATCGGCATTTCAGGCCTTGCATTAGGTGGTGGAATCGGACATTTGAGAGGGAAATACGGACTGACAAGTGACAATGTCGTCGGCGTTCATCTTGTTACGGGAGAAGGTCAATTACTCTACGTTAATAAATTCGAACATCAAGAGCTTTTTTGGGCAATTCGAGGTGCTGGGGCTAACTTTGGTGTAGTAACAAAATTTGAATTTCAATTACATCCTGTCGGTCAATATATTCTAGGCATAGATGTTGTTTATGATTATAAAGATTGTAAACAAATACTAGAAAAAGCTGAGAGATATCGTCAGCATGCGGTTGAGGATATCTCATTTAATATTATCATAACAAAAATGAACCAAAACTTTCCATGTGTAAGGTTAGTTGGAATGTATGTCGGGGAGTTAAATATAAAGTCAGAACAAGAAATAATTCAACCATTGTTGGAGCTAGCTACACCACTTGCTGATAATACAGAAATCACCCTGTATGGTGACATGCAATGTAAATTTGACTCGTATATTCAAGAGGGGATTACGTTTGAAGGAATTTCCTTATTCTTTAATGAATTACACCCGGATGTTATTCAACTGCTTATGGATGAAGTCAATGAGAGTGAACTACTCGTCGTCATTCATCTTATCGAAATGCATGGTAAAGTAAACCAAATCTCCCATCAAGAAACAGCATTTTATATTCGTGATGCGAGCTACCTTCTAGTAATTGAAGCTGAGATTAGTAGCGATCCATCAAAAACGCAAACATGGTTCGATAACTTATATAAAAAGCTTCTTCCCTATTCTTATAATCAAATATCTTATTTAAATAGCACACAGGATAACGAGGAAGTAACTCGAAATGCTTATCGAGCTATTGCGGATAAATTAGTAGCGCTTAAAAAGGAATATGACCCGAATAATCTTTTTTGCTCAGAGCATAATTTAATAGACTAAAATGAAAGACGTCATCCAAAGAATTCAGGCTCTTGGAGACGTCTTTTCTATAGAATATCCATCATCTTCTTTAAGAAATGACTTCTATTTCGGACATTTGCTTTATGATATATCCTGCTTAGACTTTTTTTGACCGTAATTTGAGCAATGAACAATTCACTAGCAATTTCAGCAATCGTTTTGTTTTCTAGAATCAATTTCGTAATATCCTGTTCCCTTTCTGTTAAGGAAAACTTTTCTGCTAATATATCTAACTTCTGTTGTTGGGTAATATCGTGTAAGAATTGTTTGAGATATGGTAGTAGTTTCGGTCCGCTCAAATCCAATAAGAATGTCGGGGTTGGGACATCTGTTTCAAAATCACGATGCTCTGCCCCTGGTACGGTTTGAAACCCAAATTTGTATAGCAAATCCTGATAGAATCGTAAAGGGGTGGATGTAGAAATTTTTCCACCTGAAAAGATTAATGGTAATAGACTATATAATAAAAATGAACGGGCAGAATTATTAGTTGGATCTTTATATTCTTGGTAACGGATATAATATCCGGCAGTCTTTTCTACTGGTACATTATAAAAGTCTATTTCCTCCTTGGTCAAATTACCAAAATATGCACTAGAAACAGGCTGAGTTGCAAGGAAGGGTAATGTCTGTTCATTAACTGGAACAATAATGGATATACCGATTACCTCATCATGAATGTTTTTTAGTAAGCTTGAACCGTTATAACCGATTTTTTTAATGTATTCAGGTCCAACTAATTCCTGCTCATGTTGTTTATGTACTAATGGTGAATGGAATTGGAAGGAATGGTTAGTTGTTCGATTAAAATAATGGGTCTTTGTCATTGTTGGATTATTTTTTAGATAGGCAAAGAAATCCTCTACAGCATGAAAATTATGGTCGCCAATCGGTTCTAAATACATAGCGTTATCAAATGTGGCATCGTGAAAGAAGACCGATTGAATAACATCATCTCCAAGATGATAAAAAAAAGAAGCAATATCTTCTTCCGTTGGTCGTTTGGCAATTCGATGGTAATAAAAATCAATAATTTTTTTGTTTATTCGTTCATATTGGTTGGGATTACGTTGTTGGAGTTCTATACGAATAGCATCACGAACTAAATCATGTATACTCCATCCCCTTCGTGACCTTTTTACAAAAGATAGAGAGGTAAGTTGGTAGAATTCTTGATTAGGTATTTCACGATTTAGTACCTCGGATAGACAATGTTGATCAAATTGATGAAACATGGCAGCAGCTTCTACCATTCTTGTTAATCCTTCATTGGTTACCTCTCTTAACCATCTTTTGGTAAGGGTAGTCAAAATATCTATGTTATTGTTAAAACTTCGATTATGCTCTTCCTCTGAGAGATTAATTATAGTAGCGAGTGTTAATAGTAATGGATTACCTTTAGTAAACTCCCATATTTTTCTTATTTCTTGATTATTATTAAAACCATTTAGTTCCAGTAAATTACTTGTTTCCTCCACGGTAAAGGGCTCTAATTTTATCTGTCTAGTAATTTTTCTCCATGCAGGGGATTCCAGCCATTCTCCGATTAAAGGTTTTCTTCCTGCTAGAATGATCGTGACACTTGGATGTAAAAATCGAATAAAGGTATTTCGAAACCAACGTTCTAACTCCATTTGTTCAAATGTATCTATTGTAATGATTACTCGACATTGAAACCGATCAATTAGAGAAAGACAATCTTGTAAGCTTATTTGTGGTGAATAGTTCAATGGTTCGTTTTGATGACAAGCCAAAGTTTGATATAAATGATCAATAAACCCTTGAACGTTTTGTACAAAGTCCTGACTATCGAGTAGGAAAAAAGGAATCTGTTTTTGTTTTGCAACTCTAGCAAATTCATGTAATAAAAAGGTTTTACCGATTCCACCTTCACCATAAAAATGGATGATTTTTTGACCTGGATTGTCTTCTCGAATATACTCTTGAAAGAACGTTAACTCTTTACTTCTACCAATAAAATATTTTTCCTCTACATCTTGAATCAGTTCATTTATACGCTCTTCGCTTTCTGTAGTATCTTGATAAACGTTCAATCATATAGCCCCCAATTCTAATGTTTTATATTAGAAGAGTCTTATTATTAAAAATATAAAGTAGTAAAAAAGTACTGTCAAGCTTATGTTAACTCGATTAAAAGTATAATAAGTAACCATTATTCGCACCCTAATATGGAACAGAATCTTCTGTTCCATTACCCACAAGGGAGTGATCGGTTTTGGCTAGAAACAATAATAAATTGTTAGTGCCTGGTGCAAGGAATGCAATTGACCAAATGAAAGAGGAAATTGCAAATGAACTTGGTGTTCAGCCTGGTGCGGACACAACTGCACGCGAAAACGGATCCGTGGGTGGCGAGATGGTCAAACGAATGATCAAAATCGCTGAACAGAGTATGCAAAATGGGAACAAGTAGCTTGCTCTGGAAAAGGAGCTTCCATTATGGAGGCTCCTTTTTAAATGGTTTTATACTACATTACAATCAAATTATACAATACTTCACGTAATCTTCTGTATTTAAATAAGACTATGAATATGGTAAATTTAGAATATTAATGCTCTAGGGTGGTGCTACTTGCAGAAAATTTCCTTACAATCCAAAATACTAGTGTTAATTGTTAGTTTAATTACGTTTATTACAATTTCTCTAATCGGTATTTTCGCCTATTTAGAATCAAAGGATACAGAGAGGCATATTGGGGAGCGTGCTTTAAATGCCGCAACGACGATATCCATCATACCAACTGTAGTGGAAGCGTTTGAACTGGAAAATCCATCAGAGGTTCTCCAACCAATTGCGGAAGAAATTAGAGAGGTAATTGGGGCAGAGTTTATTGTGATTGGAAATGCAGATAGTATTCGCTATGCACATCCAGATAGAGAGAGAATTGGGGAACGGATGGTTGGTGGTGATAATGACCGAGCGTTAAACAATGGCGAATACTATATTTCCAAAGCAGATGGTAGTCTAGGTCCATCTCTAAGAGGAAAAGCTCCGGTTTTCAATCAGGATGGAGAAGTAGTTGGCATTATTTCTGTTGGATTTATGCTCGATGATATTCGAGCGATTATTTATAATAGCTTACAAAAATTTAGTGGCTCGGCAGTAGTGATTATAGTGTTGGGGATAATTGGCAGTGTGATGCTTGCCGGTAATATACGAAAAGACACGTTTGGTCTAGAACCTTATCAAATAGCATCATTGTTTCAGGATAGAAGTGCTATTTTGTCATCGATAAAAGAAGGGATCATTGCAATAGATTCTCATGGTAGAATTACGGTTATGAATGAATCTGCCCAGAAGATACTTGGATTAATAGATAATTATACGAATAAAAGAGTTGAAGAAGTGTTTCCTAATACTAAAATGTATGACGTTTTAAAATCAGGGAAAGCAGTCAGAGATGATGAAATGGTGTTAAATAACCGCCTTGTAATTGTTAATCGAACACCAATATTGGATGAGAAGCAAAACGTAGTTGGAGTGGTAGCGAGCTTTCGGGATAAGACGGAAATTAATGAAATGCTCAATACGTTATCAGAGGTAAGAAAAATACTCAGAAGATCTAAGGGCACAAACCCATGAGTATACGAATAAACTCTATGTTCTATCTGGACTGTTACAATTAGGGCATTATAAAGAAGCAATTGATCTAATTCAACTAGAATCAAGGGCAACGATTCATGCTAATAGAATATTAATGGAACAGATAAAGGACCGAACAATACAAGCAATATTGTTGGGCAAGATGGGGAAAGCATCGGAGAAGAAGGTTGAGTTTAAAGTAGATGGAAACAGTTATATAAGCGAGTTGCCGAAGCATATAGATATGGCCAAGATGATTTCCATTCTAGGAAATTTACTAGATAATGCATTGGAGGCAGTGGAGAAAAAGGAAAAGAAAGAAGTTATTTTTTTTGGGACAGATATAGGAGCGGATATTGTCTTCGAGATAGCGGATTCTGGTGATGGTGTACCAGATAAGGATGTACAAAAACTATTCGAACTAGGTTATTCCAGTAAGAATGATGTAGAAAGAGGATATGGTCTAGCCATTGTTAAGGATACGGTGAAGGAGCTAGGCGGTCAAATTGAAGTTCATAATCAACCAAGTGGGGGAGCGGTGTTTTCCGTATTTATTCCAAAACAAGGAAAATCGGGGGAAGAATATGATTAATGTTGTCATAGTGGAAGATGATTTTCGAATCGCTAAAATTCATGAAGAGTTTATTGGGAAGGTTTCGGGCTTTCGGGTAGTAGGCAGAGCATTAAATGGAGAGACAGCTATCCAGCTAATAGCTGAGAAGCGTGTAGATTTAGTAATTTTAGATGTCTACTTGCCAGATATTCTCGGAGCGAATCTAATAGATACGATTCGAGAAACAAATTCACATATCGATTTTATTATGGTTACGGCGGCTACGGAAACAGAACTGGTGAGTGAAATCATTCGAAATGGCGTGTTTGACTATATTATTAAGCCAGTAAAAATGGAACGGTTTATTGAGACATTACAACGCTACCGGGAAATGAAGGAAAACCTCGAGAGGAAAAAGGAGGTTGATCAATCATTTTTAGATAAGTACTTTGGCCACCAATCGGCTACGTTAGATCAGAAAGAAACTCCTAAAGGAATTGATCCATTAACATTAGAGAAGGTATCTGACATTATAAACACGTTAAAAGGGGGAATAACAGCAGAAGAGATGGGAGCCAAGATAGGTGCATCACGTACCACTGCTAGAAGATATTTAGAGTATCTAATTTCGGTAGGAGAAGTAGCGGCGGAATTAGAATATGGGATTGTGGGACGACCAGAAAGAAAATATCACGTAGTAAACAAAGGAGACTGATTAATGCGACAGTCTCTTTTTCTGTGAACAAAATGAACAAAATGTATTTTTTTGTTTTTTTATTCATTATTTTGAAAACGGTTACATTAGATTAGTAGTGAATTATAGTGGAAAATAAGCACTGATTTTTCAGAATTTTAAGGGGGATATAAATATGAAGAAGTATTTAGCACTTTTCTCAATTGTTATCTTAATAACGATTCTTGCTGCTTGTTCGGCGAATAACACTTCTGGTGATAATGAATCGGGAGAGTTTGAGCCAGATAGAGCCATTGAAATGGTTGCACCAGCTGGAGCAGGTGGTGGCTGGGATACAACAGCAAGGATGGCTGCTAAAGTATTTAGTGAAGCAGGAATTATTGATGAAAGTATTGGCGTAATTAATAAGCCTGGTGGCGGTGGTGCTGTCGGTTGGGCATATGTTGCAGGACAGGATGGAAGCAATCATCACTTATTTGTTGCTTCACCACCTATTATTCTAGTTCCATTAAACGGACAATCAGAATATGGTTATGATGACTTCACACCGATTGCTAATGTTATTGCCGATTATGGAGCGTTCGCTGTCCGAGCAGATGCACCATGGGATAACTTAAATGAATTATTTGAAGATATGAAAGCGGATCCAGAGAGTATTTCGGTAGTTGGAACATCCTCACCAGGTAGTATGGACCATATCCAATTCGTACAGATTGCCAAAGCAGCAGGTGTCGATATTACAAAAATTAAATATGTTACCGACCCGGATGGCGTTGGGTTAACCCAGTTATTAAATGGTAGTGTTGAAGTATTTTCAACTGGTGTTGCGGAAACAGTAGAACAAGTAAAAGCTGGAACTATTAAGGTTCTTGGTATTACGGCAGAAGAAAGATTATCTGGAGAAGTTCTAGAAGATTTTCCGACTGCGATGGAGCAAGGAATTGACGCTTCATTTGTTAATTGGCGAGGGTTCTTTGGGCCACCAAATATGGGTGAGGAAGCAGTTGCTTACTATGAAGCAAAATTTAAGGAGTTAAGTGAATCAGAGGAATTTGCTACTATTCGTCACCAATATGGATGGGATGAAATGTTCTTAGGTACGGAAGATTATAAGGCTTTCTTAGATGAGCAAAATGATACTGTTCAAATCTTATTAAATGAGTTAGGACTAGGTCAGTAAAATAACCATTCTGTGAAGTCAATGATTCCCATGTCATTGACTTCCGTTTATTTTTTATTTTTATAGAGGTGGTGAAAGTATGTTCAAAACATTAAACCAACGAGTAAGCCTGGTATTACTAGTGCTGGCCACTTTATATCTCATACTTGCTTATCAATTACCTTCATTTTCCTATTCGATTGTCGATGCTGATGTAGTGCCAAAGGGATTAGGATTTTTATTGATTGCACTATCGATTGGGTTATTTTTTACGAAGGATTCCGAGACGGAGGAGCAAAAAGCACGTAGAAATATACCTAAAAAAGATATTGGGGTATTAATGGCTGTTTTCGCATTTGTATTCTTATATATATTCTTCTTAGAGATATTAGGATTTGTTGTAACAACCGCCATGTTTGTTTTTGGTTGTTCTTGGTTCTTAGGATATAAAAAACATCTTACGAATGGACTTGTAGCTATTTTGTTTCCTCTATTCATGTACCTTTTATTTACTAATTTTCTAAAGATAAATTTACCACAAGGAATATTGCCGTTCTAAAGGAGGGAGCATATGGGATCGATTGAAGGTATTTTAGCTGGTTTTCAAGTAGCGTTAAGTCTTGAAGGAATTATGTTTGTTTTAATAGGGGTCCTTGTTGGAACATTTATTGGTATGCTACCTGGTCTCGGACCAATTAGTGCCATTGCGGTTATGATTCCAATAACATTTGGAATGGATCCAGCTCCAGCCCTTGTCATGATGGCGGGCGTCTATTATGGTGCGATATTTGGTGGCTCTACTTCCTCCATCTTATTAAACGCACCAGGTGTATCTGGGGCGGTTGCAACATCTTTTGATGGGTATCCAATGGCACAGCAAGGAAAAGCTGGAAAAGCATTAGCGATTGCAGCTGTTTCCTCCTTCGTTGGAGGTACAATTAGTGTTGTACTATTAATGATCTTTGCACCGGTCCTTTCAAGTGTAGCGATATCATTTGATCCGCCTGCTTATTTTGCATTAATGTTCTTAGGTCTAACCGCTATTACTAGTCTGTCAGAAGGATCCACTATTAAGGCGTTAATTTCAGCTGTAATTGGCTTTATGGTTGTGACGATTGGAATTGATGCACAAACAGGGACACAACGCTTTACATTTGGAAATGTTAATTTACTAGAGGGGATTGACTTTTTAGTTATTGCTCTTGGACTATTTGCACTTGCTGAGGTTTGTACACTCATTATTAAGCGGAAGGATTTATCCTTTGATAATAAACATAAGCTAGGAAGTCTAAAGATTACGAAACAAGAATTTAAAGAGATGAAAGGACCGATGACGAGACAATCTTTTCTAGGCTTTGTTCTCGGTGTTCTACCAGGCGCAGGAGCAACGATTGCTTCCTTCATCGGTTATATTACTGAAAAACGTCTTTCTAAAAAGCCGGAAGAGTTTGGAAAGGGTTCGGTCAGAGGTCTCTCAGCACCAGAGACAGCGAATAACGCAGCAACAAGTGGTGCGTTTGTTCCTTTATTAAGTTTAGGAATTCCCGGTTCGGGTACGACTGCAGTTATGCTAGGTGCTTTTCTAGTTTTGAATGTTCAACCAGGACCACTGTTAATGACCGATCGTCCAGAGATTTTTTGGGGCATTATTGCTAGTATGTATGTCGGTAATGTATTTCTATTAATCTTAAATCTACCATTGATTCCGTACATCTCTAAAATACTAAAAATACCACGCCCATTACTAATATCCTTGGTCATCATGTTTAGTATTATTGGGGTGTATGCAATTAGTTTTAATACCTTTGATTTGTATATGCTGCTTTTATTTGGGGTTATTGGATTCTTAATGCGACTATTCTCCTTCCCCGCACCACCGTTTATTCTAGCATTTATATTAGGTGGTATGATGGAGCAAGCATTTAGACAATCATTAACCATTTCTAACGGAAGCTATATGGTCTTTGTCAATAGCCCGATAGCGTTAACGTTATTAATCTTTGGTTTATTATCATTCTTGTTCCCAATCATAGGACATTTTCGTCGTAAACGGAAAGAAGTAAGCTAGGGGGGGGTTACTCCCTATAATAAAGCTCCTTATGGCGCTAGACCGAAAGTAAGATCAAGCTTTTAGGGTTGTAGTGTCTAAGGAGCTTTTTACATAGTTGTCGAATAATAAATGGAAAACTTTATCTTTTCAAAAAAATAGTCCCATTATATTACGAGTACGTGTATCATAGTAATCAAAAGAGTTACGAGGAGGATGCCAAAATGAAACCGTTAATTGGTGTGATTACTTCGACAGACCTTGATGGAGATGTGTATTATGAAGGAAAAGATAATGTGAATGCTATTTTAAAAGCTGGTGGAGTCCCAATATTACTTCCTTACTATGAGCAGGAGGAGGATTTAACAGCGATTGCAGGGATGATAGATGGGCTTTATGCAACAGGCGGATACGATATTGATCCAACTCTGTTTGGAGAAGAACCTCATCCAAATCTAGGAACAATTTTACCAGAACGAGATACATTTGAAATATCGATCATGAAGAAAATGCTGGAGTTGGAAAAACCGATTCTTGGGGTTTGTCGTGGAAGTCAAACATTAAATATTGCACTAGGTGGGGATATGTATCAGGATATTTATGCACAAATTCCAAGTACGTTACTACAGCACCGGCAGAATGCGCCGAAATACCACGGCTCCCATTTTGTTGAGGTTAAAGAGGGTTCCCTTTTGCATCGCTTAACAGGTGAGACGAAACTAAGGGTAAATAGTAGACATCATCAAGCAAATCGAAACGTACCCAATCCGCTTCAAATTAGTGCAACCGCCAGTGACGGTGTTATCGAAGCAATTGAAAGCGCGGAACACCAGTTCGCCCTTGCGCTGCAGTGGCATCCAGAAAATATGTTTATGGCGAATGACACGCCCTCCGCGGCAATATTTAAGGGATTTATTTCCGCTTGTAAGCAAAACTAGGCATTTACTTGTCTTAAGTGAATGCGGTAGTGTTTCCATTGCTGGGAGGGAAAATGTTTATGTTTTTTTCTGTTAAGATAATACTAAGCATGCTATAAAGGGAGTATGTAATATTTTCTATATGGAGAAAGGATTATTAAATTGAATATAATCGATACCCATTGTGACGCTTTATTAAAAATACAATATTCCAAAAGACAATATGATAAAAAACTACTTCAGTTTAAGGACGCACAGGAGTTAAATACTAATCTTGGATTTCTTAAAAAAGGAAAGGTGAAGGTACAGTTTTTTGCTATTTTTATTATGCCGGACATTCCTGTCGAAGCAAAATGGCAGCATGCCCTTGAGCAAATTGATATTTTTCATACCGATATTCTTGAACCAAATCCAGAGATGAAGCATATTAAAGAGTGGCAAGATATAAAGAAGTTAAAAAATGGAGAAATCGGTGCAGTATTAACACTCGAGGGTGCAGATGCTTTTGGTAGTGATTTAGCAAAGCTCCGATTACTTTACCGTTTAGGTGTCATGTCCATTGGTCTTACATGGAATAATGCTAATTTATGTGCCGATGGTGTGGAAGAACCTAGAGGTGCGGGCCTAACTGCATTTGGTAAAGAGGTTGTCCAATTAAATAATGAGCACGGTGTATTGACAGATGTATCCCATTTATCTGTTAAAGCCTTTTGGGATGTAATGGAACTAGCAAAATATCCAATAGCAAGTCATTCCAATGCTTATAGCCTCTGCCCACATCCTCGTAATTTAAATGATGAACAGATTAAAGCGATGTTTGAACGAAATGCGATGATTGATGTTGTATTTTGGCCTCCTTTTATTAACCATGAGCGCCAAGATGGGAGTATAGAAGATTTAATTCGTCATATTGACTATCTATGTGAGCTCGGTGGCGTACGGAACATCGGGTTTGGATCAGACTTTGATGGTATCTCATCCTTTATCACAGATTTAGAGGACGCCTCGAAATATCAAAATCTAATAAATGACTTATTAAAGTACTATTCAGAGGAAGAAGTAAAAGGTTTTGCCTACCTAAATTTTATTAATCAATATGTGAATGTAATTGATTAATGTAGAGTGTCTACATAGAATAAATGACTTAGTGTTGTGCTGGACGTACCTGATTCGCGGGTAGAAGAGGCTGATTGGCAGAAGGGAGCGCATGTCCTGTAGGAGGGTGAAGTTCATCCGCGGGTACATGGGCCCACTCCGCGAGTACATGGGCCTAAAGCGGAAGAAGATGAACCCACCCCACCCACCCAAACTCTTCTCACATGCCAACCCCCCCAACAAATTAACCAAATCCAAATCTTTTCATGCATAGAAAACCCTTCCAATCATATAATATTAAGTTGTTTGTCATGTACGTTTATTTGTTTGCATATGATGATATGTGGCCTATTTTTCCTGATAACAGGGAAAATACCGGTGCAATTAATTCATTAGGAGTGAATGCAGCGATGTGTGGGATAACCGGTATTGTAAGTTGGAATAATTTTGTGCGTGAAGAAAAGGAAATACTTCAACGTATGACAGATACGTTGTCATTAAGAGGTCCAGATGATACGAATCTTTGGTTAAATACTTTTGTGGGTTTTGGACATAAGCGATTGGCGGTTGTGGATTTAGAAGGTGGGAAACAGCCAATGCAAAAGAAAGCTGGTGGCAATACGTATACACTTGTCTATAATGGCGAGTTATATAATACAGAGGAATTAAGAAAAGAGCTTCTAAATCGCGGCTATACGTTTCAGACGACTTCTGATACAGAAGTATTACTGACTTCCTATATCGAATGGAAGGAAGATTGTGTAGAGTATCTTAATGGAATCTATGCCTTTGGGATATGGGATGATGCTAGACAACAGCTATTTATGTCACGTGATCGAATAGGGGTAAAACCTTTATTTTATTTAGAAGATGAAAATCGTTTTCTATTTGGTTCGGAAATAAAGGCAATATTGGCTCATGATAGTGTAAAAGCAGAAGTTGATTATAGTGGTTTAGCAGAAATTTTTGGATTAGGTCCATCAAGTACTCCTGGTCATGGGATTTTTAAACATATGAAAGAATTGCGTGCGGGACATTCGCTAACCTTTTCAAAAGATGGGTTAAAGACTTGGCGTTATTGGAATGTGGAGAGTAGGGAGCATACGGATTCTATTGAAGAGACGATTCAACGAGTGAGAGAACTTTTTATTGATGCAGTACAGCGCCAGTTAGTAGCAGATGTACCAGTATCTACTTTCTTATCAGGTGGTGTGGATTCTAGTGCGATTACCGCAGTAGCATCGGAGTATTTTAAAGATAATGGGAGAGGGACACTGACTACTTTTTCGATTGATTATGAAGGAAATGATAAACACTTCGTCGCTAGTAAATTTCAGCCATCCACTGATAAACCATTTATAGACAAAATGGTGCAAGCTTTTGAAACAGATCATCATGACGAGATAATTTCTGGGGAAGAATTGGCACATTACTTAAAAGAAGCGGTTATACTACGTGATCAACCAGGAATGGCGGATATTGATTCCTCTTTACTTTGGTTCTGTAAGCAAGTGAAGAAGCATACAACGGTAAGCTTATCTGGTGAATGTGCGGATGAGATATTTGGTGGATATCCATGGTTCCATGACCCGGATTCGGCGGAGGACGGCTTCCCATGGGTACGTTCGCTTGATTCTAGAATTGATTTATTAAAGCCAAAATGGCAAGAAAAGCTTGATTTAAAAACATATGTCCATGACCGATACCGGGAAACCATTGAAGAAACTCCTCGACTAGATGGAGAAGGGAAGCAGGATGCAAGAAGAAGAGAATTATTCTATCTAAATATTCATTGGTTTATGCAACAGCTTCTTGATCGGAAGGATCGGATGAGTATGGGGGCAAGTCTAGAGGTTCGGGTTCCGTTTGCTGATCATCATTTAGTAGAATACGTTTGGAATATTCCTTGGGAGATGAAGATGTATAATAATCGAGAAAAAGGAATTCTGCGTAAGGCTTTAGAAGGAGTTTTACCAGATGAGGTTTTATACCGTAAGAAAAGTCCTTATCCAAAGACCTTCCAGCCTGAATATACACAGCAAGTAATAAACTGGATGAAGGAAATACTTTCGGATAAGGATGCACCATTATTCGAATTTCTAGATAAAAAGAAAGTCGAAGCGATAGTTCAAAGCGAAGGAAAGGAATTTAAAGATCCTTGGTATGGTCAGTTGATGAAAGGGCCACAACTGATTGCTCATTTGTGTCAGATTGATTATTGGTTAAGGACATATCAGGTTAAAATATCGGAATAGCTAGTAAAAATGGTGAATCATCTTTTATAATGGTTCACTTTTTTTACTGGCTAATTAACTAAACCACCCTATGAGAAAATGAAGGCATCCACTATATGTGCCACAAGAAAAGCGCTTTCTAATAAACAGGGACAAGCTACTTCATTTTAGATTCGGTTCATTTTCCTTCGTTAGAACAGTCCCTTTTCCCAAAATTAATTCAACAAGATTCGAGGAATAAGTTGTATATTCTAAATGTAATATGAAAATTAAGTCGAAATAACAGTTAAATGGTCATAAAATAAAATCAATATTCAATTTACTGATTATTGAAAATAGTGTTACAAGATGATATAGTTGGGATAGAATGTGTAATCGCTTACAAATAATATCCATCAATTATAAAGGAGTGGTTCATGTGAGTAACAAAGCGGTAGTTTATGTGAAGCCTGGTGAGGTGGAGGTACGGGATATTGGCTATCCGGATTTAGTGCTACGAGACGGTCCTGGTGTAAACCCACTGAATGTTGGGAGAAAATGTAATCATGGGGTTATTTTGAAGGTCATTACAACGAATATTTGTGGTAGTGACCAGCATATGGTGCGTGGTCGTACTACTGCTCCTAGTGGATTGGTTTTAGGACATGAGATTACTGGTGAAGTAGTAGAAGTTGGTAGCGATGTTGAATTTATTAAGAAGGGTGATATTGTCTCCGTACCGTTTAATATTGCCTGTGGTCGTTGTGTAAATTGTAAAAGTCAGGATACCCATATTTGCTTGAATGTAAATCCGGACCGTCCAGGATCTGCCTATGGTTATGTAGATATGGGGGGATGGGTTGGTGGACAATCCGAATATGTCATGGTACCATATGCGGACTTCCAATTACTTAAGTTCCCTGACCGTGAGCAAGCATTAGATAAAATCCTAGACTTAACAATGTTATCGGATATATTCCCAACCGGCTACCATGGAGCGGTAAGTGCTGGAGTCAAAATGGGCTCTACCGTATATGTTGCAGGAGCTGGACCTGTAGGATTAGCTGCAGCACATTCAGCCCAACTATTAGGTGCATCTGTAGTTATTGTTGGTGACTTAAATGAGGCTCGTCTAGAGCAAGCAAGAAGTTTCGGATGTGAAACTATTAATCTACGTGAGCATGATAATCTAGGAGAGCAAATTGCCGAGATTCTAGGGGTTCCTGAAGTAGATTGTGCTATTGATGCAGTAGGATTTGAAGCTAGTGGCCATGGTAAAAATGCCGGCGAAGCACCAGCTACCGTACTTAACTCTATAATGGGTATTACGAAAGCAGGTGGAAGGCTAGGTATTCCGGGGCTGTATGTAACAGGAGATCCAGGTGCAGTGGATGATGATGCGAAAGAAGGTACCTTAAAAATTCGCTTTGGACTTGGATTTGCAAAGGCACATATCTTTGTAACAGGTCAAACACCAGTAATGCGTTACAATCGCGATCTAATGAAGGCAATACTTAGTGGAAGAGCCCAAATTGCGAAAGCGGTAAATGCAACATTAATATCTATTGATGAGGCACCAGATGGTTATAAGCAATTTGATGGAGGCGTTTCTCGCAAATTTGTTATTGACCCACATGGTTCGGTGAAAAATCGTGTCTCTGCTTCTGCAAGTGCCCATGCAGAATAAGAAATAGATTATTATATCTAGCAAATAGAAGCCTACACTTACGGGAAAGGAAAGTGTAGGCTTTTTCAACTAATAATTAGCGAAAATAGTTTCACACCTTTACAAGAAAAAGTAGCTGTATCATGTGGGTTTTCTTAAGATAATGACATGTTCATTAGATTAATAGAATATATTTAAAATAGGACATTTGGTTCTAGTTTACTCTCCTAAACAGGCCAAATTTCCTGTAGTAGGACTTATAAACTGAAAAAGGGGTGTTGGGTAAGATGTCAGAGTTTATGGCGGAATTAATTGGCACGATGATTTTGGTCATTTTTGGTGGAGGAGTTGTCGGGGGCGTTGTACTGAAAAACTCCAAAGCAGAAGGCGCCGGTTGGATAGTTATTACGATCGGATGGGGTCTTGCAGTAACGATGGCAATTTATGCTGTAGGTAGTATTTCAGGAGCGCATGTCAATCCGGCAGTAACAATTGGTTTTGCTTCTGTTGGAGAGCTTGAGTGGGCTAAGGTTCCATTATTTGTAACAGCCCAAATGCTAGGGGCAATAATAGGAGGAGTCATTGTATATTTAACATATATTGCACATTGGCGTAAAACGGATGACCCTGCGACTAAGCTTTCCGTATTCTCGACCGCACCAGCAGAGCGTAGCATGTTTGCAAACTTCTTAACGGAGACAATAGGTACATTTGTTTTATTATTAGGCTTAATGTTTATTGGGGCAAATGAATTTACGGAGGGGCTAAATCCGTTAATTGTTGGTCTGTTAATTGTAGCAATCGGAATGTCTTTAGGTGGTCCTACGGGCTATGCGATTAATCCTGCTCGTGATTTAGGACCAAGAATTGCTCATGCGGTATTACCTATTGCTGGTAAAGGGGACTCCGATTGGGGGTATTCCTGGATACCAGTGCTTGGGCCAATCTTTGGTGGTGTTTATGGGGCGGTTTTCTATCATGCCATATTTCAAGGAGACTTTTCCGTATTATTTTGGATTATGAGTGGATTAATGTTACTTGTTATTGTAGGGGCAGTGAATGAAGATTTTAAAAAACAAGGAGCAAGTAGAAGTCAGACTAACAAAGAAGCGGTATAATAGTCATTATTAGGGAGGGATATCTTGATGGAAGAGAAATATATTTTAGCCTTAGACCAAGGTACAACAAGCTCAAGAGCGATTCTTTTTAATCATAAGGGAGAAATTGTAGAAACAGCTCAGCGGGAATTCGAACAGTTTTTCCCGAAACCAGGTTGGGTAGAACATGATGCAAATGAGATTTGGACTTCGATATTAGCGTGTATTGCGGAGGTACTAAGAAAAGCGGATGCTGATCCAAGTCAGGTAGCGGGAATCGGTATTACGAATCAACGCGAAACAACGGTTGTATGGGATAAGAATACAGGAAAACCAGTCTATAAAGCGATTGTATGGCAATCTCGTCAAACTGCAGATATTTGTAACGAATTGAATGAAAAGGGTTACAATGAGCTGTTTCGAGATAAGACGGGACTATTAATCGATGCTTATTTCTCTGGAACAAAAGTAAAGTGGATACTTGATAATGTGGAAGGCGTACGGGAAAAGGCAGAGAACGGTGATCTTTTGTTTGGAACAATTGATACATGGCTAGTGTATAAGCTTTCCGGTGGAAAAGCCCATGTAACAGATTATTCAAATGTATCCCGTACATTGATGTTTAATATTTATGAGCTAAAATGGGATGATGAATTGTTGGAAATTCTAACCGTTCCTAAATCAATGCTTCCAGAAGTTCGTCAGTCATCTGAAGTTTATGCCCATACCGTAGATTACCATTTCTTCGGTCATGAAGTTCCGATTGCTGGAATTGCAGGGGATCAGCAGGCAGCGTTATTCGGTCAGGCTTGCTTTGAAACAGGTATGGCAAAAAATACGTACGGTACTGGCTGCTTCATGCTTATGAATACGGGGGAAGAAGGTGTGAAGTCAGAACATGGGCTTCTGACAACATTAGCATGGGGTGTTGATGGAAAAGTGGAGTACGCCTTAGAAGGTAGTATCTTTGTTGCAGGTTCTGCAATTCAGTGGCTACGGGATGGGCTACGAATTATTAAAAATGCCCCAGAAAGTGAAGATTATGCTTCAAAGGTTGAGTCGACTGATGGGGTATATTTAGTACCGGCATTTGTCGGACTTGGTACACCTTATTGGGATAGTGATGCACGTGGATCGGTCTTTGGTTTAACTCGTGGAACCTCAAAAGAACACTTTATTCGAGCTACATTAGAATCGCTAGCCTACCAAACAAGGGACGTGCTGGATGCGATGATAGCAGATTCTGGAATTGAGTTAAAAACATTGCGTGTTGATGGTGGCGCGGTTAAGAATGATTTCTTAATGCAGTTCCAAAGTGATATCTTAGGTGTACCAGTAGACCGCCCAGTCGTACAAGAAACAACAGCACTAGGGGCAGCATATCTTGCAGGGCTTGCTGTTGGCTATTGGAAGGATAAAGAAGAAATCGCTAAGCAATGGCAAATTGATAAAACATTTGAAAACCAAATGGATGCAGAGGAAAAAGATAATTTATATGCCGGTTGGCAAAAGGCCGTGGCGGCTACAAGAGAATTTAAACGATAATAGATATGGCCCTAACGAATGTACCGCTAGGGCCATTCATACTATATAGAGACAAAGGGGGAACGCCAAGTGAAAAAAATTATCAATGATGCCAATCAAGTCGTACAAGATATGGTGGACGGACTTGTCGCTGCTAATCCCACTACATTAAAGCAAGTGCCTGAAACATTTGTAGTAGTGAGAAAGGATGCACCGGTAAAGGGAAAAGTGGCCATTGTTAGCGGTGGTGGTAGTGGACATGAGCCTGCCCATGCTGGATATATAGGAAAGGGAATGCTAGATGCTGCGGTTTGTGGTGAGGTGTTTACATCACCAACACCTGACCAAGTGTTGGAAGCAATAAAAGCAGTAGATGGTGGTGCAGGAGTATTATTAGTAATTAAAAACTATACCGGTGATGTGTTGAATTTTGAAATGGCTGCTGAGCTTGCAGAAATGGAAGGTATTCAAGTGGAGAAGGTCATTGTTAACGATGATGTTGCTGTAGAGGATAGTTCATTTACTACAGGACGACGTGGTATAGCTGGAACTATTTTTGTTCATAAGCTTGCAGGAGCGAAGGCTGCATCTGGCGCAAGCTTGGAAGAGGTGAAATCTGTTGCAGAAAAGGTAGTAGCCAATGTCCGTTCCATGGGGATGGCTTTGACGCCTTGTACGGTTCCTGCAGCAGGAACGCCAAGCTTTCAGCTAGCGGAAGATGAAATGGAAATTGGAATGGGAATCCATGGAGAGCCGGGGATTAATCGTGGATTAATAGCTAGCGCCGATGAAATTGCTACGACGTTAACAGAGAAAATTCTGGAAGACTATGATTTTTCTGGTGAGGTAGCTGTACTAGTAAATGGATTAGGGGCAACGCCGGAAATGGAACTCTATATCGTGAACAAAAAGGTTCATGCCCTTTTAGCTGATAAGGGGATTAGAATTTATAAAACATTTGTAGGCGAATATATGACATCATTAGAAATGGCGGGATGCTCTGTATCCCTACTAAAATTAGACGAGGAATTAAAGGAATTACTAGATGCAGAGTCATTAGCTCCTGCATTTCGAATCTAGGAAGGGAGTGATTCCATGGAACTAAATGTAGAAGATATGATTAAGTGGTTCGGGTTAGCAAATGAAAAAATCCAAGAAAATAAAGTATACTTAACAAAACTAGATCAACCAATTGGTGATGGCGACCATGGAATTAACATGGCTAGAGGATATCAAGAAGCTGTTCTTGCATTACAGGCTAAAGAGTATAACGCTCCTTTTGAGGTGTTGAAGGATGCTTCCATGGTATTATTGTCCAAAGTTGGAGGTGCATCTGGTCCATTATATGGTACGGCTTTTTTGAAATTGTCTATGGAGGTTAAAGTGAAAGAAGTACTGAATCTTCAAGATTTAGCTAATGGTTTAGAAGCAGGACTTACAGGGCTTAAGCAACGCGGGAAATCTGAGATAGGGGAAAAGACACTTATTGATGTATGGGGACCCGTTGTAGACTATTTTCATAAAGCCGGTTTTCAGCCAGACGATCTCACGGAATCGGCACGAAAAGCAATGGAAAATACCAAGGATATAATCGCTACAAAGGGCAGGGCAGCTTATTTTAAAGAAAAATCTATTGGTCATATTGATCCCGGATCTGCTTCCTCTTATTTGATTTTTGAAGCTTTGGCAGAAGTGATAAAGGAGAAGGAATAGATGAGTTATGTTGGTATTGTACTCGTATCCCACAGTATAAAGCTAGTTGAAGGATTACGAGATATTATCCGTCAAGTCATTCATGAGGTTCCAGTAGAAATAGCTGGTGGAACAGAAGAAGGAGATATTGGCACGAGTGTAGAAAAGGTCTTGGCAGCTATTGAAAAAGCGGATACTGGAAAAGGAGTAGTCCTCTTTTATGACCTTGGTAGTGCTAAAATGAATGCCGAAGTCGCATTGGAATTAGCAGAGTCTACCGTGAAAATCGTTGATGCACCATTAGTGGAGGGGGCATATGTTGCGGCAGTAGAATCCAATATGGCTAAATCATTGGAAGAGGTATACGAAGCGGTGATGAAAGAGTTTTGATCATAATCTGGCCAGACCGATCCAAGTCTGGCCTTAGTTTATTAATATGGAATGTATTCATCTAACACTTCATCATAGTAATACCACATGCCGTCGTTCTCATCATAGTATGTCCATGCATCTAGGTAACCATCATAGTAATACCATATATCCTCTACTTCATCATAATAACTCCACTCACCAGTATCTTCATCATAATAGATATTTTCATCGAAATAGCCATCCTCTGACCATTTCTCCTCAAAATAATCATCGTACTCCTCATCATACCAGTAATCGTAGTATGAGTCATCATCACCAAAGTATTCCCAAAGAACATCCCCTAGCTCTGACCAGAAATCTTTATAACCGTATTCCCAATAGTGATAAAACCCTTCATCATCTGAATACTCGCCACCGTCAAAATATCCATCACTCCATGAATCATAACGAACATCATCTCCATAATATTGGGCGAGAATCTCCTTCTCTGTCATTGGTTGATTAATCCAAGATTCAATAAGAGAATGTACGGTATACAGTGGAATACTAAACCCAATCATAGCATCCTCTAGACTTTCAGCTGAGTTAATCGCAACAATTTTTTCAGAGGACTTCGAAATAAGTGGCCCACCACTACTGCCAGGTGAGATAGGTGCGGAGATTTGATATAAATTTTCATAGACATAAGAATCAATGACAAAACTACGGTTTTTCCCTGTTATATACCCCATTGTTGCAGTATTCTCTAACCCTAATGGGCTACCAAGTGCAATAATTTCCTCTCCAATATTAGAAGAATTTGAGACTTCTAAGTTAAAAGGTTCTACCCCTATTAAATCTGGTACAAGAATGACTGCAACATCGGTTTCGTTCGAATAACCAATAACCGTACCAGGATACTCGACTCCATTAATTGTCTTAACATATATATCGGTTTCCCCTTCAATTACGTGCGCATTCGTGATTACTGCTCCTTCCGTATTGTATAAGAAGCCCGAGCCTTGACTATATGGTGTAAACACGGTATAAACGGTCTCTTGAGCAGCCGCAATGATTTCAGTTAGTTCCCGTTTTTGTTCATCCTGCAGTTCTTGTTTTTCTATTTCAGGAGCTGTAAACTCTGCTACCTGCTCGGGGCCCTTTTCATTCAACTGATTTTCCGTAACAGGTGCCCCAGCGAAAAAGCTATTTGCACTGTTTCCATAAAAATTTGTCACAATAAAAATGCTAACCCCAATGGCACCAAATAATAGTAACGATAGAAATATAACGGTAAAAGGACTTAGCTTTTGTACTTGTTTGGACCCACAATAAGAGCAGAATTTTGAGTTTGGCCGTCTCTCTTTCCCACAAGATTGACAGTACATATTCGAACTCCTTCTTTCTTCGTAGTAGATACTATTATTATATCATGATTAATTTAATCTTAAGCCTGCTGTTTCACATTTTTATAGATATGGAGATTGGTAATAGTGTATGGGGCTGAGGGAGGAGCAGATGAGCCGGGGGAAAGAGAGCATGGGCCTGAGAAGGAGAAAGATGATCCCGAGGGAGGGGAGCATTAGCCCGAAAAGGAGAAAGATGATACCACGGGTGGAGAGATGAAGCCCAAAGAGAGAAAAGATAAGCCCGCGGGTGGAGAGCATGAGCCCGAAAAGGAGAAAGATGATACCACGGGTGGAGAGATGAGCCCAAAAGAGAAAAGATAAGCCCGCGTCAGGAGAGCATGATCACCAAAGTAGGAGAGCATAAGCCAAAAGTAATACAGATGCTCCCAAACCTAAATTACATGTGCCCAAAGCGGGTATCAGGGAGTGTAATATAGGGGATGTCAAATAATGTGTGTAAGTATAGATACACACCCCCAAAGCCAAATAGTTGCCCACCTCCCCCCTATACCAGATTACCCTTAGGTTAGTAGCCATCAAAATGAAATATGTAAGCTACAATTTATACCCTGTTCTACTCTTAAATCGTTTTAAAATAACAGAGCTTTCCACACGTGTAATTCCCTCTACTGAATAAAGCTCTTCGTTAATAAATGTTTCTAATTTTTGGAAGTCCTCTACTAATACGTGCATATGTAACGTACTTGGACCAGTCATTTGATAAATGCTTGCGACATTTGGATTGTCTGCTAAATTTTGTGCTACGGTTTGTAATTGCTTTGGTTCGACATCTACTTCGAAAAACGCTGAAACTTTTTTTCCCATCTTTTCTGAATTAATGACAACAGTAAATTTTTCGATGACGCCTTTATCTTTTAGGTTTTGTATTCGATCTTTTACCGCAACACGGGATAAGCCTACTTTTTCTGCAAGCTCAACATAAGATAAACGTCCATCTTCAGCTAATAGGGATAGTAATTTTTTATCTATTTCATCGTATTTCATTTCTGATCGCTCCCTGAGTAGATATTTTGTTAACATTATAGAAGATGTCTAAACAAAATGAAAGTAAATCATCGTTAATTTGATTGAAAGGAAAGTATGAATGAAATTTTACTTTATTATAGAAGATTCCTAGATTGACAGATTAGTTTTTCTTTCGTAATATGATATATAATTTCGAGCATTTATTGGGGAGGGTTTTAGTTGGTTACATTTAATCATCAATCATATCCGTATGCGAACACGAGACATTCTACATATGGAAAAAATGGAATGGTAGCAACATCTCAGCCACTTGCTGCACAGGCTGGTCTAGAAATTTTGAAAAAGGGCGGGAATGCAATTGATGCTGCAATAGCAACTGCTGCATGTTTAACTGTTGTAGAACCAACCTCTAATGGTATTGGAGGTGATGCCTTTGCCCTTGTTTGGACAAAGGGAGAGCTCCATGGACTAAATGCTAGTGGGAAATCACCAAAGAATATTTCCATTGAAGCTGTAAAGGAAGCTGGCCATGAGGAAGTTCCTACTCACGGCTGGATTCCAGTAACGGTTCCAGGTGTTCCGGGCGCATGGGCTGAATTATCAGAGCGATTTGGCAAGCTTCCACTGGATGAAGTGTTAGCACCAGCCATTCGTTATGCCGAGGAAGGATATCCTGTTTCACCAACATTAGGGAAGTATTGGAACTTAGCCTATAAAGCATTTAAACAACGTCTAACAGGTGATGAATTCAAGCATTGGTTTGATACCTTTGCACCATACGGTCGGGCGCCAAAGATTGGTGAGATGTGGTCTTCACCAGGGCATGCAGCTACACTAAGGTCGATTGGAAAAACGAAGGCAGCTTCATTTTACCGTGGTGAGCTAGCAGAGAAGATTGTCCAATTCTCTAAAGAAACTGGTGGCTATTTAACAGCGGAAGATCTTGTAGATTTTAACGCAGAATGGGTTGACCCAATCCATGTGAATTACCGAGGCTATGAGGTATGGGAAATCCCACCTAATGGTCAAGGAATTGTTGCATTACAAGCATTAAATATTTTAAAAGGCTTTGAGTTCCCAGAGAAAGAATCTGTTGATACGTATCATAAACAAATTGAAGCAATTAAGCTAGCTTTTGCTGATGCTGAAAAATATGTTACAGATGAAGCGCATATGAGGGTTACTTCTGAGCAAATATTAAGTGAAGAGTACGCAGAAAAGCGTAGAAGCCTAATTGGTGAAGAAGCACTCCTTCCTGAAGCTGGTGATCCAGCACTAAGTGGTACGGTTTACTTAGCAGCGGCTGATGGAGAAGGAAATATGATTTCCTATATTCAAAGTAACTACATGGGATTTGGTTCTGGTATTGTTGTTCCAGGTACAGGAATTGCACTGCAAAACCGTGGACATAATTTCTCAATGAATCCTGAACATGCCAATGCTTTAGAAGGTGGAAAACGTACATACCATACTATTATTCCTGGATTTATGACCAAGGGTGACCAACCAGTCGGACCATTTGGTGTAATGGGTGGGTTTATGCAACCACAAGGACATGTGCAAGTAGTTATGAATACCGTAGACTTTGGTTTAAATCCGCAAGCTGCTCTCGATGCACCTCGTTGGCAATGGATGAAGGAGAAAGTCGTTGAAGTAGAAAATCGTTTCCCGCATCATTTAGCACAAGCTTTGGCAGAAAAAGGGCATCATATAAAAATAGCTCTTGAACCGAATAGCTTTGGACGCGGGCAGATTATTTGGCGTGACCCTGAAACGGGAGTGTTAGTCGGTGGTACGGAAACTAGAACAGATGGAACAGTTGCAGCTTGGTAATATGAACAGAAAGGTTGTTAAGGTTTAAATGAAAACACAATGGCATTTGTTTTTAGCTTTCTTTCGAGTGGGAATGCTGGGATATGGTGGTGGCCCGGCATCCATTCCACTGATGCATAAGGAAGTTGTGAGTACATACAAGTGGATGGATGATGAGGAATTCGGGGATGTATTAGCGATAGCGAATACACTCCCAGGTCCAATTGCTACCAAATTAGCTGGATATATTGGCTACCGAATGTCTGGTTGGTTAGGGATGATGAATGCACTGATAGCAACGATATTACCGACTGTCGTATTATTGATTGTTTTATTATCAACACTAGCATCCTTTAAAGATATCCACTGGGTAAAAGGAATGACTGCAGCAATCGTCCCTGTTGTTGGAATGATGATGGCTACATTAACCTGGCAATTCTTTGATAAAGCAAGAGAAGGGATGGGCTGGATTCGAGCGATATTAATGACTATTGGGACTATTATATTTTTATATATTTTAGATATCCACCCAGCAATAATAATTGTCATACTCATAGTTGCTGCTCTGCTTATCCGAGATAAACAACGTGAAAAAGGAGGGGACCGTTAATGTTGCTAACGTATTGGCAAATTTTTATATCCCATTTTATTCCAGGAATCGTTGGCTATGGTGGCGGTCCAGCAGCTATTCCACTAGTTGAAAATGAAGTGGTTGGTAGATACGGATGGATGACCGTTCAGGAATTTAGTGAGGTGTTGGCTTTAGCAAATTCACTACCTGGCCCCATCAATACAAAAATGGCAGGTTATGTTGGATATGAAGTTGGTGGAATAATAGGTGCTTTTATTGCTATTTTTGCCACTGTAGCACCATCATTAATTATTTTGATTATACTATTGAACTTATTGAATAAATTTAAACACTCTCCTAAAGTAAAACGTATTACATTATTTGTTCGTCCTGTTATAGCAATCTTACTTGGATATATGGCATGGAGGTTCTTCTTTGAGTCGTATGAAGGTATTGGATTGTTACATACAGTTATCATTGCACTAGCGAGCTACCTCTTAATCGAACGAATTAAAATAAATCCTGCCTTTGTTATTTTAGGTGCATTTTTATATGGTGGATTGTTATTATAAGGAGAAATTCCTAATAGGATGGCTTGCGCTTTCTTCATATTGGCTTAAAAATGGGATAAGTCGGCTATCGTATTATACATTTTCAATCAAAAAAGATGATGAGACATTGTTCTCATCATCTTTTTAATATGTACGCTACTTCACTAATCCTAGTTCCTTCAATCCATAGAATACACCTGCATCAGATACAGTCTTCGTTTCATATTTGGCGTACTGAAATAGTTCCGGATTGGCATTACCCATGGCAAAGCTTGCACCGACTGTCTCCAGCATCTCTTTGTCATTCATTCCATCTCCAAAGGCGATAGACGCTTCAGCAGAAATAGTTAGATGTTTTAATGCTATTTTAACAGCTTCTCCTTTATTAACGGATCTTCGAATGACATCATAGCATTGCTCCGCACCATTAACATTTACTTGTGATAGCCTAATATCATCATCTATTTCGTATAAACTCACTTCTTCAGGTGTTACATTAATTAAGGTTGCACCTAAAATATGTTCGATAATATCCTTATTCATTGGTTTTAGGTTTGATAATGCAAACATTTCAGCGAATTTTATCAACGGAGGTGAATCTAATGACGTAACGAAATTATCTTCACTGGAATAGAAAATGATGTCATGGCCATGCTCTTCGGCAATTGCTAGATATCTTTTTACAATGGTAGGGTCCATTGGAGCATCTAATATGTTTTTACCTTTATACATGGCATAGGCTCCGTTATAGCCGATGAAAGATTCAATATTTAAATCCGCAGCAAGCTCACTTAATTCGTGGGAAGGCCTGCCAGTTGCTAAGAAAACTTCCATTCCTAATTCTTGTACTTGAGCGATCGCTTCCTTTGTTTTTGGATGATACGTATGATCTGGTTTTAAAATCGTGCCATCAATGTCTAGAAATAATACTTGATATGTCATGTCAATCTCCTCTTAATGTAGTGATGACTATAGTGTATCATAGAACGATTAAGGAATCGAAAACAGATTGTAAAGATAAATAATTGTAATACTATTTTAATATCTTTTATAATAGGGATAACTTAATATTACTTAATTTCTCATAAGGTAGGAGATATAGTTTGATCATTCGAAAATTGCTAAAAGATGAAGTGCCCCCAATTGATTTATTACTACTTGCAGATCCATCAGAAGAAATGATTATGGGATACTTACAACGTGGAGATTGCTATGTAGCGGAGTTAGATAGTGAAATAGTAGGGGTTTTTGTTTTACTTCCGACAAGACCTGGAACGATGGAGATTGTAAATGTTGCTGTCTCAAAAGAATATCAGAGTAAAGGTATTGGGAAAAAACTTATTCAAGATGCGATTGAAAAAGCAAAAATAGGTGGATATAACGCAGTTGAAATTGGTACTGGTAATTCTAGTATTAATCAACTAGCGCTATATCAAAAATGTGGATTTCGCATTATCGGAATCGATCCAGACTTCTTTATCCGTAATTATTCGGAAGAAATCTTTGAATATGGTATTCAATGTAGAGATATGATTCGGTTAAAGCTAGATTTATAGGGGAAGGGAGAAGTATTAATAGTGAGGAACGGTAAAATGGATATAAAATTCTGCTTTCAATTAACGAAGGAAAGTACAACAAAGGATGCCTATCAGCTTGGCTTTCTTGAAGCGGATTTAACGATTTTAGTGAATGGCCATGTATTCTTTCACGAACCCTATATAACGATAGCGGAGCTTGGAGTTCAATTAGGAGAATGGATTAAAAATGTAAATAGTGGTCGCATGATGGATATGAATTATCTATCTATTGATCATGATGAGCCGATCATTAACTTTGTGTATAGGGATAATCATCAGTGGAAGCTTACGTCAATTTGGCAAAAATTTAGTGTGGATGAGATTATTCCTACAAACACTTTACTGCAAGCTACGAATGATTTTTTACATGAGTTACACGCAGAATTGAATTCGATTAATTACGCTGTAAAACTGGATAAATATTTACCAAGAACATAAGAGAACCGGAGAGATAGCTCTCCGGTTTTCCTAATTATAAAGCCTTATCATCCACACTATCTAACCATGCTTCTATTGCTTTCACAGTGGATTCGACAGTACCTTCCTCAAATGGAGATTTTAAGTTTGCTGTTTTTACTAATTCTAAGAAAGGTTTAGAACCGCCTAATTTACAAAGCTTCAAATAATCATTCCAAGCTTCCTCACGGTTTTCTCTTGAGCGTTTCCAGAATTGGAAGGCACAGATTTGTGCTAGAGTGTAATCGATGTAATAAAATGGCACATCATAAATATGTCCTTGGCGCTGCCAAATTGCCCCGGTACTCCAGTACGGCAGATCATCATAATCACGATGTGGTAGATATTTTTCCTCTACTTGTTTCCAAGCTGCTTTTCGTTCTTCAGGTGTCCAGTCTGGATTTTCATAAACTAAATGCTGGAACTCATCAACAGCTACTCCATATGGAAGAAAACGTAATCCACTTGATAGATGGGAATACTTATATTTGTCTGTATCCTCTTGGAAGAACAATTCCATCCATGGCCAAGTGAAGAATTCCATACTCATAGAATGTATTTCAGCAGCTTCATAGGTCGGCCAAATGTATTCAGGGATACCAATACTACGACTTTGATACACTTGGAAGGCATGACCTGCTTCGTGTGTTAATACATCTATATCTCCTGAAGTACCATTGAAGTTAGAGAAGATAAATGGTGATTGATAATCCTCGATAAATGTACAATAGCCACCAGATTCTTTTCCTTTTTTCGCTTCAAGGTCCATTAGATTACGTTCAATCATAAAATTAAAGAATTCATTCGTCTCTGGTGACAACTCTTCATACATCTTTTTCCCATTTTCGATAATCCATTCTGGTGAACCTTTTGGATTCGCGTTTCCTGTTTTGTATTGGAAGCTTTCATCATAGAACTTCAAGGAATCAAGCCCAATGCGTTTAGCTTGCTTTTCATAAAGCTTCGTTACTAGAGGCACAATGTATTCTTGTACTTGCTTCCGGTAATTTGCAACCATTTCTGCATTGTAATCAATACGCATCATGCGAACATAGCCTAATTCTACGAAGTTTTTATAACCAAGCGTGGTCGCGATTTCATGACGAACTTTTACTAATTGATCATAAATGTCATCAAATTTCTCGGCATTTTCCTCGAAGAAGCGAGCAGAAGCTCTAGCACAGTTTTTACGGACTTCACGATCCTTATCCTGTAGGAATGGACCAAGCTGAGCTAATGTGTACGTTTTGCCATTAAATTCTATTTCAGCTGAAGCAACTAATTTCGAATACTCGGATGTTAATTTATTTTCTTTTTGCAGTAGTCCCATTATTTCAGGAGCAAATCCTTTAATCGAGTAATCCGCTATTTCAAATAATTGTGATCCCCATTTTTCCTCTAAATCTGCTCGGAATGGTGTCTTTACTAATTCTTTGTAAAAATCAGTATTTAATTTTTGCACCTCAGGGGAAATCTCATCCCAATAATCACGTTCCTTTTGATAAAATTCATCATTTGTATCAATGGAGGCACGAACGTAAACAAGATTAAATAAAGTGGAAATGTGATTTCGGAAAGCATTGATTGCTTCAATAGCTTCATTCTGTTCTTCTACCGATTTAGCTTTGGTAAAAGCTTCTAATAGCTTTGCAAACTTGTCTTTTTCTTGCTCAAAATCTGGTCTTTCATATGTATAATTTTCAAACGTTAGCAAATAAATTCCCCCTTAAAATTAATGAAATCAATTTTCTATTATAGTGTACACTATTTTGGAGGAAATGAAGACTTTTTTGGTTGGAAGAATGTGAATATTTGTTTATCAGTATTGATAGCGAATGGAGGAAAGGGAAAGGGGGTTTCTTAAATACTAAATCTCGTTTATGGTAAAACGAAAAGAGGCCGGGACAAAAGAATTTATCCTAAAGGAAAAACCGAATGATGAGCAAAGACCACGCTCCGGAAATATACTTGCGGTTGCTTCCAGCACAGGGGCGACATCTGCTCGATAAAAACATTGCAGTGTCTATCTTGCCGCTGGGCGGCTGGTGAGCCCCCTCGTGCTACTTCTTTAGGGGTCTCAACCTTGTCTTAACCTCCCGCAGGAGTCTACGTATATTTCCGGAGCTAGTATCGTGTATCATTCGGTTTTACATTTAATTCTTTTAGTTATGTCCCACTCTCTCATAATACATCTGTTTCATGCGGTTCGCTCAAAAATTATCCTGCTTCTACATATTGCGGTTTTGACTTTTGCTTATGTATAGCAATATAAAGTAAAACAATGCCGCCAATAAATAAAATGGTTTTGATAAAAGAGAAGTCGGTGAATCCTAATACCAAGTTTAGTAGACCAAAAACACCAACAAATAGTAACAAATAAACAACTGCAAGCTTGTTATTGCCCATCACTTTACCCCTCCGTTTTAATACTTAATTCTATTCAATAAAGCTTCCCGTAACATAGCAGTTTATTAAATGTGCATTTAATTCCTTATATTTTCATATTAACGTATCATCCATTTTATTTGAAAATGATGAAATGTAAAATAAACCATTTGTATATCGATATAGGTTTCTATGTTGTTACTACTAGGTAAATAGGAAAAGGAGGGGCTGTTATTAGGGAATAAGGGACAGACCACCAGTTAACACTGATGGTCTTGTTGCATCATGCCGCTACAGCCTTATTTTTATTTTCCGATTGATCCACTACTACACTTGCCGTGGCATCTCCCATCACATTAACCGCTGTACGAATCATATCCAAAATACGGTCAATTCCAGCAACAAGCGCAATGGCTTCTAGTGGGAGATTAACGGCTGCTAATGTCATGGTTAGCATAACCATGCCTGCACCAGGAACACCTGCTGCACCGATAGAAGCTAAGGTTGCAACAAGAGCAACAATTAGAAGTTGCCCGATAGATAGCGATTGGCCAAAGTATTGGGCAGTAAACATAACAGCTATCCCTTGATAGATTGCAGTTCCATCCATATTAATGGTAGCACCTAATGGCAAGACAAAGCTGGAGGTCTCTTTTGATACACCAAGATTTTCTTGTGTGTTTTTCATGGTAACAGGAAGTGTGCCTGAGCTACTACATGTTGTAAATGCTACTGTTACAGCGGGGAGTATGCCTTTTAAAAACTGTAAGGGACTCATTTTTCCTATTGTTTTAAGAGCAATAGAGTAGATTACGACGATATGAAGCACACTAGCAATTAATATGGCGATTATTAGCTTCATTAATGGCATTAAGACATCAAGACCGTATTGCCCGACAATTGGAGCAAGTAAGCCAAAGATACCAAGGGGAACTAGCTTCATTACTACTGCGGTAATTTTATACATTACTTCAGCAAGCCCATCGAAAAATCGTTGTACAGGTGCTGCCTTATCACCTGCCAGTGTAATACCTAGTCCTAGAAAGATAGCGAAAAAGATAATTTGTAAAATATTAGCGGTTGCAAGTGATTCAATGGGATTCGTAGGAATAATATTGAGCAGTGTATCCATCACACTTTGTGTTTCACCTGATGGGATATTTTCTTCATTTAGACTTACATCAACCCCTGTGCCTGGAGATAGTAGTAATGCAACTATTAGACCGATGGTAATCGCAAAAAAACTAGTCACAAGGTAAAAGGAGATAGTTTTCCCACCTAATCTACCGAGTTTCTTCATACTACCAGCACTCGTTACACCAACTATAATCGTGGCTAAGATTAATGGTACGATAATGAAACGGATGAGACGTAAGAATAAATCCCCGAGTGGCTGAACATATGCCGCTCTATCACCTAATAACAACCCAACTATAATAGCTAATACAAAAGCAGCAAGTAATTGCCACAAAAAGCGGTTTTTCATAAATAAATACTCCTTTCTTTTGGTATGTTAAACAAGAAAACCTTATTAAGGTTAACTAAAATAACGATTGTTTATAACTATTCAAATTTTTCTGAAAATATATTAGTAAAACATAAAAAATTTACGATACTAATATAAATAGGTAATAAAAGTGAGGTGTAAACATGTTAGTACAGACAATTATAACTATTGGAGCAATCTTGGCTGTAATTGGCATTGTTTTAGGGTTTGTATTGTTAAAAATGACCGGAGGCGAGGGGTATGTACCTTATTATCCAAGTGCCCTTCTAACTTTAGCAGGGATAGTGTTTGCTTGTATTGCTGCTCCGATGGACGTAATGGTAAGAGAAGTTGGACTAGGAGGATGGGCAATAGCAGCTCTTTTTGCAGCAGGTATTAGCTTTATCGTTACTAGTGTTAGCCATGCTTTTCAAATTCATGATAACGAAGCTTAAAAAAACATCGCACAGATTGATTAACTGTGCGATGTTTTCCTTATTTCAGATATGTTTTTCCATCTCGTTGTTCTATTTTTCCTTCTTTCATTAGCTTACCGAGCGCTCGTTTAAAAGCTGCTTTACTTATATTAAATGTCCCTCGAATGTCCTCAGGATCACTTTTATCACTGAATGGTATTACACCATCATGTTCCTCTAGATGAGTTAAAATTAAATCAGCATCATCGATCATTCCATGCTGTTTTAGCGGGCGAAGGGAAACATTTAATGTACCGTCAAAACGAACTTCAATCACTCGTCCTTCGACAAGCTCACCTAAACGAGGCTCGGTTTTTCGTTCGGTATGATGGATAAATCCACGATAATGTTCATTAGTAAGTATGGTTGTACCTTCCCTGCTCGTATGATAAACACGACCTGTAACCTTTTGATTTAGCAATGATTCAGGTGCATGCTCGAATTCTCGCTGCATGACGCCTTCTGTTGCGGGAATGGCCAGTAATCTTCCTTTTCTATCCTTACCTAAAGTTACAAATAGCATATCTTCTTCTTTAGGCCAAACATTTTCAAACAACGGTAAGTCATCTATAGAGACTAGAAATTCCTTTGTCGTCCCAATATCAACAAATACCCCTAAATTAGGAAGAACACTAACAACCTTTGCCCATCCGTATTGATCCATAACGACTTCCGGAAGCTTAGTAGTTGCAGTTAAATTACCTTTTTTATCTTGATATAAGAAAACATCTACATCTTGCTCGACTTCTAATACGCTTTCTGTTTCATTATGGTGTAAAAGCGCTTCTGTCATATCCTTTTTTAGTACGTAACCACTATCAATTTTGCGATCAACTGTCATTGTTTGAATTGTACCAATTTCCATTTACGCTAACCCTCTTTCTTATATGTATTGGAAAAGGGATACCCAAGTTATAGGGTACCCCTTATATTTCTAAAGTAACACATCGTTTATTTATATTTTATCCCAATTTGTTTTGGGTGGGAAATTCAATTCGTAATTAAGATTTATTATTAGTTGTTTTATTCGGTAACGCTTCCGAATTTCATAGAATTTCACTTTAACCGCGGTAAATTTTCCACTGGATTGTTTAGCTTTTGCCAAAAGCAAGGAATCAATCCGATGTCTTCTAACTTAAGCAACGTAAGCCCTACCTGCTCTTACGTCCTTGCGACCCCTTAGTCGCGCCAGTGTGAATAAGCATCAACAAAAACATTGTAGAATGCCAGATTCGAATGTTACTTTAGTAACTAGTTCATTATGGCATATATTACTGTAATTGTCAAATTGAGCTCTTAGTTTGAAAGGCTTTCGTAGTAATGGCAATAGATAAGCCATAAAAGAGTAGCCCAAAAATAGGTAAAACTAGATAAGGATATACGACTATTTTTTCTTCAATCAATGGGATGATCCATTGGTCTAGATCATTAAAGATAAGGCTTGTTGTCATTCCTGATACAGTCACTAAAGCATCGATTGATATTAAAAAGGTAATAAAGAAACATACCAATATTAGGGTAGAAGGAATGACGAAAGAGCGAGTCACGACAAATAAAGGGATGTAAATGGCAATAATTAATAATCCTAAGCTTAGTAAAACGACTATTTCCTTCCAACCAAAGGTATATATCGCGTAAGGAATTAAGTTTTCTAATAGCTGACCAACTGCAAACTGGTATAACACGGTGAAAATCCATACGATGGCGAAAGAAAAATACCGGCTTATCATAATGGTTTTACGTTTTAGCGGTAAACTAGTTACAAAGGAATTTATTCCTGCTCGATGATCTAGAAAGAATATAGATAGGATAATAACCTGTAATATGAATGCTAAGCTAATCATAAATGGAGGCAATGATAAGATATAGCCTAGCGGGATTAATATGAGCGTATAGGGTATTAGACCTTTAGAAAGGATTAGGTCCCGAATTAATAAAGATTTCAATGGATTAACCTCCTATTCCAAATCGAATTTTATAAAGAACCAATTAGATATTAGATAAGATACAAACATCACGAGTAACGAAACAACCAAAGGTATGACGAAAGGTTGTATATTCCAAAGGGCTTCAATGAGAGATGCAATTTTGTCATCTAGTGTGATATATGGATTTCCTCTACTGATGCTATACGTGAAGACGATAACAAAATGGGAAACCATAAACACCGACACGGCATGCATAAAGTTTTTAATAAGATAAAAAATTGGTAAATAAATAGCTAACAGTACCGTAACAATGACAAAATAATGGACGATATCTTTTGCAGTTAAGTAAGTAAAGTTTCCTAGGTATAGGTTGTTGATTGCAATCGAATCGACTAACCAAATGAAAAGCATGAATACGATTGTCAATGAATACAAAAATACGTATCTTGTTCGAACGATTTGCTTTCGATTTAGTGGCATACTGACTAGAGAGCGCAGTACATGATGCTGATAATCGAAATAAAACAATAAAATTAGAAATCCTAATATGACAGTCATGTTTATTCCCATACTGTTTACATGGAATAGATAAGTTAGGAGAATAAACAAGGCAAAGAGAATGATGTATAGACGAGAAATCTTTAAATCTTTAACATATAATTGTTTCAAGTGCACTACTCCTTCCTCGTCATGAAATACATAATATCTTCTAATGTAGCTTTTTCAATGAAGACATCCTGTCCGAAAGGTTCAAATAAGGCTGGATTTCCCTCGAATAAGCCCTGAAAACCAGTGTTGGATAGTTGTAACCCAGAAAATAGTTCTCTTGTATCATCATCTATCAGCTCTTTTTTCCCCTTCACTACATGGAAAGTCTCTTTAATTTCCTCCATACTTTTTTGGAAGAGAATTTTTCCTTGATAGATAAAGATAATATAATCGGCAATTCGATCTAAATCTGTTGTGATATGTGAGGAAAGGAAAATGGTTTGTTTTTCATTAATCATGAGATCTTGTAATAAATCAAGAAGCTCTCTACGGAATATCGGATCAAGGCCAGAAGTAGGTTCATCCATGACGATAAATTCAGGTTCATGACTTAAGGCAAATAGGAGGGAGGTCTTCATTTTCATCCCTTTTGAAAACTTTTTTACCTTCTTTCTTAATGGAAGTTCAAATTGCGCCAAATATCGCTGAAAAAGATTTTCATTCCATGTTTTATAGAGTGGTGCAATAAAAGCTTTCATATTAGCAATTGTAAAATCCTCATACATGTAGAGATCATCATAAACAAAGCCAATTCTTTGTTTGTTGTGATGATTTTTATGGGAGTTTCCAAAGATTCGTATGTCTCCTTTGTCAATTTGTAATAAATTCATCATCATTTGGATAGTAGTTGTTTTTCCGCTTCCATTTGGTCCAATAAAGCCAGTTATAAAGCCTGTTGGTATCGTAAAAGAAAGGTTTTGGATGGTGAAGTCCTTTCGATTTTTTGCGACGTTTTTGAATTCAACAGTATTCATCGGCTCTCCTCCTCGTAATAGATGTTAAGCATTTCTAGTAATTCTTCCTTTGAAAGTCCAAGTTGTTTACTGGCGATTACAAGCTTCTCTAATTCATTTTCCAATTCTCGAATTTGCCACTCGCGTAAAACATGCGGCTGTTGCCCTGCAACGAAAGTTCCTTTTCCAACGGTTGAAACGAGGAAACCTTCCTTTTCTAACTCTTCATACGCTCGTTTTGTTGTGATGACACTAACCTTTAAATCTTTTGCTAGAGAACGCATCGATGGAAGTGCATCTCCTTCCTTTAGATCACCGGAGAAAATTTGCTGTTTTATTTGCTCTTTAATCTGGAGAAACAATGGATCCTTGTTGCTAGATGAGATAATTAGGTTCATGCTTACACCTCCTAATAAATGTTTATATTGTATATATTGTATATACACAATATATAAGTTGAGAATAAAAAAGTCAACCATAATTCTGAAATTAATTTACAAGATAAACAAAAAGTGAGATACAATGTATAGTGTAAATGAAGCGTAATGGGGTCGAGAAGAAATGAGCATATTTTTTAATGTCATCCTTCCAGTAATAGCGGTATTTGGTGCAGGATTTATATTGCAGCGGTTTAAACCAATTGATATTAGGGCAGTGTCAACACTATTTATCTATGTATTTCTACCAGCATTAGTATTTACGAAATTATATGAAGCGACATTTGATAGAAGCTATACGATATTATTGATTTTTGCATTTGTTCAATTGGGTTTGATGATAAGTTTAAGCAAATTAGCTAAGCACATATTTAAATGGTCCCATTCAGTGGAAAGTGCTTCAATATTAACAGCAGGATTTATGAATGCCGGTAATTACGGAGTACCTGTGATTATGTTTGCTATTGGAGAACAAGCATTACCATATGCCATATTTTTTATGGTTATTCAGACGATGTTCATGAATTCTTTTGGGGTGTATTATGCATCGAGGAGTTCTAGTGGGATTAGGCGAGCGGTTATGAAGGTCTTTACATTGCCAGCTACTTATGCGGCATTAATCGCCATAATATTACAAAATATTTCCTGGGAAATACCGGAAACTGTCTATTCCACACTTTCGATGGTCGGTGGAGCGGCAATTCCAGTAATGATGGTAATCCTAGGAATGCAGTTAGCATCAATCACTTCTATTACATTTAATTGGCAAGTCATTATTTCTACCGTATCGATAAGAATGTTAATTGGGCCTCTAATTGCGTTCGGTTTTATAAATCTAGTAGATGTCGATCCAATAGTCGCAGCGGTCTTAATAATTGTAGCATCCATGCCTAGTGCAGCAACGACAACGATGTATGCAATACAGTTCGATACAGAACCAGAATTAGTATCAAGTATTACATTGGTTTCCACATTATTCAGTATAGTTTCGATAACTGTGTTATTAAATATGATTCCATATTAATAGTAGATTAGACAAGGTCTCTTGTTATGATTTCCAAGTGTTTACACCATGCCAACTAAGAATTAGAATGATAGTTCTATATGGTACTTATCACTATAGAGACTAGGGTTGGACAAAAAATAATTATTTAAAGGAAAAAACGAATGATAACTAAAGACCTTACTCCGTAGGGTGGTTAGTCGACTAGAGGAGTCACCCTTTTCCTATCCACCCGCTGGAGTGTGACCGCGTGTCATTCGGTTTTTCATTTATGCACCAACCTTTCAAGTTTTGTTTTCAGAATATTGACATTATATATCATTTCCTATACTATAATAAGTATGATGATAAAAGAAAACAAACAGCAAAAAGTATATCGAATAATAAAAGGAAGAATTATAGAACGAGAATATGTTCCAGGTCAACGAATTGTTATCGACCAAATAGCGAAGGAGCTGGAAACAAGTTCGATACCAGTACGTGAGGCGATTAGGCAATTAGAAGCAGAGCGTTTAGTTGTCTATAAGCGGAATGTCGGGCCTGTTGTAGCAGAAGTAAATGAGTCGGACTATTTGGATACTGTTCGTGTTCTAGCGTTACTGGAGGGCTATGCAGCATCGCTTGCAGCACGGAATTTTCCGCAAGAAAAGCTAGTTCAGTTAAAGCAGTTAAATGAGCAAATGGAGGAGGCTTTAGAGGATTTTGACATTATCCAGTTTAGCAAACGAAACGCTATATTTCATCGAATCATTTGCGAACAATGTGGTAATACATACTTATTAGAAACGATTCAGAATACGTGGAATCGTATTGATTCCATCCGAGGGACTGGATCAACACTTTATTCAAAGCGGGTAAAAGAATCAATTGAAGAACATAAGGAAATTATTAACCTATTAGAAGCAGGGGATGGAGAACAATTAGAAGTGGTTGCTAGAGAACATAAAATAAAAACGGCTCTCAACTTCGAAAAAAGAAGAAAGAACCTAATTGATACCAATATTTTTCCTTCATAAGAGGAGAACTAGAGATAAGATCTAGTTCTTTTTTTTAGACTAGAATCCTAGCAAACTGCTAGTGGCATATCCAGCTAAAACTACAAAAATTCTATGTTGACATAACATATGAAATCATATATGATTTAATTGTTCTGAAAATTAATATTAATGAAAACAATGAGGTGAGGTAATCAAATGGCTTTTGAAGAGGCGAAGGAACGATTAAGAGGCTCGATTGCACCGGTGATTACACCTTTTAAGGAAGATGAGCAGATTGATTTTGATAAGTTTCAGGAATTAATTAATTGGCAAATTGCTAGTGGAAGTCATGGTATTTCCGTAACAGGTACTTCGGGTGAACCAAGCTCCATGTCCGAAGAAGAGCGTATTCAAGTAATGGAAATTGCCTGTAAAACAGTGAATGGTAGAGTTCCCTTTATACCAGGAACTGGATCAACTAACCACCAAGAAACACTCCGCATGACAAAAGCAGCACAAGAAATGGGAGCAGATGCTGCTATGGTCATTGTCCCATACTACAATAAACCTAACCAACACGCATTATACAAACACTTCAAAGCAATCGCAGATTCAGTAGACATTCCTATCATTTTATACAATATACCAGGTCGAACAGCGATAAATTTGGAAGCGGTTACAATTTCAAGACTTGCAGAGGACTGTCCAAATATTATCGGAGTGAAAGAATCGAATAAGGACTTTGAACATGTCAATAGCGTACTACTTCATTGTGGGCGAGATTTTAACTTATATTCTGGAATTGAGGTGCTTTGCTATCCAATGCTTGCTATTGGAGGAGCTGGCCATATTAGTGCGACTGCAAATGTAGCTCCTAGGGAAGTTGCAGAGGTATATAACCGATGGGCAATGGGGGATATAAAGAGCGCTCAGGATTTACATTATGAATTAATGCCATTAAATGATGTGCTTTTCCGGGATACTAATCCAGCCCCTGTCAAAGCTGCATTAGGGATGATGGGGAAAATTAAGCCGATACTTAGAAAGCCTTTAGATGTTCCTTCACCTGAAATCCGGGCTGAGATTAGAGAAGTATTATTAAATTACCAGCTTATTACAGAAGATGTCCAACTGTAAGGAGGGACTGTAATTGGAAGAGAGATTAGAGAATATCCAGCTCTTTATCAATGGAGAATTTGTGGATGCAACAACAAATGAAACCTTTGAAAATAAAAACCCCTTCTCCAATGAGGTAATGAATCACATCGCTAAAGGTGATGCGGCTGATATTAATAAAGCGGTTTTAGCGGCAAAAGAAGCCTTCACAAACGGACCTTGGGGACAGATGAAGGTTAAAGAACGAATGAAATATATTGAAAGAATTGCAGACTTAATTGAAGAGGAATCAGAAACAATTGCACGACTGGAGTCGCTCGATTCTGGATTACCAATTAGTCAAACTCGTAAAATGGCGGCACGAGGTGCTGAGAATTTCCGTTTTTACTCTCGAATGGTTCAGGCAAGATTACATGGAGATGCCTATCAGGTTGACAATGAGTTTATGAATTACACGGTTTACCAACCGTTAGGTGTAGTGGGCTTAATTACGCCTTGGAATGCGCCATTTATGTTATTAACATGGAAGGTTGCACCTGCTTTAGCTACTGGTAATACGGTAGTACTAAAACCAGCTGAGCTATCACCACTATCCGCTAATATACTTGCAAATGTTATCCAAAAGGCAGAACTACCTAAAGGTGTATTTAATGTAGTTCATGGATTTGGAGAAACGGCTGGAGAAGCGCTTGTCAAGCATCCTATCGTGAAGGCGATATCGTTTACAGGGGAAACAACTACTGGTAAACGAATTATTAAAAATAGCGCAGATTCGTTGAAAAAAACATCGATGGAGTTAGGGGGGAAGTCACCATTAATCGTATTTGATGATGCAAACTTTCAGCAAGCCCTTGATGCGACGGTTTGGGGAATATTCTCCTTTAACGGGGAACGCTGTACAGCAAATTCTAGAGTATTTGTTCATCAAGCTATAAAAGAGCAATTCGTTGAAGCTTTAAAAGAGCGTGTCCAAAACATTATTGTTGGTGATCCGAAAGAAAACGATACAGAGCTTGGGCCGCTTATCGATACAGGTCACTTCAGGAAGGTAACAGGATATATTGAACTGGCAAAAGAAGAGGGGTGTGACGTGTTTCAAGGAACAGTACCGAAAGAATATCAAGCAGGCAACTTTGTACCGCCCACTTTATTACTAAATGCGAAGAATGATATGCGAGTTTGCCAGGAAGAAATATTTGGACCTGTAATGGCAGTTATGGAATTTAAAACGGAAGAAGAAGTAGTTCGTATGGCCAATGACGTAGAATATGGCCTTGCAGGCTATGTATGGACGAATGATATTAAGCGAGCTCATCGTGTAGCACAAGCAATCGATTCAGGAATGATCTGGGTAAACTCGCAAAATGTTCGGGATTTACGCATTCCATTTGGTGGAATGAAAGCTAGCGGGATTGGTAGAGAAGGTGGACACTTTGCGATGTTTGAATTTTATACTGAACCAAAAGCGATTCATGTCGCCATTGGAGACCATCCTATACCGAAATTTGGAATAAAATAATAAGGAGGGACTAACATGCCAGCAAAAAAAGGGAAAGAATATATCGAGGGATTGAAGAAGGCAAATAATAATATATATATTCACGGGGAAAGAGTCGAGGATGTTACAGAGCATCCAGCATTTAAAAATGTCATTAAATCGATGGCAAATTTATATGATTTACAATACGAGAAACCTGAGAAAATGCTATATACATCCCCAACTACCGGGGACAAAGTAGGAATGACATTCTTACAACCGAGAACTGTCGATGATTTGATTAAGCGACGTGAAGCGATGCAAGAGTGGGCGAGAACATCGGGTGGAATGATGGGGCGATCACCTGATTATTTAAATGCAGAAGTGATGGCAATGGGAGTAAATAATAGCCTATTTGCCGAGGGGAATCCACAGTTTGCAGATAATGCTCGTAATTATTATGAATTCGCTCGAGAGAATGACATTAGTTTAACCCATACATTAATCCACCCACAAGTTAACCGTGCAAAGGCACAGCATCAGCAAAAGGATGCTAATGTTGCCCTTCATCTAGTGGAAGAAAGGCCAGATGGAATTATTGTAGACGGTATTCGCCTACTGGCTACTCAAGGTGGTATTACCGATGAGATTTTAGTATTTCCTTCCACTGTAAAAAAAGCCGGCGAGCTAGATGATCCTTATTCTTTAGCATTTGCGATTCCAAACAATACACCTGGCTTGAAATTCATTAGCCGTGAATCCTTCGATTATGGCAAGAGTGAATGGGATCATCCACTAGGTGCACGATTCGAAGAGGGCGATGCCATTGTTTCGTTTGAAAATGTATTCGTCCCGTGGGAGCGAGTTTTCGTTTGTGGAAACTCCTCTGTATGTAACCGGACATTTAAAGAAACGAATGCGGTTGTCCATATGGCCCATCAAGTAGTTGCCAAAAATATTGTAAAAACCGAATTTGTTCTTGGGGTTGCACTAAGTATGATGGATGTAATTGGAATTGACGGATTCCAGCATGTTCAGGATAAGGGATCAGAGATAATGCTGACACTGGAGACGATGAAATCGCATCTGTATCGTGCAGAGCATAATGCTAAGCTTGATCAATCAGGCACGATGACACCGGACTTTGAAGCATTAGATGCGGCACGTAATTGGTACCCAAGAGTGTATCCGAGATTATCTGAGATAATTCGTATTTTAGGAGCATCAGGGCTAATGGGAATCCCGACAGAAAAAGATTTCAACCATGAGGAAATCGGTCCAATCATCCACCGTGGATTACAAGGAAAGAATTTAGAAGGATATGAACGAGTACAATTATTCCGTCTTGCTTGGGATATGACCTTAAGTGCCTTTGGAAGCAGACAGACACATTACGAATACTACTTCTTTGGCGACCCAATACGTATGGGAATGACATATTTTGATCAATACGATAAAGAGCCATTTAAACAATATATCCAGGATTTTTTGAAAAAAACTAGCAGTGTGAACGCTTCTAATTAAAGGAGGATTACGATGGATTATAATGTGATTCGCTGTGCTAGGGCTATTCTTCATGTAACCAATCTTGAAGCATCAAGAAGGTTTTATGTCGATACGCTTGGGTTTATTGAAACAGAATCTGATGAAGAACATATTTTTCTTCGAGGATTAGAGGAGCATAATCACCATAGTTTACTGCTGAAAAAGTCCGATAAGCCTGTAGTGGAGGCATTAGGGTATAAGGTTTCATCAGAACATGATTTAGAAGCGTTAGCACTGCTGTTTGAAAAAGAAGGCTATCCAACGAAATGGATCGAAAAAGGAGAGCAGCATGCGATGGGGCGGGCATTACGTGTAAACGATCTTTCTGGTTTACCATTAGAGTTCTTTGCGGAGATGGATACGGTAGACCGGCTATTACAGCGTTATGATTTATACAAAGGCTCCAAGATGCAACGAATTGACCACTTTAATTGTGCTGTTCCAGATGTAGAAGCAGCATATGATTTTTATAAAGAAAAATTAGGGTTTGCATGCTCTGAATATACCGAGACCTCTGAAGGTAGTATTTGGGCAGCATGGCTACACCGGAAGCAAAATGTACATGATGTTGCATTTATGAACGGAAAAGGACCTCGATTACATCATATAGGCTTCTGGTTGCCTGATCAATTATCACTTATCCATACGTGTGATGTACTGGCGGCCAGTGGTTACGGGGAATCAATTGAACGTGGACCGGGCAGACATGGACTATCCAATGCTTTCTTCTTATATTTACGTGACCCGGATGGACATAGAATTGAATTATATAGCGGGGATTACCTAACAAGTGACCCAGATTTTGAACCGATACGTTGGGATATCAATGATCCTATGCGTCAGACCTTCTGGGGGCATGCAGCACCAGATAAATGGTTCACCGAGGCATCATCTGTCTTACATGTACACACTGGTAAAGAAGTACCTATACAAGCGGCTAAACTAAAACAACATAAACCGACATTTGTGATTTGATGTTTAGAAGGCTTGGCATAGTGGTTAGGAATAGAAGCTTATACATGGAGCAGTCTGACTATACTTTTATGAGATTAATTAGGGCGGCTAAATCCACAGTATAAGCTCAGGGATTCCTAAAAAATGGAGCATCACCATATGAAAAGTATAGGTATATGCCATGTATGAGTAGAAAACATTTAAAAGGGGGTTAGTTAATGGATGATCGTGCATTCCGTCATGCAATGGGGAAATTCGCTACTGGAGTTACCATTATTACAACAAAGCTTGGAAACGATATCCACGGCATGACCGCAAATGCTTTCATGTCCGTATCCTTAAACCCAAAATTAGTACTTGTATCTGTTGACCATAAAGCGACGATGAAACACTATATCAATCATTCTGGGAAATTCGCTATTAGTTTTTTAAATCAAGACCAAAAAGAACTCTCAGCCTATTTCGCAGGCCAAATGAAAGAAACCAGAGAAATCGATTTTCATTGGTTTCATGAATTACCAACGATAAAAGAAGCGCTAGTGAATCTCGTCTGCGAGCTGCATGATGCTGTTGACGCTGGCGACCATACCCTCTTTATAGGGAAGGTTACTGATTTAGAGGTGCGAGATGGAGAACCTCTAGCATTTTATGAAGGGAAATATCGGGAATTAGTGAGTAGTGAACGAGTTAAATAGATTCATATTCTTGCTGAATGGGGGGTTGACCATGAAACAGCAAATAGATCAATCAGCCGTGAAGTCAATCGATATATTTGAAAAGATAAGTGGGCACGAACAGGTCGTATTTTGCAATGATCCTAGTACAGGTTTACAGGCAATTATAGCGATACACAACACGACACTCGGCCCAGCACTTGGTGGAACTAGAATGTATCCTTATGCCAATGTAGAGGAAGCATTGGAGGATGTGTTACGTCTGTCAGAGGGAATGACCTATAAATGTGCAGCCGCGGATATTGATTTTGGTGGTGGTAAAGGTGTAATCATTGGAGACCCGAAAACGAATAAATCACCAGCACTATTTCGAGCTTATGGGCAGTTTGTAGATTCCTTGAATGGTCGATTTTATACCGGAACAGATATGGGTACTACAATGGATGATTTTGTGCAAGCATCGAAGGAAACGAATTTCATTAATGGTATTCCAGAAGAATTCGGCGGTGGAGGTGACTCGTCTGTCCCTACTGCAGAGGGCGTGCTTTACGGATTAAAAGCGACAAATGAATATTTGTTTGGCAATGAAACTCTAGCTGGGAAAACTTACGCAATCCAAGGTTTGGGTAAGGTAGGATTTAAAGTTGCGGAACAATTACTACAGGTTGGAGCACATATCATCGTAACCGATATTTCTGAAGAGGCAATTACTGCTATCCGTGAAAAAGCTACCAATTATCCAGGCATGGTAACCGTAGTTGAGTTGGATGACATTTACGAGGTTGACGCAGATATCTTCATTCCATGTGCTATGGGTGGGATTTTAAATGATGAAACGATTGAAAAGCTAAAGGTTAAGGCAGTTGTCGGTTCAGCGAATAACCAGTTGAAGGAAGATTTTCATGCAAAAGCACTTCATGATAAAGGAATATTATATGCGCCTGACTATATCGTCAATGCAGGAGGATTAATCCAAGTTGCCGATGAACTATATGGAGCAAATAAAGCTCGTGTTTTATTGAAGACTAAAGCAATTTATCAATCGATTTTGGCGATTTATCATCAATCAGAATTAGATGCGATTACAACACTCGAAGCGGCCAATCGTAAATGCCAGCAACGCTTAGAAGAACAGCAAGGTCGTAATAATTTCTTTAAAAGAGAAAAAAGCCCGAAATGGACATTTTATAAATGAGGTGTAACCAATGGTTGAAGTAAAATTTCATGATATTGGCGAAGGAATGACAGAGGGCGAAGTTGTAAATTATTTAGTAAAGGTAGGGGACAGGGTAAAGGTTGATCAGCCATTAGTGGAAATGCAAACCGATAAAATGGTCGCTGAAATCCCTTCGCCAACTTCTGGCATCGTGAAAAAGATTCATGTTGAAGAGGGTACGACCATTACAATCGGCTCTGTATTATTAGAAATTGATGATGGCATAGCAGTGGTGGCGGAATCAAGTTCAGAGCAAGAGGTTGCTGCTGTGCTAGCACCTGAAAAGAGGAGTAAACCAGTTCATCCCCCAATTGTCAAACAAGCTCCTAAGCGGATTATCGCTGCACCACATACAAGAAGAATTGCACGGGAAAATGATGTGGATATTGAACAGGTGGTTGGCTCCGGATCAGCAGGAAGAGTGACAGATGAGGATATCTATCGATTTATTCGAGATAGGGGAAGAAAGGGAGAAGAGGAGGTTGCAGTAGAGAAAGAAGTAAGGGAAGCCGAAGAAACGAAAGTATCGGCAGCAGACACAATACCTTTCATTGGTATTCGCAAACAAATTGCCATGAAAATGACGGCGTCACTTTCTACGATTCCACATGTAACCCACTTTGATGAAGTGGATTTAACGAATCTATTAGAATATCGTGGGGAGCTAAAAGAGGCAGGGGAGCATATATCTGTTGTGGCCTTTTTTCTAAAAGCGCTCACTATTACACTAAAGGAATTTCCTTTATTCAATGCACGGTTAGAGGAAGAAAATAATGTGATTAAACTATTGAAGGATTATCATATAGGTATGGCAACGAATACAGAAAAAGGATTACTTGTCCCGGTACTACGTGATGTCGATAAGAAGTCATTGAAACAGGTGCAGGATGAAATGAAAGCATTAACAAAGAAAGCACAGGAGCAAAAACTAGCTGCAGACGATATGAAGGGTGGAACATTTACGATAAGCAATGTAGGTCCACTTGGAGGTATAGCAGCAACACCAATCATTAATCATCCACAGACAAGTATTATTGCTTTCCATAAGACCAAAAAAATGCCAGTCGTAATGGGGGATGATGAAATCAAAATTCGTTCTATTATGACGATGTCCTTATCTTTTGATCATCGCATTATAGATGGGGCGGACTCTGTTATGTTTACGAACCGTTTTATAGAATTAATCGAACATCCAAAAAAGCTTCTATTATATTTACACTAACAGTACGGGCAGCTTGCAGCTAATTTTTGTTCTCTGCCCTTTCACCTTGGAATAAACTATGAAAATAACATGAATAGTTAGGGGGAAGGCGTTCATGATGTATCATGCAAAAGCAAGATTTGCTAACGGGATTGGCCTCGAGGATATAGCTGTTGCACAGTCTTATATTGAGTGGAAGGGTGAAAAGCTTACTGAGGATGCCTTATCCTGGCAATCTCCTGTAACTGGAACAGTTTATGGTACATTACTAAATTTTCAGGAACAGATGGATGCCTTAAAGAATCAATTTGAGAAGCCACCTTATCATCAAGCACCAGAGCGCCCAGTGTTATATATTAAGCCACGAAACACGATTAACGCGCATTTGAAAGAGGTGGCAATTCCTCTGGATGTAGACGAAATCGAAGTGAATGGGACACTTGGGATCGTGATAAGCAAAACGGCCACCAATGTAAAGGAGGTAGATGCCTTTGATTATGTGGAAGGCTATACGATTGTCAATGATGTTTCCATTCCACATCAAAGTTATTTTCGTCCTGCTATTAAACAAAAGGCTCGTGATGGATTTTGTCCAATCGGTCCGTGGGTTGTTCCAAAGGAAAATGTCCCTGAACCAGATTCCTTAATGATTTGGACATTTAAAAATGATGAATTGATTCAAGTAAATAACACAAAGGATTTAATTCGACCTATCCCTCGTCTTATTCAAGATGTCACGGAGTATATGACACTTGCAAAAGGTGATTTGTTACTAGTTGGTTTGCCGAATCACCCCCCAACTGCTAAGCATGGAGATACTATCCGGATAGAAATTGATTATATTGGTAGCTTAGAGAATCGATTTGTTTATGAAAATGTCCAGATTGCAGGAGGGGAGAAGCGTTGAAATATGCAAGAGTTGCTTGTCTTGGCGCAATACATGAAGCTGTTCAAGCCGGAAATAAGCTGAAATTAAGTAGTGGGCGTTTAGTAGATGAAAATGAGGTTGTTTGGTTACCACCAATTGAAGCAGGGACCATTTTTGCACTCGGACTAAATTATGCAGACCACGCGAGCGAAATTAGCTTTCAGGCACCAGAGGAACCACTTGTTTTCTTAAAGGGCCCGAATACATTAATTGGACATAATGGTGAAACGAGAAGACCAGTAGATGTTGAAATGATGCATTATGAGTGTGAGTTGGCTGTGGTGATTGGAAGAACCGCTCGAAATGTTAAGCAGAACGATGCCTATGAATATATTTCTGGCTATACGATTGCTAATGACTATGCCATTCGGGATTATCTGGAGAACTATTATCGCCCTAACTTAGCGGTGAAAAATCGAGACACGCTAACCCCAATAGGCCCGTGGTTTGTGGAAAAAGAAGATATTCCAGACCCAATGAATTTGAAGCTCTTTACTTATGTGAATGGTGAATTAAAGCAAGAGGGCTCTACGAAGGATATGGTATTTGATATCGCGTATTTAATTGAATATTTAAGTAGCTTTATGACACTATATGAAAACGATATTATTTTAACTGGTACACCTAAGGGAACGGTCAATGTAAACGAAGGGGATGAAGTTGTCGTAGAAATTGAAGGAATCGGGTCACTACGAAATAGAATTGTTAGTGATAAGGTCTTTTCGAGATAAGGAGTGTAACGATGCCACATATTACAGTAGAGTATACCGATAATCTAAAACAAGCTGGTAATATGAAAGAATTGTTACAGCGTATTAATGAAATTCTGATTGATGAAGGCTTTCCAATTGGGGGCATCCGTTCAAGAGCAGTCGAATTAAAGGATTATGTTATAGCAGATGGAACGTCTGAAGAGGATAGTTTTATCCATGTCACATTAAAAATAGGTCCAGGTAGAACAGAAGAGGTTAAAAAAGTGACGTGCGACCGAATATTTGCTTTACTAGAAAATCATTTTGAAAAGCAATTTGCCACGCGTTATATTGCATTATCACTAGAACTATTTGAGTTTATGTATCCGACATACAAGAAAAATAATATCCATCATCGATATCGGTGATGGATGATTATATTATATGACTTAAATAAGAAAACGATAATCCTCGGATTATCGTTTTTTTGCAGTGTGGAATTAAAACGTCCCACAATAGTATCCCGAAGTTAATATAAGATAATTTTTTACAAGCATTACGCGCAGAATCATCTCTTAAATCAAATTCAACACACCGAGTGTAATTAATAAAATCGGAGGTAAGAAGTTCATTCGCTCTAGTCGTTTGTTCTTGGATAGGATAACGCCAACTTTTATTCCTAGATGAACGAAAACACCACTCATAATGGCGATTAAAACTGGTGTAATGAATGGAGAATAGCCTAAAATAGCGGCTCCGATACCCGCACCAAAGGCATCTAGCGCTAGAGCGGTACCAAGCAATGTTGCCTCACCTAAAGAAATAGTTCCAGAACGGTCAAGGTCTGCTTTGTCTGGTTTGGCAATAACCGTTCTAAAGCTTTGGAAATTTCCTGCTGTGGTTGCTTGGTGTTCTTCTTCATCTATTTCCCCTTGCTTTAGTTGATTTCGAATAATGTTAATTAAGGAAAATAAACCAATTACGATTAAAATCACTCCACCTATCGTTTCAGCGACGCTGACAGATAGGAACGAATTTAATACAGTACCAATTAACATAGATAGAAGCACTACAACCCCTGAGCACATCATGATAATGAATAAGGCACTTTTTGGGACTACTATTCTACGCATCCCGTAGGTAATCCCCACTCCAAAACCATCCAAACTTACTGCAATTACTAGGAATAATAATCCTGTGTAAAATAAAATCATAGCACCATATCCTTTTCTTGTTCTAGTGTATTGTATTGTATGAAAAATGGGCAGTTATGTGCTTCCTACATTGGACTGAACAAAATGTTACTTAATCCTGTTCTTGTTCGCAAGATTTTGGTATCGTTGGAATAAGGAAAGGCAAGTAATGAAAATTTGTTCAGGAAATGATGGAGGAAAATTAATGTGGAAGAAATTATTAACAGCGTTTTTATCAGCTGTGATTTTTAGTTTTTTATTAAGTCTTATCAGTTATCTGACGTACACATCGGATAACCTATGGGTGTCGATGGGTTACTTTATACTATATGCTGCCCCAGTATATGTAATTGGTGGAATTCCACTATCTTATCTAATTGAATCCTATTTAAAGAAAAGAAACTTTTCATCCCAATTAGCGCGTCACTATAGTAAGTATGGTCTATATATTGTAGCAGGGGTATTCGTTGCCATTATTTATATTGTGATAGTCTCCATAACGGACGATCGATTTGTCATGTTATCCCAAGCTTCATTAACCTACATTATTGGTGGGATTCTTGCCGCTTTAGTTTATTATTATGTATCACTCCTAACAGATAGAAATAGTTCGAATTAAAATATGATATAGTGTTAGGATAGAAGTTTTAAGAGAGGAAATACACAAAAATGAGTAAAACATTAGTATTAGCAGAAAAACCTTCCGTAGGTCGTGATATTGCACGAGTACTTCAATGCTCCAAGCAAGGAAATGGATTTATGGAAGGATCGAAATATATTGTGACCTGGGCGCTTGGACATCTTGTTACATTAGCTGATCCAGAGACCTATGATGATAAATATAAACAATGGCAATTAGAGGATTTACCAATGCTCCCATCTAATCTAAAGTTAGTTGTAATGAAAAAGACGGGGAAGCAGTTTAGTACCGTCAAAACCCAAATGATTCGGAAGGACGTAAGTGAAATTGTTATTGCCACGGATGCAGGTCGTGAAGGAGAGCTTGTTGCCCGATGGATTATTGAGAAGGCCCGTATCCAGAAGCCAATTAAACGACTTTGGATTTCTTCGGTAACAGATAAAGCAATTCGTGATGGGTTTAAACGGCTGAAGCCAGGCAAACAGTATGAGAATCTATATGCTTCTGCTGTAGCACGTTCGGAAGCGGACTGGTATGTCGGTCTTAATGCGACAAGAGCACTTACCACTAAATTTAATGCACAGCTTTCCAGTGGTCGTGTACAGACACCAACACTAGGAATGGTAGCAGCACGAGAAGAGGAAATTAGGAATTTTAAGCCACAAACCTATTATGGTGTCCAAGCGAAAGCACAAGGAAAAGTAACCTATACTTGGCAGGATAACAAAAGTAATACACGAATTTTTTCTAAGGAAAAAGCAGATAGTCTATTTGGTAAACTGAAAGATCAACCATTAAAAATTGTAAAAGTTGATAAAACAGCAAAAAAGAAATATTCACCACAACTATATGATTTAACAGAATTACAGCGTGATGCGAACCGGATGTTTGGCTTTTCTGGTAAACAAACCTTATCGATTATGCAAAAGCTTTATGAGCGTCATAAAGTATTAACCTATCCAAGAACCGACTCACGGGTAATTTCAACAGATATAGTCCCTACGTTAAAGGATCGTCTTCAAGCTTGTGGCGTTGATCAATATGCTCGCTTTGCCCAAACAATCCTTCGAAATGGGATTAACAAGCTACCGAAGTCGGTCGTAGATAATTCGAAGGTAAGTGATCACCATGCAATCATTCCGACTGAAGAACCTGTTATTTTAGCAGACCTAGATGATAAGGAACGTAGAATATATGATTTAGTCGTAAAACGATTTTTGGCAGTTCTGATGGATGCTTATGAGTATGAGCAGACCGTGATTCATGCTGTTATCGGAAATGAATCCTTTACTGCTAAAGGAAAAGTAGTGAAGAAGCAAGGATGGAAAGCAATCTATGATCGCACCTTTGAAGAAGAGGACTCGGATGATCAACAGTTACCTATGGTGAAGCAAGGAGATGTTTTTACTACTATTAAGTTAGCTGTAACGACAGGTGAAACGAAGCCACCAGAACGCTTTACAGAGGGTGCCCTTTTACAAGCGATGGAAAATCCGGTACGTTACATGAATCCAGATGAAAAACACTTAGCTGGTACACTGCAAAAAACTGGAGGTATTGGCACCGTAGCTACGCGAGCAGACATTATTGATAAACTTTTCAATGGTGGCTATATGGAACTGAAGGGAAGACATATTTTCCTTACTTCAAAGGGTAAGCAGTTGCTAGAGCTTGCTCCAGAGGATTTACGTTCTCCAGCTTTAACAGCAGAATGGGAACAAAAGCTAAGCTTGATTGCAGAAGGTAAACTGGACAAGAATAAATTCATAACGGAAATCAAAGATTACACGAAGGAAATTGTTCAAGAAATTAAAGGAAATGATAGTAAATTCAAGCATGACAACATGACTGGCACTAAATGTTCGGATTGTGGCAAGTTGATGCTTGAAGTGAATAATAAGCATGGTCGTATGCTAGTATGTCAGGATCGTGCTTGTGGTCATAAGAAGAATATTGCCAAAAAGACGAATGCCCGTTGCCCGAATTGTCATAAACGATTAGAGTTGCGTGGTGAAGGAGAAGGGCAAATGTTCACTTGCTCCTGTGGTCACCGTGAAAAGCTATCAACCTTTAATAAGCGTAAGGAACAAGAGAAGAAGGGTAAAGTTTCTAAGAAAGATGTCAATAAATATCTTAAAAAGCAAGATGACGGATTTACAAATAATGCATTAGCAGAAGCATTAGCGAAATTAAAGGATAAAAAATAATAGTTAATGGATGCCTAGGATAACTTTTTCTTAGGCATTTTTTCATGGAAGGATTTTTAGAGAAAAACAAGAATATATATGGTAAGTAATGTTTGTAAGGAGGAGATAGAGAGATGGAGGTTAGAGAGGTTAGTCCTGAAACTACCTATGAACTAAGACATGCTATTTTAAGGCCACATCAACCATTTGAGGCCTGCATATATGATACAGACCGTGATGTAACTACTTTTCATGTTGGTGCTTTTTACGAAGGTACCTTAATAAGTGTTGCATCTTTTTATGAAGAAAAGAATCCCGAGTTTACTAAAGAGAAGCAATATCGTCTACGGGCGATGGCAACTCTACCTACTCATCGCGGGCTAGGAGCAGGAAGAGCAGTGATTGATTATGCAGAGAAACGGATAAGAGAAAAGAATATCGAATTATTGTGGTGTATGGGTAGGACATCGGTACAAGGCTATTATGAGCGGTTAGGTTTTCAACCACATGGTAACGTATTTGATTATCCACCAATTGGACCGCATATTGTGATGGTGAAGGATTTGATGGTATAGAGCTTATTTTCGTTAGCGCCAATTTTCTTTTTTGAAACGGTTTACTTGAATTAATAGTAGATGTATCATTAAAATGAAGATGTACCTTGAATAGATTAGGAGGGTAAACATAGATGGCTTTTGTTATTTTAGATCCATGCAGACAAGAAAAAGCAGCTGAATGTGTTAGTGTCTGTCCAGTTGATTGTATAGAAGAAGGTCCAGATCAATTCTACATAGATCCAGATATTTGTATTGACTGTGGTGCTTGTAAAGCAGCCTGCCCAGTAAATGCGATTGAGGAAGAATATGATTTGACTCCAGAACAAGAAGTATTTTTAGAAAAAGCAGAAGAATTCTTTGCCAACCGTTAATCAGTATAAGTAAAATCCCGTCAGTTCATAAGAGACTAACGGGATTTTTATGTAGGTTTCCTTGAATTTTTAAGATTATCATTTCTTATTCTTCTACAGCTACTGCTAGTTTACTTGCTATCCAGCGTTTGGCTGTTTTTTCATCTACTTCATATACTTTCCCTGCCCGAAATAGTTCTCCATGGTAAGCAGTTTGAACATTCATTTTTACTTTAATCATAAGCTCTAACCCCTTCCTATTCTCATTATAACGAACTGCAAGTAGTGAAGCTAATGTTATGTAATGGAAATGATATGTAAAATCCCCCAAAGCGAAATCTTGGGGGGATAGAATTATTTATTTATTTAATAAATCAAATACTTGATTAACATCTTTATCGCCTCTACCAGATAGGTTGACGATGATGATGTCCTCGTCAGTTAGTGTTGGTGCAAGCCTTATCGCATGGGCAATGGCATGAGAGCTTTCTAAAGCAGGGATAATTCCCTCTGTTTTTGATAGTATTTGAAAAGCTTCTAAAGCTTCATCTGCTGTAACCGTTACATATTCTGCTCTTCCAGTCGTTTTTAGGTAACTATGTTCTGGCCCAACACCTGGATAATCAAGCCCTGCGGCAATGGAATACGTCGGTTTCGGCTCCCCATTGTCATCAAGTAATGTTAAACATTTAAATCCGTGAATAACAGCGGCTACACCTTCTGTCATCGCTGGAGCTTCATAAGGTTCAGCACCAATTAATCGGACATTTGGTTCATTTAAGTAGTGAGCAAATGCTCCAATGGCATTACTGCCACCACCTACACAAGCAATAACTGCAGTAGGTAGCTTGCCTTCTTTTTCCAGTATTTGCCGTTTTGATTCTTCACTGATGACAGCCTGGAAATGCTTCACTATGGACGGATATGGATGTGGTCCAACTGCAGATCCAAGCAGATAAAATGTGTTTTGGTAATTTTCTACAAGGTCTTCTAGCGCAGCATCAACAGCATCCTTTAAACGACCTTGCCCTTTTTCTACAGGGACAACATTAGCTCCTAACAGCTCCATACGAAACACATTGAGAGCCTGTCTTTCTGTATCCACTTTACCCATGTACACGGTGCAAGGAATATCAAACATGGCACAAGCAGTAGCAGTAGCAACACCATGTTGACCTGCCCCAGTTTCTGCAATGACTCTTGTTGCTCCCATTCGCTTAGCCAGTAGAATTTGCCCTATTACGTTATTAATCTTATGGGCTCCTGTGTGATTTAAATCCTCACGCTTTAAATAGATTTTTGCTCCGCCTAATTTTTTGGTTAAGTTTTTAGCTTCCGTTAATGGGTTTTCTCTCCCCACATACTCCCTAAGATAGAACCGGAATTCCCTTTGAAATTCTGGATCATCCTTGTACTTCTCGAATTCCAGTGCTAAATGATCTAACACCTTCTGCAAATCTTCAGGGATGAAGCTACCTCCAAATTCACCATAAAATCCTGTCTCCACTACACTCTGCTCTCTCATCTCTCTAAACTCTCCTCTATTCTATTTTTTTGTATTCTATTCAGAATACTTGCTCATTATTGTAACATAAAAGTGGGCCAACACCAATAAGCATTTAGTTCGAAAGGGGGGCGTTACATTGGAAAAGATAGGTCTATTTTTTCGGGTACCAAATACGTACGGAAAAGTACTATCAGATCTGTTAGGTAGTTTATTAGAAGAAGATAAGTATATATGGAGAAAAGGGAATCATATAGAAATATTGTTTCTGACGATTTTAATTCTGAAATGAAAAATATAGAGAGGCTAAAGACGCTGAATAATGATCAAATGAAAAGATATGTTTCGTTTGGAAGTTACTATCCCATAATAGCTACATTTCCGGATATTTAACGAATGGAGAAATTGGTAGTTCAATATTAAATGGGAAAGAATTCTTGAATTCATCTTGCAATGTGTTAATTAGTATTGTAGATACTACAGAAGTGACATTTCTATCAAAGGATAATGATGTTATTACAGATATGGAGAAAAAATACTTTCAATATAATTTCTCTGATCTTAGATATATGGATGTAGAGGATTGTGTAAAGTTACGTTTCGATTAGTTCTATCATCAAATGTTGCTGCTACTAAAGTATAAAATCTTTTATCGACAGTCTATTTTTGCTTAACACTAAATGGGAGGATTGACAATTTATTTGTTGGGTATTGGATGCATTGTAAAATAACGGTGTAAGAGGGGGACTAGTGGACGCTATTAATTTCTTTCTAATTGGTATAACAGTTGTCTTTGTGGCAGAGAGGACAGAAGTGTCTAATAGAAAACAGCTTTATAAATTAATTAATTTAACGACTATGCTGATTGTTTTCGTTCATACTAACAGTAGACTTTCAAATCTGGAATAATGGAGATGATCAAATGGAAGCAAGAAATCTTACAGAAGAGGCTTTAATAGACTATAAAGAAGGAATAGGCATGTTCACGAAAAAGATGCCAAAGCTAGCCGAATTATATAATGCTTTTACAGAAGAATGCTTCAAAGAAGGTGCGTTATCTAAAAAGCATAAACAATTAATTGCATTAGCAGTTAGTTTATACGCACAGGACGAGTATTGTATGATCTATCATACAAAAGGTTGCCTGGATCAAGGATGTACAGAAGAGGAAATCCTAGAGGCAATTGGTGTTACGGCTGCCTTTGGTGGCGGAGCAGCAATGAGCCAAGCGGTTACCCTTGTACAAGATAGTATTCAAGATTTAAATCAGTTAAAACAATAAGAGGTGCACTTGCACCTCTTTTACTTTGTAGTGATCGAATCTAGAGCGATGTCCATATTGTTTGTTGGCTGCTGACAGGCAAAATTCTCACATACATATACAGTTGTTTGTCCATTTAGTGTTTTATATTCTGCTGCAAATGGAGCAATATTTCTAAATTGTTCTGGTTCATTTGCTACTAGTAATGCTATCTCCGGTATAAAACGATCATGGAGTAATTGTAAGAGTTTAGCTCTGGAAGAATCAGATTCACCTAGAACAACAACTTCTTTTGACGGATTCTCAGTAAGTAGTACGCTTTGGAGAAAGAATACCCCAGCAGAAGGTTGTCTGGTGATATCTTCATAAAAGGTGGAGGACATCTCCGCTACTCTATCTAAGTAACTTGTTTCTCCAGTTAGGCTCCCCATTTGGACGAGCATTAGTGCTGCAACGCTATTTCCAGAAGGAGTTGCCCCGTCATAAATTTCTTTATCATTCGAGATTAGCTGTTCATTATTTTTACCACTAAAGAAGAACCCACCATCTTGCTTGTCCCAAAATAAATCAATCATTACATCCAGTTGATGTTTTCCTTTGGATAGATATTCTAGGTTGAAATCAACTTGATACAATTCTAAATATGCCCAAACTAAATAGGCATAATCATCTAGATAAGCATGGTATTTTGTTTCCCCATCACGATAGCGGGCCATGAGCTTATCGCCCTCATAGAGCTTTTTCTCTACAAATGAAATTGCTGTTTTCGCCATATCTAAATATTGATTGTTTTGAAATACTCTACTAGCCTTGGCTAAGCCAGCAATCATCATAGCATTCCATGAGGTTAGTATTTTATCATCTACATGTGGATAGACACGTTTCTCCCGTTCTTGAAGGAGCTTTTGTCTTGCTTCTTCCAGTTGTGTTTCTAAAGCTTCTACTGTTATATCATATTCTTCTGCTACACTTTGAAGACTCGAGCGAATTAGATTCGGGATATTCTTTCCTTCAAAGTTACCATAAGGAGTGATACCGTAAGCGGTCGTATAAATATCTCCTAAATCCTCCCCGAGAATGTCAAATATCTCTTCATCGTCCCAAACATAATACTTACCTTCTACCCCTTCCGAGTCAGCATCAATAGCGGAGTAAAAAGCACCTTCCGTACTCATCATTTCCCGTTTCACAAAATCGATAATTTGCTCGGCAATTTTTCTATAAAACGGTTTCTTTGTTACTTGATAACATTCGGTATAGGCGATGAGTAGAAGCGCATTATCATATAACATTTTCTCAAAATGAGGTACAAGCCACTTTTCATCTGTTGAATATCGAGCAAAACCAAAACCTATGTGATCCCATATCCCACCGGCAGCCATGTTTTGCAAGCTACTTTCCACCATTTTTAAAGCAGCCGTTTTCCCAGTAAAATGATAATAACGGAGTAAAAATAGTAAATTCTGTGGCTGTGGAAACTTAGGTGCTTCAAAGAACCCACCATAATTAAAGTCAAACCCTCTTCCTAACTGCTGATAGGCCTGATCAGCTGCTTCTTTTGTTAAACGATGTTCGCTTTTGGCACGAGTAGAGCTATCTAAGGCTTGTTTCACACTTTCGGTTACCTCAGAAATGTGCTCAGGATCTGAGGTATATTTGATATGCAGTTGTTCTAATGCTTCTAATAAACCAGGTCTCCCGTACTTGCTTTCTTTAGGAAAATAAGTTCCCGCATAAAACGGTACTTTTTCTGGAGTCATAAAAATCGTAAGTGGCCATCCACCATGACCAGCCATCATTTGACATACCTTCATATAAATAGAATCCACATCTGGGCGTTCCTCACGATCCACCTTAATGGAAATATAATGCTCATTTAATATTTGTGCTACTTCCTCATCCTCAAATGATTCATGAGCCATGACATGGCACCAATGACATGTGCTATAGCCGATAGATAGAAAGATTGGTTTATTTTCTTGTTTTGCTTTTTCAAATGCCTCATCACCCCAAGGGTACCAGTTTACGGGGTTGTAGGCATGTTGTAGTAGGTAAGGTGATTTTTCGTTAATCAAGTAGTTAGGATTAGTATTTTCTTGCATGGAATCCGCCTTTCATTCATTCTTGTTTTAAGTATATCCTATGTGCGCGATTGGTACACGGAAAGTAAATGAATAGTCTTGGTTGGGAATATGACATTATTTCTGGGGAGGGTAAGAGAGATTTTTTCCTTTAATGAGGAAAGGTAAAGGGATGAGAAGGTAGATAGAATGTCCGTTCCCTTACTGGGGTGGAATATCGGAAAAGGGTAACAGAGAGCGGTTATCAGTTCCCTTACTGGGGTGGAGTATCGGAAAAGGGTAACAGAGAGGAGTTGTCAGTGCCGTTACTGGGGTGGAATAGGGAAAAAAGGTAACAGAGAGAGGTTATCAGTTCCCTTACCGGGTAGGAAAAGCGGAAGAAGGTAACAGAGAACAGTCATCAGTGCCCATAATGGGTAGGAAAAGCGGAAGAAGGTAACAGAGAGCAGTTGGTCAGTGCCCTTACTGGGATGGAATAGTGGAAAAAGGTAACAGAGAAGCGTCATCAGTGCCCTTACTGGGATGGAATAGCGAAAAAAGGTAACAGAAGCTTATAGCGGGGGATTGTCTTGTATAAAATCTCTCCCGCCAGAATAAGAAAAACTAACACATTCACGAAAGGAAGTATGTGTTAGTTTTTCATTCATAATCGGCTCATTTTATCGTTCTAATCTATTTTGTTATACAAGAAAGACAATAGAACATATTGTCATTCATCAAAGGTAATTATAATCCTTTCAGTCTCTCCTTAGCTTGTTCATCTCCTTTTAACGCCGCTTTTTGGTACCAGATTCTTGCCTTCTTTATGTTCATAGGAGTTCCGATTCCGTTCTCATAGCATAGTCCGAGATTAAATTCCCCATAGGAATCGCCTTGTTCTGCCGCCATTATATACCAAGAAATCGCCTCTTCGCCTTTTCCATTTTCTACTGCCTCATGACCTAGGCGGTTTGCTGCATAAACATCGCCAGCTAGGGCAGATTTCGTAAACCATGCTTTGGATTGTTCTAAATCAATATCTGTTCCGACACCATTTTCATACATATAACCTAATGTATACATCGCCTCAGGTACTCCATGTTCTGCCGCTTTTTTGAATAGTTTAAGAGCCCTCTTATTATCCTTTTCAACATATTCACCACGTAAGTACATATCGGCATAATTGTTAATCGCATCTGGATAGCCTTTTTCGGCTGCCTCTTTATAGCATAAAAATGTCTTCTCTAAATCCTTTTTCACTACCTTACCCATGTAATAATAATTACCTAGCCAATAGAGGGCTTCAGGACTTCCAGCTTGAGCAGCGATATTAAACCACGGAAAAGCCCATTCGTTCCGTTCTATTAGTCTGTACAAATGCCCGAGCTGAACCTGTGCCTCTTGAACCCCATTTGCTGCTTCGCTATAAAGGGAAACCGCTTCATCTAATTCCTCATCTTCCATATAAATAATGGACTCTTCATCTGAAGGCATCACTATTTCCATGACAATTGTCCGCAAATCTTGAATAACCATCGGTTTCGTTTCTTCTTGTATAGAGGATACATGATGCAATTGCTTGTACAACATATAGATATCATCTGGTAATTCTATATTAGGAGAAATACATTCGTTTAATATTTGCTGTATCTCAACGATAGGGTTGTTCCTAAATGCTATATTTTGCAAATTATGTGCCGTATAGGTAAAGCCTTTGTTCAATAATTCTCTCTGTAATTCCTGCTTGTCCACCGAAAAGACACCTTTCTACAATTCATTTTTATAGAGTATCTCATATTTCATGTTTAGAATCACGTATTACAATTGTAGGGAACAATTAATATGATTACCATATTTTACTATACGAAAAAAAGTAAAACGTTATAATATCGGTGTGTTAATCGATTACATTAAAATGATTGGCTATTTTACTATTTTTTAGAACAATTTCATTTCATTAAAACCCCTTTACGTCAATACTAATTTGTCCTAAAATGTTTAAGTCGACTTCGAAATAGTTTTCAGTTTATTTAAGAAATTTAAAAACATCAGGAGGCTTTTCATCAATGAAAAAACTAGATAGAGATGCCATTCTAAAGACCATTCCTCAGAAGGGATTTTTCGGGCATCCAAAAGGTTTATCGACGCTATTTTTCACTGAGTTCTGGGAACGTTTTTCCTATTACGGAATGCGTGCTATCCTACTATTTTATATGTATTATGAGGTTTCCGACGGTGGACTTGGTATCGATCAAACAACAGCTAATTCCATTATGGCGATATATGGCTCACTTGTTTATATGTCCGGTATCATTGGTGGTTGGATTGCTGATAGAATATTAGGTACTGCACGGACTGTTTTCCATGGTGGAGTACTTATTATGATTGGTCATATTATTCTTGCTCTACCATTTGGAGCACCTGGTCTATTCGTATCCATGGGATTCATTATCATCGGTACTGGTCTACTTAAACCGAATGTCGGTGGTATGGTTGGGGATCTATACAGTAAGACAGACCCACGTCGTGATTCAGGATTTAGTATTTATTATATGGGAATTAACATGGGTGCATTTATTGCGCCATATATTGTAGGAACATTAGGGGAAGGTGTTAGCTTCCACTTAGGATTTGGTGTTGCTGCAGTAGGGATGTTAGTTGGACTAATTGTATATGTTGTAACACGTAAGAAATATCTAGGTTTAGCAGGTACAATTGTTCCTAATCCATTGAAGAAAGAAGAAAAGGGTCGCCTATTATCTATTATCTTAACGGTCATAGTGATATTAGGTATAGTTGGCTGGTTAGGTATAAACGGTGGTTGGCTAACTGTTGATCGCGTTATTTTCTCTATTAGTATTCTTGGGGTTATTATTCCGACTGCATATTTTATCTTTATGTTCCGCAGTCCTAAAACAACTTCAGAGGAAAAGTCACGCTTACTTGCTTATATCCCTTTGTTCGTTGCCGCAATGATGTTCTGGGCAATCCAAGAACAGGGATCAACCATTCTTGCAACCTATGCTAATGAGCGTACCGATTTGAACTTCCTCGGAATTGAATTGAAAGCATCATGGTTCCAGTCACTTAATCCATTATTCATTATCATGTTTGCTCCTTTATTCGCAGGCATGTGGACAAAATTAGGAGATAGACAACCATCTGTTGCACAGAAATTCTCGTTTGGATTAGTTTTTGCAGGATTATCCTTTATTGTGATGATGTTCCCTGCTTACTTCAACGGAACCGAATCATTAGTAAGTCCTTTATGGTTAGTACTAAGTTTCTTCCTAGTAGTATTAGGTGAATTACTATTATCACCAGTTGGGTTATCTGCATCAACGAAACTTGCTCCAGCTGCCTTTGCTGCACAAATGATGAGTTTATGGAACCTTTCCAACTCATCAGCACAAGCAATCAATGCACAGGTCGTGAAATTTTACTCAACTGAAACAGAAGTTATGTACTTCGGTGTTATTGGTGGTATTGCTATTCTATTGGGTATTATTCTATATTTGTTCTCTCCTAAGCTGAAAGAATTTATGAGAGGGTTAAACTAGTAATGAAAGAGCTGATACGTGAATGGATACCGTTCCATTTACGTATCAGCTCTTTTGGGTATAAGAAGCTAATCCACTAACTGTAAAATGGAGGGGGAATAGGGTACAAGTGAAAGATAGAATGCCATGGCCCACTTTCTCAACCAGTTTATGGTAATCTATTGATAGGGAAATTATTTAGGAGAGCGATAAACATGCAACCAACAATTCGATATAAGAAAAACTACCATGTAGACTTAAGCGATGTCGATTTTCAAAAGGAATTAAGGCTAAGTGCATTATTTGGGTATTTTCAAGATATAGCAAATTTAGCAGCTGAGAATCTGGGAGTAGGAATCAATCAACTATTGGAAAAGTATGGTGTAGCATTTGTAATAATGCGAATTCGGGTTGATATGATCCGTAATCCAATATTAGACGAGGAGATTACGATTGAAACGTGGCCACTGAGGCCAGGGAAGCTCGAGTTTGAACGGGATTATCTGGTCCGTGACCAAAATGGTGAAGTGATTGCCCGTGCTGTATCTGTCTGGGTTATTATGGACTTGAAAAAGCGTCGTTTAAAACGAAGTGAAGCAATTAATTTAGATTACCCGGAATATACGGAGGATAGAGCAATTAACATAACGTTAGGGAAGATAAAAGTATCAGCGAATCTAGAAGATGTTTATCAGAAAACGATTGGCTATAGTGATATTGATTTTAATGGACATTTGAATAATGCCAAATATGTCGATTTTATTATGGATTGCTTCTCTTTAGAGGATCTTCATACCTATCCTATTCGTTCGATTGAGGTGAATTATTTAAATGAAGTCTTACCTGGTGATAGACTTGTTTTAAAGAAAGATTCTACTAATAAGTCGAATCATACATTTTTCGTAGATGGTGTTCGCGAATCGGATGAAAAGATTGTTTTTCGTTCTAAAGTGATCGTAGAGGGAAAATAAACATATGTGAGTGTTGATAGCTAACCAAGTACCAGGTAACAATTCACCGGCAATGGGATTTAGTCTAACGACACTAATTAGCAATATAATAGCAAAGAAAAGTACCCGAATACCTTATGGCATATATTCGGGTACTTTTCATCCTCTATGATAATTCGAAAATACGAAAACTTAGTGGGCTAACATGAATCGTTGAACCTAAAGTGAATTCTTTCTTCTGGTCACTTTCTATATCCCACTCCTGAATGGTAGCCATATTCAACGCATCACTAGAGACTTCGACGGGATTTAGACTATTATTGATAATAAATCGTAAACAAGTATCCTGATTGAATTTCTCATAAATGATATAGTTCTTTTCGTTATTAACATCGATGAAGCGGATATCTGCATGGTTCCCAAAGACTGGCTCGGTTCTACGCCATTTTAATAAAGATCGGACGTATTCAAATAAGTCTCTATCCTGCTTTTTCTCATCCCATTCCATACAACTACGACAGCCAGGATCCTGTCCTCCGTCCATTCCAATTTCGTCACCATAATAAATACATGGAGATCCTATGAAGCTTAATTGGAATAAGTACAAGAGTTTAACTCGGTCACGATTTCCATTAGCGAGTGTTAGAATACGTGGTGTATCATGGCTATCCAATAGGTTAAACGCTACCTCATTTACATTTTTAGGGTACATATGAAGCACTTTTACAATTGAATCGGCAAAATCTTGTGCAGAAATACAATCCTTTGCTAGGAAATCGATTGCACTATTTGTGAATGGGTAATTCATAACGGCATCGAATTGATCTCCTTGCAACCATGGCATCGAATCATGCCAAATTTCACCTAGAATATAGGCATCCGGCTTCACACTTTTTACAGCCTTGCGAAACTCCCGCCAAAATGCATGGTCTACCTCATTCGCTACATCTAAACGCCATCCATCGATATCAAATTCCTCCACCCAGTAACGAGCTACATCTAGTAAATAGGCTTTAACCTGAGGGTTTTCTGTATCAAGCTTTGGCATGGAAGGAACAAACCCAAATGTATCATAATTCGGTCTAGGTTCAGTCACAACTGGGAAGTTCCATAGATGAAACCAGTTCGTATACTTAGATTCCTCTTGCTGTGTTAAGACATCCTGAAATGGAGGAAAATAATAGCCACTATGGTTAAATACAGCATCTAGCATGACACGGATTCCTCGCTTATGACATGCTTGGACAAGGCGACGGAATGTTTCTTTGTCTCCAAATTGTGGGTCTATTTCCATATAATCAATCGTGTCATATTTGTGATTGGAGTATGCTTTGAAAATAGGCGTAAAATAGATTCCGGTAATGCCTAATTCCTCCAAATGATCTAAATGATTGATGACTCCTTGGAAATCCCCGCCGAAAAAGTTAGATGGAGTCGGGTCAGTACTCCCCCATGGTAATGTACCTTCTGGATTAATAGACGGATCCCCGTTTCCAAATCGCTCAGGAAATATTTGGTACCAGACTGTATCTTTAACCCACGCTGGTGCTTGAAATACATCAATATTATTTACATAAGGGAAACAGAAATAATTCGCGATGTCAGTTGGAGCAGAGGTGAAGAAGCCTCCTTCCATATAATATAAAGTCTCGTTTGAATCAGAGCATTTGAATCCGTAACGCATACGGTGAAATTCAGGCTTAACTGCAATAACCCAATAATCATAAAGAGAGGTCGAACCTGATTTGGTCATAGGTTTAGTAATAGTTTGCCAACTCCCATCTACCCAATCATATGGATCACCAAATAAGAGTTCAACAGAATACATATCATCCTTTTTCGTTTGCAACATGATGTGTAGTGTATCGTTGTCATAGGCATAGGCGTAATTGTTTTTTGGTCTGTGAAAAATGGCTTCCTTAATCATCACAATTCTCCTTTTCATAAAAATAACCCCGTTTACTTTTATTTGTAAACGGGGTTGTTGTTTAATAACAAAGCATTGCCCTTAAATTTATACTATTAATCTACTGTAAGCGTTTTATAAAGTCAAATAAAATTTGAAACGTAAAGTAGTTGTAAAAAAATTTAAAGAAAAAATTATGAAAACGATTGCATAAAAAATAAAATAAGGGTACAATTTCATTGTAAGGTTGCGCAAACGTTTTCACTATACCAAGTAAACAATTTTAGAAGGGGGCAATATTAGTTTGTAATAAAGTGGACTTTTATTTGTCTGATGCATTACCTTACAAGATAAATAGATATTGCGTTTTACAAAAATAATAATCTATTGGTTACGTGATAACCAAAAATGAAAGAGGGGACTTGTAAATTATGAAAATCAAATGGAAGAATCTTGCTTTTGTAGCAATGTTAACGAGTTTACTTGTATTAGCTGCATGTGGAGGCGGAGATAAAGATGGTGATAACTCTAGTTCTGAGAAGGATGGCGGCAGTAGTGCTGGTACATTAGAAATTGGTGTAGAGGATGGATATATTGATTATGTAAAATCAATCGTTCCGGCATTTGAAGAAGAGACAGGAATTAAAGTAAAAGTAACAGAAAGAGATTTATTCGAAACATTGGAAGCCCTTCCATTGGATGGACCTGCTGGAATAGCTCCTGATGTTATGGTTGCCCCTTATGACAGAGTTGGTAACTTAGGTCAACAAGGTCATTTAGCGGAGTACACGTTTCCTGATGATGGTCGCTATGATGACTTAGATAAACAACAGGTTACGATTGACGGCAAAATTTACGGTGCTCCATTCGTAATTGAGTCACTAGTACTCTACTACAATAAAGATTTAGTTGATCAAGCTCCTCAAACATTTGCAGATTTAGAAGCGTTAGCAGAGGATGATCGTTTCGCTTTTTCTTCGGAATCTGGAAGAACAACAGCATTTTTAGCTAATTGGTTAGATTTCTATAGCACATACGGATTACTTTCTGCTTACGGTGGTTATGTATTCGGTGACAATGGTTCTGATCCATCTGATATTGGACTAAATACAGAAGGTGCCATTGAAGGTATTGAATATGCAACAGAATGGTTCAACAAATGGCCACAAGGGATGTTAGATTCTACAACAGCAGGTAACTTTATTGATGAACAATTCACAACTGGTAAAGCTGCTGCTATTATCGGTGGACCATGGTCCGCTTCCAACTATAATGAAGCTGGTATAAATTATGGTGTTTCCATGATTCCTACATTACCAAATGGTGAAGAATATCAACCATTTGCTGGTGGTAAAGCTTGGATTGCAAGCAACTATGCTAAAGACCCTGAAGCTGCACAAAAATGGTTAGACTTTGTGACTAACCAAGAAAATCAACAAAAGCTATATGATGATAAAGGTGAGGTACCAGCGAATCAAATGACAAGAGCAACAGTTGCAGAAGCTGGAGATGAGCTGACTGCTGCGGTGATTAACCAATATAATAATGCAATTCCTATGCCAAATATTCCTCAAATGGCTGAAGTTTGGACAGGTGCAGAAACATTAATGTTTGATGCTGCTTCTGGTAACAAAACTGCAGAAGAATCAGCAAATGATGCGGTAGACGTTATTAGTGAAAATATCTCTCAAAAATACTAATAATGTAATCTAATTGGCAGAGATCAGCTCTCTGCCAAAGTTTATTTAAAAGGGAGTGAGAACTGGTGGATTATACAGAAACAGATGGCAAACAACGCATTAGAAAAGCAATATTACTCTCGATCATTCCTGGTATAGGACAAATGTATAACAAACAGATGTTTAAAGGGATAGCCTTTCTTGCCATATTTGTTTTATTTATTATAGAAATGATTAATTTTGGTGCAGAAGCGCTAGTAGGCTTAGTAACACTAGGTAGTACTCCTGGTACAGACCATTCACTGTTTATGTTAATTGAAGGTTCACTGCAACTATTAATTCTTCTGCTATTTATACTTTTTTACGTAATTAATTTAAATGATGCTAGAAAAGTTGCAAGATTATGGGCTGAGGGCAAGAAAGTAAATACTAAGACGAAAACCATTCTAACGAATATGGTGGATAAAGGTTTTCCATATTTATTTACTATACCTGCTTATATCGCGATGATATTTGCAATTGTATTTCCGGTATTAGTTACCATATTTATCGCTTTTACAAACTATGATTTCTATCATATTCCACCAGCTAAGCTAATTGACTGGGTTGGTTTTTCTAACTTTACCGATATATTTTTCTTAAGCTCTTATCGGGATACTTTTTTTGCAGTTTTTGGATGGACTGTAATATGGACCTTAGCAGCAACCACACTACAAATCGTAATTGGTATTTTTACAGCGCTTGTATTAAACCAGAAATTCATTAAATTCAAGCGTGTATTCGGTATTATTTTCTTATTACCGTGGGCAGTACCAGCATTTATTACGATTATGAGTTTTTCCAATATGTTCAATGATAGTATTGGCGCCATTAATACACAAGTTATTCCGCTAATCGATGCCTTAGTACCTTTTGTTGAGATCGGAAGTCTTCCATGGAAGACAGATCCATTTTTCACTAAAATAGCTATCATCTTAGTTCAAGGGTGGCTTGGATTTCCGTTTATTTATGTACTTGTATCTGGTATTTTACAATCCATTCCGGAAGAACAGTATGAAGCTGCACGAATTGATGGGGCTGGTATGATACAGCGCTTTAAACATATTACGATGCCAGCAATATTTACGATTGCTGCTCCAATTTTTATTACACAGTATACCGGTAACTTCAATAACTTCTCGATGATTTATCTATTTAATGAGGGAGGACCTGGAAGTATAGGAGCTGGTGCCGGTTCAACCGATATTCTTATTTCATGGATTTATAAGCTGACAACAGGAACATCTCCACAGTATTCGATTGCTTCTGCTGTGACATTGTTTATTTCCTTATTTGTCATTATTATTTCGTTAATTGTCTTTAAGAAAACGAGAGCATTTGAAATGGAGGATTAGATATGAGCAGAATAATGAAATCGCAAAAAACCTCCCGGATCATCAACAAAATATTCACTTATTTTTATTTAATCCTATTAGCGGTGATCATCATTTATCCGCTACTTATTACAGCAAGTTCTGCTTTTAAAGCTGGTAACGTAACTGCATTTAATTTAAACTTTAATGCGGAATGGACACTAGTCAATTTCCAAAGACTATTTACAGAAACGTTATATGGTAGTTGGTATGTAAATACATTAATCATTGCTTTCGTGACCATGATTGTTCAGGTTACCTTTATTACACTGGCAGGTTACGTCTATAGTAGATATCGTTTCGTTGGTCGGAAGAAGAGTTTGCTCTTTTTCTTAATTATACAAATGGTTCCAACGACTGCAGCGTTAACTGCTTTCTATGTTATGGCGTTATTGATGGGAGCTTTAGATCAAAGCTGGTTCTTAATGTTCCTATATATTGGTGGTGGTATTCCGATGAACACCTGGTTAATGAAAGGATATTTCGATACAGTTCCATATGATTTAGACGAATCAGCAAAATTGGATGGTGCGGGCCACTTCCGTATTTTCGCCCAAATCGTACTACCATTGGTTAAACCGATGATTGCTGTGCAATCATTATGGGCCTTTATGACACCGTTCGGTGAGTACATGTTAGCGAAGTTCTTACTACGAACGCCAGAAAACTATACGGTTGCAATTGGTTTACAGACATTTATTAACAACCCACAAAATCAAAAGGTAGCTCTATTTGCAGCGGGTGCGATTTTAATCGCTATTCCTATCACCATATTATTCTTCATGCTGCAAAAACATTTCGTTGCTGGGTTAACATCAGGTGGTACCAAAGGATAGTCCTAGGTGAAAACAGAATCTCTGAAGGAATGAAGTGAACAATGAAAAAAGATATATTTCCAATCAATTATTTTAAAAGCATTATATCGCCGAAGCGCGTGTTTACTGGTAGAAAACAACTGAATTGGTTTCAAATCATCATTGTCTTATTATTTTTGAATGGATTGATGATGATTCCGTTATCCATTAATATAGCGAAAATGGAATCCTATCCTGTAGAAGAGACCTATCCAAATGCCTTTTCGTTACTAAATGAAGCTGTGATTGGTGAGTTGCAGGATGCAGCATATGCACAAGGTCAACTGACTTTGCCAAATAGGTTTTTAGTAGAAAATGAACATGGAATAGTTGGGGGAAATATATCCACTTCTGATGAAGAGCATGCTTTAAAAGCAGAAAATGCACTGATTTTTCAAGAGGAAGAAATTGTTATAAAGGACCAGGAAAATCCAGTAACATCGGTAACGTATACGAATGATTTTGCCATTGAAGAGATAACGACGGTTCAGATGTTAAAGGACGAACTGTCAAGACAATGGTTTATTCAAAATAAAGGTTTCATTGTTGGCAGTCTATTATTATCTTTATTTAATTTATTGCTTGTAAGTATTGTCGTTATAAGCTTAGGATCTTCTATCTTTGTTTATCTTACGAAGAAAGGACAGATATCTACGATTCGAACGTATAAAGAATCGGTGAATTTAATTGTGAATACGTTAGGAATGCCGACAGTAGTGGCTTTGATCCTTGGTTTAATTCAATTTAATATTATTACGATGATTATGATACAAACATTCGGTTTTATTATGATGCTACTTTTCGTATTTATGAAAACTCGCTTCAGTGATGAGGTCGTAGCACAACTGGGGAACAACAGATGACCGGTTATGAATGATTACTTAACATTATATTTTTAGGAGGTACATCCATGCTTCAAGATACAAGCTTTGCCATACACCCAGGAAAAGAAAAAAAGGATGGGGCAGTCGTCTACCGTGATATTGGAAACGTAGATTCTTATTCAACAAGCTCTGATGGATATTTATTTTCTTGTCGTAACGGATTCGTTCACATACAGTTTTATACGGATTCAATCGTTCGCATAATCATGAACCCAGAGGAAAAACCGTTATTGACTAATTCCAAGGCGGTAGTTGGACAACCTCAAGATGTAGCGATTGAAGAAGTGAATACAGAAGACACCCTATTACTTCGTACAGATAAACTGGTACTTCGTATAACGAAGTCACCATTTCGTTTAACGATAGAAGATACGACCGGTAGGGTAATCGTATCCGAGGACAAACACGGTATGGCTTTCCGAGAAAACGGTGAAGTAATAGCCTTTAAAGAAATGTATGATCACGATCACTTCTATGGCTTTGGTGAAAAGTCAGGGCATTTAGATAAACGTGGTGAAAAATTAGAAATGTGGAATACCGATGTGTATGCACCGCATAATCCAGAAACGAATGCACTTTACGAGTCCATTCCTTATTTTATGACACTTCGAGATGGGAAGGCTCATGGGATTTTCCTTGATAATACGTTTAAAACATACTTTGATATGCAATCATCGGAGGAATACTATTCCTTCTCGGCAGAGGGTGGGCAGCTAGACTATTATGTAATGGCTGGACCTCATCCAAAAACAGTACTTGAGCAATATACCTTTTTAACAGGTAGAATGCCACTACCGCCAAAGTGGTCACTCGGCTATCACCAGTCTCGTTATAGCTATGAAACAGAAAAGGAAGTTAGAGAACTTGCGAAAACATTTATTGAAAAAAATATACCAATAGATGTTATTCATTTAGATATTCATTATATGAATGGGTACCGGGTATTTACCTTTGATAAAGAAAGATTCCCTAATCCTAAACAGCTAATTGCCGATTTAAAAGAAATGGGTATTCGTGTTGTGCCGATTGTTGATCCAGGTGTTAAAAAGGATTCTGAATATCAGATTTATCAAGAGGGTGTCTTAGAGGACAATTTCTGTAAGTATATCGAAGGCGATATTTACTATGGTGATGTTTGGCCAGGAGTGAGTGCTTTCCCTGATTTCACAGAGGAAAGGGTTCGTAAATGGTGGGGGGATAAGCATGCCTTCTATACCTCCATCGGGATAGAGGGAATCTGGAATGATATGAACGAGCCGGCAGTGTTTAATGAAACGAAAACAATGGATTTAACCGTTATGCACCGTAATGATGGGAATCCGACTACCCACCGAGAACTACACAATGTGTATGGGCTATTAATGGGGAAAGCAACCTATGAAGGAATGAAAGAGCAGCTAAATGGTAAACGTCCATTCCTATTAACTCGTGCTGGTTATGCTGGTGTACAGCGTTATGGCTCTGTGTGGACAGGTGACAATCGAAGCTTTTGGGAGCATTTACAAATGTCTTTACCAATGGTGATGAATTTAGGCTTATCTGGCGTTCCATTTACTGGTCCTGATGTTGGTGGTTTTGCCCATGATACAAATGCAGAATTATTAACGCGCTGGACACAGGTCGGGGCATTTACACCATTCTTCCGTAACCATTCAGCAATTGGTTTCCGTTATCAAGAACCATGGCAATTCGGTGAGAAATATGAAACCATTATGAAAAAATATATTCAAATGCGTTATCAATGGATGCCGCAGCTCTACTCACTATTCTATCAAGCTAGTAAAGAAGGGTTACCAGTGATGCGACCATTATTAATGGAGTATCCAGAGGATGAGAAAACCTATAACTTGAATGACCAATTCATGATAGGAGATAACGTTATTATGGCACCAATTTTAAATCCTTCTGTAACAGATCGAGTGGTCTATCTTCCTAAAGGTGAATGGATAGAATATACTACTAAAGAATCCTATGAAGGGGAAAGGGTGCACCTTATACATGCAGAATTAGAGGATTTACCAGTCTTTGTTCGTAAAGGTACAGCCCTGATGCAAGGTGAATGGAGCTTCAATCACGATAAACAAACAAAGACGCTTACGATGAAAGTAGCTCCATCTGATTTGGAAGAGAAGTATTCCTTCACATTCTATGATGATGATGGTGAAACATTTGCTTATGAAGCCTTAGAATTTGTTAAAATGACATTTGATATTCAATCTTTTGCCGATAAAGTAGATATCCAGGTGGTCTCAAAAGAAGGAAATTATCAGCCTGCATATAATGAAATAAAGGTAGAACTAATCGGTACAGATCGTACGATATTCGTTAATGGGAAACCAAGTAGTATAATTAAACTATAAAATTACGTTCAGAGGTAGAGGTGGGAAGAGTGGTAACAATTAAAGATGTAGCAAAAGTTAGTGGGGTTTCCCCCTCTACAGTTTCTCGTGTTATTGCCAATAACTCAAGAATAAGTGAAGACACAAAGAAGAAAGTCCGTAAAGCAATGAAAGAGTTAGGCTATCACCCCAATGTAAATGCTCGGAATTTAGTCGCAAAATCGACTAAAGCAATAGGGGTTATTATGCCATCTTCTGCAAATGTAGCTTTACAAAACCCCTTTTTTCCAGAAATTTTAAGAGGAATTGGCTCGGTTATTCATGAAGCCGAGTATTCCATGTATCTATCAACAGGGGAGACAGAAAAAGAGATTCTAAGTGAAGTTCAGCGAATGGTGTACGGTAGCTATGTGGATGGTGTTATTCTTCTTTATTCCCGTATTAATGATAAGGTTACCAATTTTTTAAGGGAGCAAGGGTTTCCATTTGTTATGGTTGGTAAGCCCCAAGAGCATGATACCGAAATAACCCACGTCGATAATGATAATGTTAGAGCTGGAAAAGAGATCACGCAGCATTTATTAGATATGGGGCATGAGAAGATTGGATTTATCGGTGGTTCTAGAGATTTACTAGTTACACGTGACCGTGAAAGTGGCTATGTCGCTGCTTTAGAAAAGGCAGGAATTCAGGAGTGTGAAGGCTATAAAATTCATACGGAATTTCTGAAATCTGGTGGACGAGAAGCTGTAGAGCATCTAATGTCTTTATCAACACCACCGTCCGGCTTAGTAGTTAGTGACGATTTAATAAGTTTAGGGATTTTAAGTATGCTAGAGAGCTACGGTTTACGAGTCCCACAGGATATTTCATTAGTAAGCTTTAACAATGTCTATCTTTCCGAAATCACAAGACCGGCACTTACAACGGTTGACATTCAAATCTATACACTAGGTGCGCAATCAGCTAAGGCGCTTATTGAAAAAACATTAAATAAAAATGAGCCCGCCAAACGAATCATTATTCCATATGAAATTGTTTATCGGGACTCGGTTAGTCAGCTATCTTAAGGGAATTCCTTAGGATAGCTTTTTTTAGTAGGAAAGAATGGCGTCTGGTCTATTTCCTTGTGTGGGGAAACAAAGGAAAAAGGTAATCGAGGAGTTTGCTCGGAGCCCTTTTTGGTGAGGAACAAGGAGAAAGGTAACAGAGGGAGGTTGTCAGTGCCCTAAATGAGGAAGGAAAGCGGTAAAAGGGCACAGAGGGAGGTTATCAGTGCCCTAAATGAGGAAGGAAAGCGGAAAAAGGTAACAGAGAGAGGTTGTCAGTGCCCTAAATGAGGAAGGAAAGCGGAAAAAGGGCACAGAGAGAGGTTGTCAGTGCCCTAAATGAGGAAGGAAAGCGGAAAAAGGGCACAGAGAGAGGTTATCAGTGCCCTAAAAGAGGAAGGAAAGCGGAAAAAGGGCACAGAGAGAGGTTGTCAGTGCCCTAAATGAGGAAGGAAAGCGGAAAAAGGGCACAGAGAGAAAGCCTCAGTTCCCTAAATGGAAAGGAAGGGAGTTTGCTCGGAGCCCTTTTTTGGTGGAGAACAGGGAGAAAAGGTAACAGATAGAGCTTCTCCGTGCCCCAAAATAGAAAGGAAAAGAAGAAAATGTAACAGAGAAATCCCCCTCGTGCTCCTTTTGATGGGAGTCAGATAACCGCCCTCTATACAAAGAAAAAGCTTCTAAAAAATCATTTCAATATAATGAAAGATTGATAAAACAGATAGACTTCGAATATAGCCAATTATTATATAAAGGTTCTTATATAATCTAATTTAATCTATCATGAATGAAATATTATTTCAAAAATACAGTTTGACTATTGGAATAATATTTAATATAATGGGTTATGTTTGAAAGGGTTTTCAATTTTGCGTTGAAAAGCGTTCTATCGAGATTAAATAGTAGATTGGTAGATTATCCACTATTTAATACAAATTTGATATGGATCAAAGGGGGAAAAAGCATGAAGAAGAAATTAGGTTTCTTAGCCTTTTTGCTGGCTATGTCTATGGTGGTTTTAGCTGCATGTGGAAATGATGACAGTGCCTCAGACAAGAGTGGGGATTCAGATGGTGAGCAAATTACACTTGAATTTTGGACGATGCAATTGCAACCAACATTCACCGATTACATTAATGGTATTATTGAAGACTTCGAAGCAGAAAATCCAAACATAAAAATCGATTGGCTAGATGTACCGGCTGAGGATCTAGATAAGAAAATTCTTTCAGCGGTAAGTACAGACACAGCGCCTGATGTTGTCAACTTGAATCCGACATTTGCATCTCAGCTTGCAGAACTTGATGCACTTGTTAATATGGAAGAAGCTGTATCTGAAGATGATAAAGCATTATATGTAAAAGGTGCTTGGGAAGCAAACCAAATTGGCGATGTTACATTTGCGATTCCTTGGTATCTATCAACTTCTGTTACATTAAACAATAAACAAATATTTGAAGAAGCAGGACTTGATCCTGAAAAACCAGCAACTACGTATGAAGAAGCAGCAGAATATGCCAAAATCATTAAAGATGAAACAGGAAAGTATGGATATTTCCCATCTCTTGACCTATCTTTAGTTCTACAGCATATGGTTATGATGGGTGCTGAATTAACGAATGAAGATGGAACAGAAGCAGCTTTCAATACTCCAGAAGGTCTTTATGCTTTTGAATATTTCACTGATTTATATAACGAAGGACTAATCCCGCGTGAAGCATTAACTGGCGATCAACGTGCTACAATCGATATGTACCAAGCTGGACAAGTAGCATTCTTTGATGGATCTCAGTTCATCGTACAGGTTAAAGAAAATGCACCTGAAATCTATGAAAATACATTACCTTCTGAAGCAATTACAGGTAAATCTGGCAAGAAAACCATGTCCGTACAAAACGTGGTTGTACCAAAACAAACTAAAAATCAAGAGGCAGCAGTTAAATTTGCATTATTCTTAACGAATGGTGAAAACCAATTAGAATTCTCCAAATTAACACCAATTCTACCATCAAATGTAGAATCGTTAGCTGATCCTTACTTTACAGAAGCTGATGATGATGCGGAGCCTACGGATTTAGTGCGTATTGTATCAGCATCACAATTAGAAAGTGCTGAACTATTAGTTCCTCCAATGAACAATTATACGGAATTAAGACAAGCGATGTATGATGCTATTTCAGCTGCGATGCTTGGTGAGATGACTCCACAAGAAGCACTGGATAAAGCAGAAGCAGAGTGGAATGAGATTTTAGCACAATAACTTAACAAGGGAGGGGATTATCCCCTCTCTATTAGTTTAGTAAGTAGAAATTTTCCGATCTGGATAAGAACAAATTACGAGGTTAGGACGCATCGAAAAAGCTGTGCATAAGAAACGAATGATGCATGATATTTCCGGTTCGGGGGCAATGTTATTCATTCGGTTTTTCTTTTAATCGAAACAGTTGTGTTCTAAACTTAACTGTTTTAAATATAGAACCGCTTAAGAGAACGGGGTGGAATCCTTGAGAACGAATAAGCTTACACCATATTTATTTTTATTACCTGGCTGTCTTATATTAGGAGCATTTATTTTCTATCCAATGCTACAGGCGATTTGGTTGAGTTTTACTGATTATAATATGATAACGGAAGCGTCATTTGTAAAGTTTGATAACTATCAAAATCTTTTCCAAGATGCATTATTTTGGAAAACATTAACGAATACCTTGATTTACTTAGTAGGGGTAGTACCTGCATTAGTTGTCATTCCGATATTTTTAGCTGTACTAGTCAATCAAAAATTAAAAGGGATTGCTTTTTTCCGTAGTGCCTACTATATCCCTGTTGTAACATCTTTAGTAGTCGCAGGTATTGCTTGGGACTGGGTGTATAAAGAAAATGGGCTACTTAATTATGTACTTGAACTATTGAATATAATTACTGAACCTATTCCTTGGTTAACTTCAACCCAGACTGCTTTATTTGCCGTCATGGTGGTGACGGTGTGGAAAGGTTTAGGTTACTATATGATTATTTACTTAGCTGGCTTGCAATCTATTCCAGAGAGTTTATACGAAGCAGCTGATATTGATGGGGCAAACTGGTGGCAGAAGATGACGCGTGTAACTATTCCAATGCTGATGCCATTTGTTCTTATCGTTACGATTATGTCTTCCATTGCGGCGATGAAAGTGTTTGAAGAAATTTATGTGATGACAGGTGGCGGACCGCTACATAGCTCGGAAACGTTAGTGTTTTATATTTACACACAAGCATTTGAGCGTCTGAACATGGGCTATGCTAGTGCTGCAGGCGTAATTTTATTCTTATTAACCTTAGTATTCTCACTCATTAACTTAAAAGTTATGGGTAAGGATAATTCGGAATAAGGGGGAATCATGATGGCGAAACAATCAAACTCATCTAGAAAAGCAGTTAAAAAGATATCCTCATATATTCTTTTAGTATTAATCACGCTCTTTATGATTGGTCCATTTCTATGGTTACTGTCCACTGCATTAAAATCAGGTAGTGAAAATATCTTCCAATATCCACCGAAATTATTACCGGAAGAACCTACTTTAGCAAACTTCGGTAAGGTGTTAGATGTTTTCCCTTTTTGGAGATATTTATTGAATAGTGTCATTGTAGCAGTATTAACGGTTATATTGAACGTATTATTCTGTTCCCTAGCAGCATATCCATTAGCAAGAATGAATTTTAAAGGAAAAAATATCATATTCATTCTTATTATTGCAACGATGATGATTCCTTTCCAGCTATTAATGATTCCGGTATATGTTATTTCCTTAAAGCTTGGACTTCAAAATACGTATTTAGGAATGGTTTTACCACATGTGACAACTGCTTTCGGTGTATTCCTAATGAGACAAGCATTTATGACTGTTCCGAATTCATTGGATGAATCAGCAAGAATGGATGGTGCAAATAGCTTCCAAATCTGGTACCGGATATTAATACCACTGGTTAAACCTTCGATTGTCACATTGACCATTTTTACATTTGTTTCGGCTTGGGGTGACTTCCTATGGCCATTAATCATAGTGAATGATCAGAATATGTTTACATTACCACTTGGTTTAAATATGTTATCTGGCACATTTACATCTGATTGGCGATTAATTGCCGCTGGTGCAATCATCTCGATGATTCCAATTATTACGATTTTCCTTCTGTTACAACGATTCTTTATTAGTGGGGCAATGAAAGGTGCAGTTAAAGGATAAGAGGGGGGAAGCAAATGAAGCTTGGCTTAGAAGTTTTTTTAGAAAAATATACGAAAGATTATAGTACGGAAAGAATTGGTCTATTAACGAATTTAACTGGTGTAAATCACCAACTAGAATCAACAATTGACTTGTTCTATTCACATCAACATTTAAACTTAACTGCGTTGTTCGGACCGGAGCACGGTTTACGTGGTGAGGTTCAAGAAGGAAAGCTAATTGATTCGAGTGTTGATCCATATACAGGTGTTCCAATTCATAGTCTTTATAATAAGGATAAGAAGCCTAATGTCGAGATGTTAAAAGACGTGGATGTTGTCTTTTGCGATTTACAGGATATCGGGACGAGATATTATACCTTTATTTATTCTATGGCAAACACGATGCAAATTTGTGGTCAAGAAGAGAAAAAGGTTGTCGTTCTTGATCGCCCGAACCCAATTAATGGTATAGACGTAGAAGGAAATCTAGTTCAAGACGCGTTTCGCTCCTTTGTTGGTAAGTTTCCGATTCCGGTGCGCCATGGAATGACTATTGGCGAGTTAGCAAGGTTATTTAAACATGAATTTAATATAGCATGTGACTTAGAAGTCATTCCGATGGAGGGCTGGAATAGAGAACAGTACTTTGATCAGACAGATTTATACTGGGTCTCCCCAACCCCGAATACAACAACAATTGATATGTGTATGCTCTATCCTGGTACTTGTTTAATAGAAGGAACGAACATATCGGAAGGTAGAGGAACGACGAAACCGTTTGAAGTGATTGGCGCGCCCTTTATTGATGGAAGGAAGCTTGCTGAAGCATTGAAATCTCTATCATTACCAGGTGTACAGTTTAGACCGGCAGTTTTTAAACCAATGTATCAAAAGTTTGCCGGTGAAGTATGTGAAGGAATCCAGGTTCATATTTCTAATAAAGATACACTTTCCGCTTTTGATATTGGAATTTCCATATTAGAAACCATTTATCGTCTTTATCCAGAGCAAATGACGTTTATTCAAGCAGGGGAACAGAACCGTTATTTCATCGATTTATTAGCTGGAACAGATCAGTTAAGAAAACAGATTATACAAGGGGATACGACGGATTTTCGTGAACAACTACCAACCGCAGTACAACAATTTATGGCAATGAGAGAGAATTATTTATTATATCCAACAAACGATATGGCATAAGGAAGTGGTAATATGGCACTAGAATTAGATACAATGTCGGTCGATCAATTATTAACTGCAATGAATGAGCAAGATAAACAAGTGCCATTAGCGGTGGAAAAAGCACTCCCTCAAATAAAACCGGTGATTGATGCTTGTGTCGAGGCAATTAAGAATGGTGGAAAGGTAATCTATATGGGAGCAGGTACCAGTGGTAGACTCGGTGTACTAGATGCATCCGAATGCCCTCCTACATTTGGTGTAAAAGCAGACGTCTTTATCGGGATGATTGCAGGCGGGGAGCAGGCAATTCGATATGCAGTAGAAAATGCTGAAGATGATAAGGTTCAGGGAGCTTTAGAAATAGAAATGCACGCTACGGAAAAGGATGTCCTAATTGGGATAGCAGCAAGTGGTAAAACACCATATGTTATCGGTGGAATCCAGAAAGCGAAAGAAATGGGGATACATACAGTAGGGATAGTCTGTAAACCCAATTCTGAAATAGCATCCCTTGTTGATAGCCCAATCGAATTACTGGTAGGCGAAGAAATTCTCCGGGGTTCAACTAGATTAAAGTCTGGTACAGCCCAGAAGTTAGCTTTGAATATGATTTCCACGATTACGATGATTCGCTTAGGCAAGGTTTATGGAAATTATATGGTTGATGTACAAGCATCCAATGATAAATTGCGAAAGCGGACGATTAGTATTATATGTGACATTACAAGTGTAGAGGAAGAGGTTGCTAGAGAAGCCCTTGTGGCTTGTGGGAATAAATTGAAAGGAGCTGTCTTAGTATGCAAATACCATATATCTGCTACCGAAGCATTACAGATTCTAAAAGATTACGAGGAAAATCTAAGAGATTCAATGGAATATTTGGATGCCATAAGCGCTGTATATTAGGGTGATGAGAGATGGAGTATGTAATTGGGATTGATGGTGGAGGAACAAAAACACAAGTCGTCTTAACCGATATGGAGGGGAGAGTAGTATCCCATACACAATATGGTTCTACGAATCCTAATGCCGTTTCAAAGAGTGAACTAATCGATACGTTTCAAACAATTTTTCATGATCTCCAGCAAAGTGTACCAGATGTCGTACGTAACGTATCGACTATATTTGCAGGGATATCAGGAGCTGGTAGTCAGCAATCCGCATCGCTAGTAACGGAAGTAATTCAATCCACTCTTCCATCAGATGTAAAAGTTAAAGTAGAACCTGATTCGGTCAATGCATTATACGCTGGTACTTATGGGAAGCCTGGAATCGTGCAAATATCAGGGACTGGTTCCATCACATTTGGAGTAAATGAGAATAACCAACATGGCCGTGTTGGTGGTTGGGGATATTTACTAGGTGATGAAGGCAGTGGTTATGATTTAGGAAGAAAAGGGATTATGGCAGTATTACAACATGAAGATGGTCGGGGACCAAGTACGATGCTAAAGGATATACTCTTCTCCTATTTTCAAGTTACTTCTGGTCGAGAGCTTATTGATCAAATCTACCATTCCCGAGCACCTAGAATGACTATAGCACAAGTATCCAAGCTAGTTTTCCAAGCCTACGAGGCCGGTGATGCTGTGGTGGCAACTATGATGCAGCATGTAGCAAAGGAAATTAGCCATAGTATTAAAACACTAGACCAGAAGCTTTTTACTACTAATAATGAATTAGAGGTCATTTTATGTGGTGGATTATTTTCTAATCGAATGATTTTACCACCTTTATTAGAATTGGAGTTTAAAAGCTATTCTAAACCAGTCTCTTTTATATTACCAGAACTTCTACCAGTCGCAGGCTCAATTATTGGTGCATTACTAGAAAATAAGCAAACAATTTCTACTAGCATCATAGATAATCTCCGTAAGATGTGAATGTCGAAAAGGCAGGTGTAAAGGATGGCCAATTTAAAAGGTGGATTAACGATTATCAAAGAAATGGTAAAGAGTCTACCAAATTCAGAACGAAAGATTGCAGAATACATTTTAAACCATCCTAGAGAAGCGGTTTTATTAACAGCCCAAGCACTAGGGAAGAATAGTGAAACGAGTGGTGCTGCGGTAATTCGACTTTGTAAGTCACTTGGATTTAATGGGTTTCAGGAATTAAAGCTACGCGTTGCCGGTGATCTTCAGGAAGATAGCCAGAGCGAATTTCGTGATATTGAACCGAAGGAAGATTATGAGAAGATTATTGAAAAAGTTACCTCTAATACCATTCAGGCGATTAAGGATACAGTCAATATGATCCATTTTGACCAACTAAAAGAAGCAGTCCATACGATAATCCATGCTAATTCGATTACGTTTATCGGGTTCGGGGCATCCTTTATCACCGCAAAAGATGCAGAGCAAAAATTTATTCGAATTAATAAACAAGTTCATGCATTTTCCGATATTCATATGGCATCTACGGCTATCGCGAATAAGGGCTCACATGATGTGGTAGTTGGGATTTCTTTTTCTGGTAATACGGTGGAGGTTGCGAAGCTGTTAGATCTTGCTAAATCAAGGAATGTGAGGACGATAAGTATTACGAAGTATGGCAATTCCATGTTAACGAGTCATGCGGATATTAATTTATTTACATCAACTGCTAAAGAGGCAGTTAATCGAAGTGGAGCTACATCATCAAGAATTGCCCAACTCCATTTAATTGATATTCTATTTATGTGTGTGGCCTCAGAGGAATATGAAAAGACGGTTGGATACTTGGATTCCACAAGAGAAGCAGCAAGTTATGTTAAGCGACAGTTAAATGGGAAGCGAAGAGATTAACTGACGTTTTTCTTTAATAATGAAGAGAGGATGGGACAAAAGATTTACCTTAAAGGAAAAAACGAATGATGAGCTACGACCACGCTCCGGAAGTATACCTCGCTTTCACTTCCAGTACAGGGGCGACATCTGCTCGATAGAACCATCGCAGTGTCTACCTTGCCGCCGGACGGCTGGTGAGCCTCCTCGTGCTACTTCTTTAGGGGTCTCAACCTTGCCCTTTCCTCCCGCAGGAGTCTACCTATATTTCCGGAGCTAGTATCGTATATTACTCGGTTTTACATTTAATTCTTTTAGTTTTGTCCCAGTCCCCACCTTATAGTAATTTTTTATAAGCTTTTTTAATAGATTTCTTCCAATTCAATACCTTGATAGTAATGCTTCAAGATTTCGTCGTACGTAAATCCTTTAGTAGCCATACCCATTGCGCCTGTTTGTGATAGACCAACACCATGGCCCCAGCCTCCGCCATATACTTCAAACCCAATGACCTCTTTTGTTCTTTTTTCCTTTACTGGTTCGATGTAAAATAGCGTACTTAATAAAACACTCTTTGCTCCAGCATTATTAAAATACTGCAGAGCCCAACGAATACGATCTTTATATTCATAGAAGGTTCCATTTTCAGTTACAAATTCAATTTCTAGTACTCTACCGGAATTAGCTCGTTCTAACACATTAATTTCATAGACCTGCCCGACATCTGTACTGAAATAGTCACTTAATACTTGGCTGATCTCCTCACTTGTCCATTCAAAATACCAACGATGGTATCTGGACCAATCGGATTCGAAATCTCCATTTCGCTGTGCCCTAAGGGATTTCGGATTAGCACTGTTTTTGAAGACATTCAAATTAGGTACATTATCTAATGCTTTACCACGCTGGGAATCTGGTACGCCACGAAGGTAAGGAATTGGGTCAGAGTTCCATACATCTTCATTATTGGCTGTATGTCCACCACTAGTAGAATGATAGACGGCATCAATTAATTCTCCATTATAGGTTGCCACAATCCCCGCTGTTTCTTGAACTGCTTGAGTAGAAATTGGGTGCTCTACATCATATCCACCGTATACTTGGTCAGAAGTAGTTGGTAATAAATCATACCCGTCTGCACTACGCTTTCCAAGCCCTCTAATCGCATAAGTTCTAGCAGCTACTGCCTGAGCCTTTTGCGCTTCTAATTCCCCATATGGATTTGGTGGGAGCTCTCGTGGTACTACTCCATATAAATATTCTTCTAAAGGTAATTCATTAATTCCCGCTAACGTACCTGCACTGTTGAATCCGACCTCACCAATTCCACGATATTGACTACCATTGATTTTCACGATACCATTTTCGGAACTAATTTGTACCGCATTAGAAACAAGAGCCTCAACGTCATCTGCAACAATGCGAATTTGTGTTTCTCCAGACGATTCGGTAATCAAGCGCCAATAGGAATCACTTCCGGCAAACCCTTCCGTAATCATTTGCTGACGAAATGTTTCTCGATCTCCCCAGCTAGCATCCTGCGGGAACTTTCCGATTAATAGACGCCATCCACCATTATAGTCCTCGACAAACGTATCATATCCTGCAGCTTCGGCTCTGTTTAACCAATCCTGCATATATGGAACACTCGTTGTCCAAGAAGTTTGCAAACGATAATTCGTTTCGATTGTTCCAGACGAAGCTAATTCCACACGAACCTCATCATTTTCACCAGTATACATCACTTCACCTGTTTCTTTATCCGTAATGGTGAAGCCTTGATTGCTTCCGATGTTAACCGATTCAGCTGTCGGCACAACCCCAATCCGAATCATCTGGGTGTTGCTTTCTGCAAAACTAGTAATCCCACCTGAAAAAATTCCAGAAAAAGCTAATAAACTAATCAATAATACCATAGCTAGTTTCTTCAACCATTCCACCTCCATTTTAATGAAATAAAACGCTTACAATATAACTATTCAACAAATAGACCAAGAATCCTCTTTCACTTTTGTAGGCAAAAAGAACCTTTTTCATTGTTCTAATAGGTCTGTCGGCATAATAGAAATGAAATATGATGACATTTTTAATAAAAAAATCATGAATTACTATTTTAAAGTGATTATTTTCATGTATAATAAAAGTAGTTTTTAAAGGGATATAACATTAATTCTATTTTAAATTATTTATCTATTTTGAAATGTAAGCGATATCAAAAGCTGGCACTATATTTCTGAAATGAGGTGTGAAAGATGAGTGAGAAAATTCATCTAATGGTAGTTGGAGCACATTGTGGCGATGCGGAAATTCAAGCAGGTGCAATTGCTTATAAATATGCAAAGGCAGGGCATGACGTAACATTTTTACATTTAACCGCTGGAGAGAAGGGGAATCCACCTCATATTTCTGTAGAGGACTATCGAGAGCAGAAAATGAAGGAGGCAGAAAAGGCTGCAGCAATACTCGGTGGGAAAAGTATTACCCTTGATTATAAGGATGCAGAACTAAATGAGGAGGATGAAACGATAACTAGGGTTGCGAAAATATTTCGAGAGTTAAAGCCAACTATCGTGATAACCCATTGGGAAAATAGTATGCATCCAGACCATGCACGTTGCCCACGAATTGTTCAAGCTGCATGGCTGAAAGCTGCGCTGGCTGGATTTGATATAGATGGATTACCACCTCATTCGTTAACTAGAATGTTTCATAGTGAGAATTGGGAAGACATGGAAGGGTATATACCGGATGTTTATGTGGATGTTTCCGATGAATTTGATACGTATTTAGAGGCATTATCCCAATATTGGTTCATCATGAATTCTAGTGATTTTCGCTATTACGATTACTATAAAGCTCTAGGTACGATGCGTGGTTGTTTAGCTAGAACAATCTATGCCCAAACATTGAAGTATCCAGTTGGTGCGAACATTCGAAAAGGAATTGCAATCCCAGGTTTTGAATTATAACGGAATGTGGAGTGATACATAATGACAGAAACACTACAAGAAAAAATTGGTCAACTCATGGTGTTTGGATTTAAAGGAAAAACCGCAACACCAGAGATAAAGAAGCTTATTCGTGAACGACATATTGGTGGAATTATCCTTTTTGGAAGGAATATAGGAACAACAGAGGAAGTTTTAGCCCTGACGACAGAACTGCAACGCGAAGCTAAAAAAGCAGGACATAAAAAGCCACTCCTAATTTGTATTGATCAAGAAAATGGAGTTGTGCGTAGACTTGGTGAAGGAGCAACAATACTTCCTGGTGCTATGCTGCTTGGGGCAACTGGACGAAGTGAAAATGCCTATATTACTGGCCTGCTTACTGGGCGGGAATTAAAAGCATTAGGCATCAATTGGAATCTAGCTCCTGTACTAGATGTGAACAATAATCCAGATAACCCAGTTATCGGTGTTCGATCATTTGGTGAAAAGGCGGAACTTGTTTCAGCGTTTGGAAAGCAAGCGGTTAAAGGAATGCAGGATGCTGGTGTCATTACGACATTAAAGCATTTCCCAGGACATGGAGATACGAATGTGGATTCTCATCTTGATTTGCCCACTATCTCCCACCCTATAGGACGACTCAAGGAAATCGAATTAAAACCATTTGTAGATGTAATCGAGCAAGGGGCAGATACGATTATGTCCGCACATGTGTATTTTCCAGCTATTGAAAATCAAGAAAATGTACCAGCAACTCTTTCTAGGAAGGTAATTACTGGATTGCTGCGTGAAGAATTAGGATTTAACGGTGTTGTGACAACAGACTGTATGGAAATGAATGCAATCTCAGAAGGAATTGGAACAGCAGAAGGAGCAGTTGAAGCCCTAAAGGCTGGAGTCGATTTAATCATGATTTCACACTTGCAATCTAGGCAATATGAAGCCTTAAGTCTAATAGAGGAAGCAGTTAAAACGGGGGATATCGCAGAGGAAATCATCGAACAGGCATATAACCGCGTGATGGTTTTAAAGCATAACTACTTATCTTGGAATGATATTTCATTGGATGCTAAACCGATTGTCTCAAAGGATGTGGGAGCTAAACTACATGAGGTTGAAGCATATGAAATTTATAAGCAAGGGATTACCATGGTGAAAAATGATAATCAGATTCCCCTACATCTAGAAAGTACAGATCGAGTTTTAGTAGTATATGCAACGAACAGCTACGCCATGCAAGTTGAGGATAAGCGATATTCGACGTTTAGTCTAGGAGAAGCGGTAGCGAAGCTCCATGAAAACACCGAAGTAATCGAGCTTTCTAATCCTCCGACCGATGAGGAAATCACCCGTGTAAAGGAGATAGCTAAAGACTTTGAAGCAGTGATTGTCGGTACGCTATCTGTTAAGGAGAATGATCAGCAAGTGAAGATGGTGGAAGCATTGGTTAAGGAAAATGAGAGTGTAATTGTTATTGCTACAAGAAGTCCTTATGATACTGCTTATTTGCCAGATGTGCCAGCCTATATAGCAACCTATGAATTTACCAATCCTGCCCTACAAACAGCGGCAGAAGCAGTGTTTGGTAAAGTTAAAGTGAAAGGGAAATTACCAGTTACCCTGCCACAGAGGGGGTGAAAACGATGCTTTTAGACAATAGTTTTACATATGGTGTCGGTATCATGTCAGGAACTTCCCTAGATGGAATTGATGTTGCTGTCGTTAAAATATCAGAAGAAAACGATTCAGTACATATAGAATTGGAACACTTTGATACGGTACCGTACTCCAATGAGGTAAAGCAAGTAATTCTCGACCTTTGTGATCCAATTACTGCTAGTATTCAACTGATTTCTAGCATGAATATGTTATTAGGAAAATTGTATGCAGAAGCGGCTTTAAAGGCTATAGATGATTCCGGCTTACGATTAGCGGATATTAGCTTTATCAGTTCCCATGGTCAAACGATATTCCACCAGCCAGATCCTATTGATGCTGCAGGGGAGCTAGTTGCTTCAACCTTACAAATTGGTGATATTAGCACGATTGCTGAGCTAACCGGAATTACTTCTGTAGGTGATTTTCGTACAAGAGATATGGCAGTAGGTGGGCAAGGTGCTCCTTTAGTACCATATGCTGATTATCTATTATTCCGTAGTCAGGCAATTGGTAGAGTACTAGTGAATATCGGTGGAATAGCTAACCTTACAATACTGCCAAAAAATAGTGCTCCGTCTCAGGTGAAAGCATATGACACTGGACCTGGAAATATGATAATCGACTATTTTGCTAGAAGAATGACGAATGGTGAATGGTTTTATGATAAAAATGGAGAGCTCGCTGCTAACGGATCCGTTAATCACACATGGTTGGATATTTTATTACAAGAGCCCTACTATAAAATCCCTCCACCGAAGTCAACGGGGAGAGAGCTATTTGGGGAAGAATACGCAATTAAACTCTGGAATGATGCGGATAAATTATCGATTAATCTAGCTGATCGAATTGCTACGATTACGAAGCTAACGGCGGTAACACTTACAAATGATATTAAACGACATATCGAACCTGATGGAATTCGTGAAGTATTTATAAGTGGTGGAGGTAGCTACAATCCTATTTTAATGAAAGAAATACGAAATGGGTTACCTGACCATGTTCAGTTAAGGAAGATGGATGAGATTGGTATGCCTGCTGATGCCAAGGAAGCGATGATTTTTGCTTTATTAGGTTATCAGTGTTTGAAACAAAGAACCAATAATTTTCCTCCAGCTACTGGAGCTAAGCGCGAAGTCGTCATGGGGAAAGTAGCCTGGGGCACGTTAAGGGGGTGAATTACTTTTAAGCAATCATAATCATTATCTAACTACTTATTTTTAAAATTATGTTAGGGGGAAGTAAACCATGAAAGGTAAAATGAAGTTTTTTTCATTAATGTTACTAGCATTAGCGTTTGTACTAGTGCTAAGTGCATGTGGTAACAACTCAGACGGAGATACAGATGAAGATGGTAATTGGACTGGAACCATCACGATTTGGGATGGTCCTCGTTGGGCTGAAGAAGGGGATACATCAGGTGAAGAAGGTAAGGGTAATCAATACTTCTGGTTAGAAGGAAAAATTAAAGAATTTGAAGATTCAAATCCAGGAGTGAAAATTGAGCTTATTCAAGTACCTTGGGCTGAAATGCCTGATAAGCTAGGCGTTAATATTGCTGGTCAATCTTGGCCGGATATTGCACCAGTTGATATTAGTGGTAGTGCTGTAAGTATTGATCATATTGACCAAGGTGTCATTGAATCGTTAGATGATTTATTTACAGAGGAAGAGAAAAGCGATTTCTATGAAAATGCATTAGAGGCTTATACGTTTGATGGAAAAATGTATGGCATACCGAATTCATTAACGGTTCACTCTATGCTACTTAACTTAGAATTATTTGAAGAAGCTGGTGTTGAAGCACCTGAAAACGGTGAATGGACATGGGAAGAGTTTTTGGAAGCAGCAGAAAAATTAACCTTTGACCGTGATGGAGATGGAACAATTGATGTATATGGTTTCTCTACTTATATCCTACCTGGATATTATGAAGCTTGGCCATTCTTCTACATTAATGGTGGTCAACCTCTAAGTGATGACTTATCGGAATTCACATTTGACTCACCTGAAGCAATTGAAGCAATTCAACAGCTTGCTGATTTAAAACTAGTAAATGAAGCAGCACCTGTATCCATGGGTGGTGCTGATGTAGGTGGTACATTCCAAGCTTGGGCAAGTGAAGAACAACGTACCGTAGCAATGCAACCTTGGGCGACTTGGGCCATTACATCTGCCCAAACAACATACCCAACTGATTTTATGGTAGCAAACTACCCAACTGGTACGACAGGTGAACCGGTCACAATCGGTGGTGTTGGCGGCTGGACTATGTTTAAGCAAGAGAGTGAAGAGAAGAAAAAAGTTGTGGGAGAGTTCATGAAGTTTATCTCTACTACAGATGAGCAATATTTAATGTCTAAATCATATGGTATTTTCCCTGCTCGTATTAGTGCAGCAGAAATGAATCCATTTGAAGATAATGAGCAAATGGCTCGCGCACAAGAGATGTCTTCCCAAGTGGTGATGCTTCCACGTCATCCAGAATGGAAGAAAATCGATGAAATCATCCAACGTGAATTACAGCTCGTATTTAACGGAGAGAAAACAGCTGAAGAAGCGATGGCAACCGCCAAACCAGAAGTTGAAGCATTGTTAGGTGAATAATTGATAATCTGGTAGACTTTGGAGATTTAAGCTTTCGAAGTCTACCGGATTTTATTCAGTAGATTGGAAAGTTAATATGATTGACTGAGCTCTTTTTGAGGGGATGCGGCAGGGAAAGGTAACAGATAGAGCGTGTCAAAGCCGTTTTTAAGGGAATGAAGCAGAAAAAGGTAACAGATAAAGCAACTGTGCTCTTTTTATGTTAATTAACGAATCATCGTTACTTTACTAAGAATAGTGAGAAAGAGGTAATCATCAACATTCAACTAGTAAAAACACGAATATAAAAGAATGCTTGAGGAGATTTTGCTACATATTCCAGGAGACAGCAGGGAGGGAGAATTTTGGAATTATCAGGACGTTTTAAAAATGCTGGTAAGAGTATAAAAAGAACAGGTAAATTGATGCGTAAGAACTATGCAGCCTATCTCTTTTTACTCCCGAAATTGATTCTATTTACATTGTTTATTGCCATACCCGTAGTTTGGGCATTTGTTTTATCATTTGAGGAATATCGCATAATGGATGCTAACAATTGGGTTTGGTTCGATAATTATAAAAAAGTATTTGAAAGTGATGCATTTAAGCAGGCATTACTTAATACAACCATTTATACCGTAGTCACGGTGCCTTTTAACGTCATTACAGCATTAATTGCTGCAACCTTAATACATTCGTTAGGCAAATTTGCACAGAATTTCTTCCGTGCAGCATTTTATTTACCAACTGTTACGTCGATGGTTATTATCGCAATGGTATGGCGTTGGATGTATAACTATGAATTTGGACTATTTAATCATGTGATGGGATGGTTTGGTATGGAACCGATTAACTGGTTAGGGCAAACCAATTCCGCATTATGGGCAATCATAATTATGCAAATGTTAATTCCTTTTGGAGTTGGAATTATTCTATATATGGCTTCGATGAGCTCCATATCAGACTCGTTATACGAAGCTGCGACAATAGATGGTGCCAATGCATTTCAGAAATGGATCAAGATTACCATTCCAATGCTAACACCGTCGACAGTATACTTAACTCTTTTAAGTACGATTGGATCTTTCCAAGTGTTTACCCAGATTATCCTCATGACCGGTGGCGGACCAGGGTATGCCACAGAAACATTAGTACACTTAATCTATAAAACTGGTTTTAGAGACTTTGAATTTGGATTGGCTGCGGCACAATCAGTCGTGCTATTCTTTATTATTTTTATCATCTCTGTACTTCAATACAAAGTCTTAAATCGGAAAAGTTAGGAGGGGAAATACTTGAAGAAGCGATTTACACTCAATAAATTGATAGTCTATGTTTTATTATCTGTAGCAGCAGTTATTTCCCTTTTACCATTGTATTGGGTATTTAGTACATCGTTACAGCTTAAAAGCTATCAGGATGAAGAGCTAGACCGTCCAACATCGTACGTCAATGCAAACCCACCGAAGATGTATCCTGTTGGTATACCGGAATACTTCGAGCACTGGGGAAAGGCAAGAGAAGCTAAAAAAGCTGGAGATGCGGAAAAAGAAGCATACCACCGTGATATTATGTCCCATATTATCAGTGATACTTTTTCTGGCTTTACAAACTTATTTAGTAAAAATCAAATGGGATGGTGGTTCTTCAATAGTTTATATATTGGTATAGTGGTTACTATCGGGATTCTCTTATTGGACTCTATGGCCGGCTATGTGCTCGCCAAGAAGAGGTTTCCTGGGCGAAATCTCATATTCTGGCTTATCATATCCACGATGATGATTCCATCGCAGGTAACACTAGTACCAATGTTCATTATGGTTCGTGATTTAGGATTAATGGACACCCATTGGGCGCTAATTTTACCAGACTTATCCATGGTATTTGGTGTATTCCTTATGCGACAATTTATGCTCTCCATTCCAGATGAGCTAATTGAAGCAGCCAAGATTGATGGGGCGAGTGAATGGAGAACGTATTGGAAAATTGTATTACCACTAGCAAGGCCAGGACTAGCTGCACTTGGCATCTTTACATTTATGAACGTTTGGAACTCATTCTTATGGCCAATTATCGTATTAAACAGTGCTAAACTATACACATTACCAGTAGGTTTGAAAACATTACAGGATGCAAACTTAGCAGACTTCAAGCTACTGATGAGTGGTGCGGCCATAGCAGCAATACCAATGATCATCGTATTTCTTATCTTCCAACGTCACTTTGTAAAAGGATTGACTTTGGGCGGAGTGAAGGAGTAGTAAAATTGGTTTAGCTTAGGGTACTGGTAGGTTTGGTGATGAGTAACTGTTATTCGGAAACATCAATCCCTAATCTATGAAACCAATGCTACGGAAATTAAAATGAAACTTAATAGGATGGTATGCGAATGAATAAGTTATCAGCTTTGGTTACAGAAATGAGAAATGAGAATTCGATGACGATTGATAATATGTCTACATCGGAGATTCTGTCGGTTATTAATAAGGAAGATTTGAAAGTAGCTCTGGCAGTTCAACAGGTATTACCTGATATAGAGATGGCAGTAGAGAGAATCTACCAAGCATTAAAAAATGGCGGAAGATTGTTTTATGTTGGAGCGGGTACAAGTGGTAGGCTTGGAATATTAGATGCAGTGGAATGCCCACCTACCTATAGCACACCACCAGAGCTAGTTCAAGCTGTCATGGCTGGGGGAGCAAAGGCGATTGAAAAAGCGGTTGAAGGTGCCGAGGATAGTGAAGAACTGGGTGCCAATGACCTAGCAGAACGCGAGCTAACGGAGCTTGATATCGTTGTCGGAATTGCTGCTAGTGGCCGTACGCCATATGTTGCTGGTGCTTTGAAGTATGCACAGAAGATTGGTGCAGCAACCGTTAGCTTGACAAGCAATAAGCAGGCTGTCATCAGTCAATTTGCAGATGTGAAAATAGAAGTAGAGACCGGTCCTGAGGTCATTACAGGTTCAACGAGAATGAAGGCGGCTACTGCACATAAGTTAATCTTAAATATGCTTACGACTACTACCATGATTAAAATTGGTAAGGTATATGAAAATCTCATGGTTGATGTAAAGGTAAGTAATCAGAAATTAAGAGAAAGAGCGATTAACATCGTTTCAACGATTACAGGTGCCTCCTACGAAAAGGCTAAGGGAACATTGACACAATCGAATAATGAAGTAAAGCCTGCTATTGTAATGATCAAGGCAAATACAACGTTAGACGAGGCAAAGAGAGCGATACAACAAGCTAATGGATTTGTTCGAAAGGCGATTGACATTGCAGAAGCCAAAGGAGGAGTATAATTGATAACCTATCGTAGCTACCAATCTGGTGATGAGGTACAAATCGTACATGTATGGAATAATAGTCTAGGTAAAGACCCCATTACCCCGAAACGATTCCGTCATCTTGTATTACTCGATGCGAACTTTGACCCGAATGGTCTACGGTTAGCATTTGACGGCGAAACGTTAGTTGGTTGTATTTACGGATTAAGAAGATTGCTTCCTATGATTGGTACAGAACTGGAGGAGGAAAATGGCTGGATTACCTTTTTCTTTGTAGACCCGGATTACGAGCAGCAAGGAATTGGGTCGGAGCTAATGAAGCAGGTGGAGGAATTCTTTCAGGCGAATAATCGCAAAAGTATTTTCTTTGCATCGTATGCCCCGAACTATATTTTGCCCGGATTAGATGAGAAAACCTATCCAGGAGGCTATGCATTTTTACAAAAACTTGGGTTTAAAACACTCTATTCTCCAGTGGCGATGGACCGTAGTCTGTTAGATTTTCAATTGTCAGATGACATCAAACAATTGAAAAGAGAACGTGAAGTGGAAGGCTTTACGATTTCCATTGCACAGGATAAAGATGTTTATGAAGTCATTCAGTTTGCAAATCAACTGTTTAATCCGGATTGGGGAAGGGCTATCCGCGAAGGATTGAAAGAAGTTGTGCCACTAGAGCGTTTATTAATTGCGCGATACCATGATCAATTGATAGGCTTTTGTTTATATGGGGGATATGAAGGAATACCAGAACGGTTCGGACCATTTGGTGTAGACCCCTCTATGCAAGGAAAAGGACTTGGGAAGCTATTGCTTCATGAGTGCTTATTTCAAATGAAAGCAGAAGGGCTTCATCATGCCTGGTTCCTATGGACTGGGGAGAAAAGCTCTGCAGGATATTTATATTTAAAAACAGGGTTTAACATTACACGTCAGTTCCATGTGATGAAGAAAGATATATAAAAGAAAGAGAGTTGATCGCATGTCATATATGACTGGAGGTTTAACCATGCTAACGGAGATGTTGCCGATGTTACCTCCCTCGGAGAAAAAGATAGCTACCTATATTATTGGACACCCTGAAGAGGCGATCAATTTGACAGCGCAGGAATTAGGTAAACGAAGTAATACAAGTGGAGCTGCTGTCATTCGGCTCTGTAAATCACTAGACTTAAAAGGTTTTCAAGACCTGAAGTTTCGAATCGCAGGGGATTTACAAAAAACAACTGATGAGGGCTTTCGCGATATTAAGCCAAACGAAAGCCTACAATCTATTATTGATAAAATGACAATTAACAGTATCCAAACGATTAAGGAAACGACAGAGCTACTACGGATTGATGAAGTGGAGAAGGCGGTAGAGTTATTGTTGAATGCCAAGAAAATTCACTTTGTTGGTGTTGGAGCATCTGGAATCATTGCCAAGGATGCCGAGCAGAAGTTTCTTCGAATCAATAAAACAGTTCATGCCTTTTCCGATACCCATATGGCAGCAACATTAGTAGCGAATGGTAATGAGGATGAAGTAGTGGTTGGAATCTCATTCTCTGGTGAAACCCAGGAAGTGGCTAAAGTATTAGAGCTTGCTAAACAGAAAAAGATGAAGACGATCAGTATTACGAGATATGGTAGCTCAAAGGTGACCGAACAAGCTGATATTAGACTGTATACATCAGCAACAAGAGAACCAACCTTCCGTAGTGGTGCCACATCGTCACGAATTGGTCAATTGCAAGTAATTGATATTTTATTCATGCGGGTAGCGACCTTGAAATACGAGGAAACGGTAAACTATATTGATGTCACGAGAGATGCAATTGATTTTATTACAGCAAACAGTAAGAAAAGGTAGGATAAATGAGCTGACTCCAAATGGGTTGGCTTATTTTTGCAGATAGGGAAGTAGAAGAATCTTCCCCCTGCATAAGAAAAGCTACTACATTCGCTAAAGGACAGCGAATGCTGAGTTTTTCTAAATAGCATAAATTTAAAGTGTCTAGCTCCGGAAGTCGAGATACTAAGATCTCTATCTCCGCAAGATCAGGATTACCGTGCTTCTGGTTTAAGTCTAGTCCGTATATCGCAAAACGAGCGCCCTGCGCTTTTTTAATTTAAGGAGGTCATGATATGCACTATCTTCCTTGGGATGAAGCAAGATTGGATCAACTGGTAGCATTATGGAATCAAGAACTCGGAGCTCATTATCCGATGCGTACAGAATTATTTAGACAAAATAGCTTCCTAGATGTCAATGTTTCCTATGAATGCTCTAGAATGGTTGTGGATGAGGCAAATCGGGTAATTGGGTTTATGGTAGTGAAGTATATGAAAGAGAAAACAGAAGTAAGTATGCGTGATGATCTGGGCTGGATTCAAGCCATCATCGTTGATTCTGCCTATCGAAATCGCGGAATTGGGACACAGCTACTAAATCATACGGAAGCTCACTTCAAACAAATAGGTCTAAAGGAAATTTTGCTAGGACGAGATATGTATCATTACTTTCCCGGCATACCTAGTGAGCTAGCAGAAACAGTGGATTGGTTTGAAAAAAGAGGGTATCAGCATCAAGGAACAGAAGTAGACTTAAGCAAATCCTTTACCGATTCTGAAACAGTACAAATGCCAACTATTCCAAATCTAGAATTTAGCATTCTCCAAGAAGCGGAAAAAGAAGATTTCCTCCAATTTCTACACCATTGTTTTCCTGGCAGATGGGAACATGAGGCAATTCACTATTTCCAAAAAGGTGGAACAGGTCGTGAGTTTGTTGTGGAAAAGGAAAATGGGCAGATAATCGGATTTTGCCGAATTAATGATGCCGAGTCCCCTATTATAATGGGAAATATAAATTGGACACCACTATTTCCAGGGAAAGTCGGAGGGATTGGTCCCCTTGGAGTCGATGCCAAGAAAAGAAAAAGTGGCTATGGTATAGCAGTTGTTCAAGCCGGGATTGCGTTTCTACGGGCTAGAGGGGTTAACCAAATGGTTATTGATTGGACTGGATTGGTCGATTTCTACCGAAAGCTCGGCTTTGACGTATGGAAAAGCTATCAATCCTATAAAAAGGAGATGTGATTATGCATGCTAAAGTACTAGATTTTTTGCAAAAGGAAATTGAATTACAGCATATACCAGGTGCGGTTATTCATGTTTCCAATAAGGGAAAGGTCATCATGCAAGAGGCGGTAGGTAATCGTGTTGTCTATCCAGAAAAAGCGCCTATGCAACTAGATACGTTATTTGACCTTGCCTCTCTAACCAAAGTTGTAGCCACATTACCAGTTATCCTGAAACTAATGGACGACGGGGAAATTAGACTGGATGACCGAGTATCCTTTTTCCTACCTGACTTTGCTAGCGAAGGGAAGGAGCATATAACATTACGTCATTTACTCACGCACACTTCTGGTCTACCAGCACATGTGGAATACTTCAAAGAGAAGCTCGGCAAAGAACAAGTAATCGAGCGTATTTACCAACAACCTTTAGTCTATCCAACAGGGGAAAAGGTTGTATACAGTGACCTTGGATTAATTATGTTATATCAGGTGATTGAGAAAGTAACCGGTGAGCTATTTGAAACATTTGTAGGGCGTGAAATATTTGCGCCATTAGAAATGGATGAAACAGGATTTAATCCATGTTTTAGTGAAGAAAGGTATGCAGTTACGGAATATAATGAGACGTTAAAAGCGTATAAATCTGGTATTGTACATGATGATAACACTGAATATATGGGCGGAATTAGTGGTCATGCAGGATTATTCGCACCAGTGGGTGATTTAGTTAAATTTGCGCAAATGATAGAAAATAATGGTGTATTTAATGGTAAGCAACTGCTCTCTGAGGCAGCTATACAATTATCACGGAAAAATTATACAGCTTTTGATGAAGAATATCGTGGTTTGGGCTGGATGTTGAAGGGACCAACCTACGCACCTTGTGGTGATTATTTCTCTGATGCTTCCTTTGGCCATACTGGGTTTACTGGTACTAGTATCTGGTTTGACCCAGCGGTAGATCTATCTGTCATCCTATTAACTAATCGTGTGCATTTTGGTAGGAAACCAGCCATTCTTCGTTTACGCCCAAGATTACATAATATCATTCGTAGTTATTTTTCATAGAGAGGGAGTAGTAGGATGCTGAAACGGCGATATGGGGATCGATCCAATTGGGCACGGATAATTGAACGTAGGTTTGCACAACAATATGTAGAGGATGAGCAATTTACTGGATATATGACATTACTCGATATGATCAAGGTCAGTGAACCATTAATTATTCGCTATGGAGAAGAAGAAAGATGTATTGTTGATGATGGCTATCAATGGCTATTTCAATTTCCCGAGAATCAGCATCATACAGTAACAACGACATTTAATTCGGCGGGAGAAATTGTCCAATGGTACATAGATATTTGCGTAGCAACAGGAGTGGAGAATGGTGTTCCTTGGATGGATGATTTGTTCCTGGATATCGTGATTTTACCAACGGGTCAAGTGAGAGTATTAGATGAGGATGAATTGGATGAAGCATTGACAAATGGCGTGATTACTAAGGCCCTATATGAATTGGCATGGAATGAAGTAAATCAGTTGTTGACGTTAATAGAGCGAAATGAATTTGGATTACTGGAGTTAGCCCAAAAACATAGGGAAGTATTAGAAGAGAAATTAGAGAAGCCATAGGGGATTAAGTTGTCTATTAGGTGAACTGTTTTAACAAAAAGAATTTTCAATTTAATTTATGGTAGAATGAAGTATGAACATTTAATAGAAGGAGTGAAAAATGGAAATGGTGGAAGCGATAGGCATTTTTGGCGGTTTTTTATCTTTAATCTTTGCATTGATCCCTATTGCACTTGCGGTTTTCGTATTAATTTGGTTGTACCAGATGAAAGTAAATAGTGACGTGCAAGTGAAACAGAATCAGGAGATTATTAGGTTGTTAGAAGAGGTTAGGAATAAATGAGTTTAGAGGCTGGGACAAAAGAATTTATTTTAAAGGAAAAACTGAATAGTGAGCAAGGACCCCGCTCCGGAAATATACTTAGCTTTCCGCGGGCGGCTGCCTTAGACTCCTCGTGCTACTTCTTTAGGGGTCTCACCTATGCCTATCCTCCCGCAGGAGTCTACGTATATTTCCGAATCTAGTATCGGTTTTACTTTTAATTCTTTTAGTTAAGTCCCAGCCTCACCTAATGCTATTGGATAAATTCATCTAGTATTGTATTGAATTTTTCATGATGCTCCCAGAACATCATATGTCCCCCTAATACTTCTAGTTGTGTTTGTGGTACATGTTTTTTCATGAAGTTTGTTGCAGTATCAGACCAATGCTCGGCAATTACTGTTAAAGTAGGTAACGATTTGCTAGCAATTGATGCTTCCGCTAGATAGTTGGAGAACATTCCCGATGCAAATAGATTCCCTGCTATGTAGTAAGGTGTTTTCATTGATTGCTCGACTAGCCAAGTTAATTCATCCTCCTTAAGCTCCCGCTGAATCATGACCCCAGTAGCATAGGCAATGATAAAATCTCGCTGCCCTTTTGGTGTACGTAATGAATTATATATATAGCTGCAATATCATCCAGTGCTCCTTCTACCCAATCCTCCGTATCGATAGACAATGATTTTGGTGGCATATCGATTAATACGAGAGACTTTATTCCTTCTGCCCCATATTGCTTCATATACTCCCATATGGTTAAACAACCAAACGACCACCCGACTAAGGTTACATGATGTAATTGTAGGTGCTCCAATACTTTCCGTAAATCTGTTCCGTGTGTTACATAATCATTTCCATGTACGGTTATGGTTGATTTTCCATGACTCCTTGGATCCATCACAATAACACGATGATAATTGGAAAAGTAGGCTACTTGCTTTTCAAACACTTCTGTAGTGAATGTAAATCCTGGAATAAAAACGATAGGATCTCCTTCACCAACATCTTGAACAAAAAGCTCAACACCTGAATCTACCTCAATATACTTACCAGGCATTTAATCCCTCCTTAATTCCTTTTTTAAAACTATATTCCAAAAAGGCTTTAAAAGAACTACACAGGATAGGTACAAGATTTTTTCTAGCATTTATTTAAAAGTTGTACATATATTTGTAAGAAAAGTAGGGCAAATTGTATGCGTTTACCATTGCCCAAACTTTTTACAAGAATGCATAAAAGGGGGGCAATGTATGAAATTGCGAAGTCGTTCTTGGTTAGTCCTGTTGCAATGTGTTTTGATGGGGGCGTTTATTGTCGCTTGTTCTGATGATGGCGACACAGGTACGAATACTGGTCAAGGCGGTGAAATTGCTGGTGATTTAGAAATTCAATATTTTGTCGGTGGGTATGGCGATTCATGGTGGAAGGAAGTAATTTCTGATTTTAAAGATGCCTATCCTGATGTCAATGTTATTGAACATGCTGGTCCAACGATTAATGATGAAATGCGCTCCAGATGGGTATCCAATAACCCTCCTGATGTCGTATATATTGATGGTGCTGGATCGAGTGAAACCCAAATGGTAGAAGACGGACAGTTGATGAATTTAACCGCATGGCTAGAGGGAATCGAACTAGAAGGTGGAGATAAATTATTGGATAGCTTTATTGTGAAGCCTGCTACCTATGATGGAGAAATTTATTCCTTACCATTAGTATTTGATACTTGGGGTACGTGGTATGATAAAGCATTATTTGAGGAAAAAGGTTATACAGTTCCAGCTAATTTCGATGAATTTATGGAATCAATGAGTGAGATAAAGGCTGGAGAGGGAATTGACCCGTTTGTGACCACAGGGCAACATCCATATTACTTCCTACGTGGGATGCTTTATCCTGCTTTTGCAGCAGCCGGTGGCGAGCAATTATTAGCGGATGTCATTACTGGAAAAGAAGGCGCATGGTCAAGTGAGCAAGTATTAGCGATTATGAAACGTGTCGAGCAAATGGCGACAGAAGGGATGTTTGACTCTGGGCTAGGTGCATTGAATCATACCCAGTCACAAATGAACTTCTTACTACATGAAAATGCATTTATCCCAGTTGGGTTCTGGTTGCCGAATGAGATGAGAAATGATATTCCTGATGGATTCGAATTTGGTTTTATCCCATCCCCAATGAATGCTTCTGGTGAGAAATATGCCATTGTACCAGATTTACGTCCATTAGCAATTGCAGAGGAAGCAGCTAATCCAGAAGCTGCAAAAGCGTTTGTTGCGTTTGTGTTTACAAGAGAATATGCGAGCTCCTTCTCCGAGCATACTGGAGCGATCATGAACTTAAATGGTGTTGATCTAACACAGAATGAGAATGTTCCAGAATACTTAATGGATGCCAATGCAATGATTAATGACCCCAATGTAGTAGAAATCTATGAAAAACCACATCCAATGAGTGCTGATTTAGAAACACCTATCGGGAATGCCTTAATATCTCTCATGCTTGGAAATATGACTGCTGAAGAATTCGTTGCAGAAGCAGAAAAAGCTGCTTCCGAATATCGTGCAGGATTAGAATAAGTTACGATGGACTGCTTCTCCCTATCCAGAGGAGCAGTCCATATGATAGGAAATGAGTGATCGGATGGTACAATCTAAAAAGCAAAAATATTGGTTTTTGGCATTTTGTTTAATTCCTACATTTATTCTTTTTGCCGTTTTCACCCTATATCCGTTATTTAGTGGCCTTTATTATTCATTTTTTGATTGGTCTGGGTCGTCTAGTAATAAGGAATTTATTGGTTTCAGTAACTATGTAAAGCTATTTCATGATGCTGTCATCCCAGATACAATTGTCCATGATTATTTTTTAGTTGTGACGAAGATTATCGGAATCATGGTTCTGGCCATGTTCTTCGCAGTAGCACTAACACAATTAAAAATTATAGAAGCACCCTTTTACCGAATTGTGTTCTTCTTTCCTAATATCATGTCTGTTGTCGTAATCGGGATATTGTGGATGTTTATTTATAATCCTAGTTTAGGTCTTGTTAATTCCGGACTAGAGTTTTTAGGGCTAGAAAAATGGGCAAGACCATGGCTAGGTGATGAGAAGTGGGCATTACCGAGTTTGGTTTTTCCAGCTGTGTGGGCAGGAATTGGACTTTTCATGCTGATGCTGATGGGTGGTATTGCGAATATCTCGAAAAGCTATTACGAAGCGGCTAAAATTGATGGAGCTACCGAATGGCAGCAATTTTGGAAAATTACATTGCCACTAGTTTGGCCACAAATCAAAGTTTCGATTTTATATATTGTAATAACGACATTAAACGGCTCCTTTATTCTTGTACAAGTTATGACAGGTGGAGGTCCAAATAATGCGACCCATGTGATGGGCTCCTATTTGTATCAGCAGGCATTCAAACAATACAACTTTGGATACGGAGCAACGATTGGTGTCATGATACTTGTTTTATCGTTAATCACCGTATTATTATTGCAATTTTTGATGCGCAGGGAAAAAGTAGAATATTAGTTAAGGAGGGATGAGCAATGAAGCGAAGTGTAGGGCAACTATTAGGTAGGGCAGGTATTAGAATTCCACTTATACTATGGACTATTGCTGTTTTGTATCCGATATTTTGGATGTTTTTAGGATCGTTTAAATCCAATGCAGAAATCTATCGTAACCCATGGGGATGGCCAGATACGTTAAACTTTAGTAACTATGTGCAAGCATGGACAAATTACAATATTGATGTGAGTGTATGGAATAGTTTACTGGTTACCGTAATAGGAGCAGCTCTTACTTTGATATTAGCAATTCCTACAGCCTATGCAATAGAACGAATTAATTTTCGTGGGAGTAGGGTTTTATTTACCTTGTATATTTCAGCCATGATGATTCCAATGGTGTTAGGCTGGATTCCGCTATTCTTCCTGTTAGCCCAATTAAATCTATTGGATAATATATTTGGCCTGGCGATCGTGTATGCTGTGAGCCAATTACCATTTAGCATTTTTGTCCTCACGAGCTTTATGAGTACCATCCCAAAATCATTAGAAGAGTCTGCCGCGATAGACGGACTTTCTCCTTATGGCATCCTATTTAAAATCGTTACACCACTTACGATGTCAGGCATTATTACCGTTACCATTATGAACTGTATCCAGTTTTGGAATGAATACTTCATGGCGCTAATCTTCTTACAGACTAATACTAATTACACGCTAGCCCTAGCAATCGACTACATAAGCAATGAAGCCCAGTACACCAACGCATGGGGAACCCTATTTGCCAGTCTAGTAATAGCAATAGTTCCAGTAATTGTACTCTATTCTATCTTCCAGAGAAGGATTGCTAAGGGAATGACAGAAGGGGCGATAAAGGGGTAGGTAGTGAGTACATCTCAACTTAGATTGGGGGTATTGTAGCGTGAATGGGACGCAGCTATATTCCGAAAGGTCGCATCCCCCCGCGTCCCGGTCCTATCTATTTCTCGAAAGGTCGCATCATCGCGTGCTCCAGTCCTATCTAAATTCCGAAAGGTCGCATCTTCCCGCGTCCCGGTCCTATCTCCTTCTCAAAAGGTTACATCAAATCGCACCCCGAGCCCATCCCCCTCCCCAAAAGGCAACTTCCCTCCCTCATGAATAAATTAATACAACCTCCAAAAAGAAAAATATAATTAATTACAGCAAAACTATTGAATTACCTAGTAAAAACTGCTATATTTTTTTTAGCATAAATCGACTTTTGAAAGATTATTGTAAAAAGTGATATGCACTACCTATGTTACATACATTAATGGGGAAGGACAGAACGCTTACTTTTATAGGAAGAAATGTTGTCGATTAATTAAGTAATTTTATATAGGTTTACCGAAACAGTACGCACCCAACGGGGAAGGAAAAAGTCTAATTGTAGACACCTTTACCTGGTAGAGAAGGGTGTATTTTTAATGCCAAAAATTATGACTGATTGTCAGTCTTCCCCCAAATACCATGCTTAAAAGTGAAGAAGCGTAGTGTTTCGTATACTTATAAGCTGGAGGGAAAAAGTAAATAGTATGGCAGAGTCTCGTGGCATTATGGGGGACTGTCCCCCCTCAGTTAGAAAAAGGAGGGATGCATGTTGGGTGTTCAAATGGTGCAATTGGAAAATGTAACAAAAGAATTTGATGATACTAATGTGGTAGATAATCTAAATCTAGACATTAGAGCTGGGGAATTTCTAACATTGCTAGGGCCATCTGGGTGTGGTAAGACGACTACACTTCGAATGATTGCTGGCTTTGAAAAGCCAACTACAGGTAAGATTCTATTAAATGGTAAGCAAGTAGATGAAATGGAGCCCTATAAACGGGAAGTTAATACCGTGTTTCAAAGCTATTCCCTTTTCCCACATATGAGTGTGTTTGATAATGTAGCATTTGGTTTGAAGATGAAAAAGGTTGGTAAGGAAGAGATTAAAGAGCGTGTCACTAAAGCGCTTAAGCTTGTCCAACTGGAAGAATCCGGAAATCGTAAGCCGAAACAATTAAGTGGTGGACAACAACAACGGATTGCAATTGCACGGGCAATTGTGAATAATCCAAAGGTACTTTTATTAGATGAACCGCTTGGAGCACTAGATTTAAAGCTACGAAAACAAATGCAGCTAGAATTAAAGCATCTCCAACAAACATTAAACATTACGTTTATTTATGTAACCCACGATCAAGAGGAAGCATTAACCATGTCTGACCGAATCGTGGTTATGAATAAAGGGAAAATCGAGCAGATTGGTCTGCCATATGAAATATACGAAAGACCACAAACACGTTTTGTGGCAGATTTTATTGGTCAAACTAATATTATCGAAGGTACTGTTCGTGGAATTAATGGTGAAATGGCGGAGATGGAGTACGCCAATAAACCGATTACAATTCCGAATACCGCTCATGTGACGAAGGATGAGGAAGTCATTATTTCTGTACGTCCTGAAAAATTAAAAATTAGCAGTACACCGATTGAAGGATTGAATAATGTAAAAGGTACCTTCAAGGAAAAAATCTATGTTGGCTCAGTGACGAAAATCGTAGTAACCATGCCAAACGGTGAGGATCTGACGGTTAATGAATCCCATGATAATATTGATGAATTAACCAATACTAATGATATCTATGTCAGCTGGAGCCCTAATAATTCGGTTGTTTTAAAAAAATAACATAAATTAAAATGAAGAGATTGGAGATGGGAAAGATTGAAAAAGTCTTTTGTATTTGCACTATTTAGTTTGTTGATTGTATTATTTCTAGCAGCTTGTGGATCTAATGGTGATTCGGATAATGCAGGTGGAGAGCAGGAATTAAGTGATGAACTAATCGTATTTAACTGGAGTGAATACATTCCCCAAGAAGTTATTGATGGTTTTGAAGAAGAGTATGGTGTAGATGTTGTATATTCTACCTACAATTCAAACCATGAAATGCTGACAAAAGTACAAAGCGGTACGGTTGCTTATGACCTAGTATTTCCTTCCGATTATTATGTGAAGCAAATGGTAGATAATGACTTATTGCTAGAAATAAATTTCGATAACATACCAAATTATGAGAATATCGCAAATGCATGGCGAAACATGCCGTTTGATGCTGAAAATAAATTCTCCGTTCCATTTATGTATGGATATGACGGAATTATATATAACAAGAAATACATTAAAGAAGCCCCTACTAGCTGGGAAGATTTATGGAACCCTGAATATGCAGGGAAATTAGTACTACTAGAAGAATCCAAAGAAGTTTCCAACATGGTACAACAATTATTAGGTAATGACATGAATGATCCAACAGAAGCACAATTAGAGGAAGGCTTCGAAAGAGTAAAAGAAATTATGCCAAATGTATTAGCATTTGATGCTGCACCATCCAGCCGTTTTGTTAGAGAAGAAGCATGGATTGGTCATGGTTATTCCGGATCAGCTGCTACGGCATGGTTAAAAAATGAAGACATTGACTTTGTTCTGCCGGAAGAAGGCGGCGTTGTTTGGTTAGATGCAATGGTAATTCCAAAAACATCAAAAAATAAATATACTGCTGAGGTATTTATTGACTACCTACTACGTCCAGAGGTAAGTGTTAAACTATCTGAATTTATTCCTTATGGAAATCCAAATGAGGCGGCTGTTGAGATATTACCAGATGAAATTAAAAATAGCCCTGGCTTAAACTTCCCTGACGAAGTAATTGAGCGTACGGAGTGGAATTTACCACTAGATTCAGATCGGACGCAATATATGAATCGATTGTTCCAAGAAGCAAAGGTTGAATAATGAAGTAAATAAAGAGGCTGTCAAAAGGCTCGGGGTCCCTCATAACATGATGAGGGACTATCCCCTTATAGACAACCTCTTCTCCTATGTCTAGTTTTTAGGCGCCAGAAACATACACATTTATAGTGTTTTATCTCTTTGGAAGGTAGGTGGAACATGTGAGACCAAGAACGAAGAAACTATTATTTTCGTTTTCCCTACTCGTCTTTTTATTCTTTTATATTCCAATTATGTTCGTTATTATCTATTCATTTAATGATTCTAAATTAGGAACAGTTTGGACAGGATTTACGTTAGATTGGTATAGCTCTATCTTTCAAAATCATCAACTGATTAATGCAACGATGAATAGTCTATATCTAGCAGTAATTTCAACTGTTATTGCAACCATTTTAGGGACGCTAGCAGCATTAGCGCTATATCGTTATACATTTATCGGGAAAAAGGCTGTTGAGTTTCTATTCTATATTCCAGTCGTCATTCCGGATATTGTCGTTGCGGTAGCTTTACTTGCCATTTATGGGATTCTAAATGTCTCGTTAGGATTAAATACAGCGATACCAGGACATGTGGCTATAACAATTTCGTATGTTATGCTTGTTGTACTAGCAAGACTTTCTTCCTTTGATAGTTCATTAGAGGAAGCGGCAAAAGACCTAGGGGCTAATGAGTGGCAAACCTTTTGGAAGGTTACCTTTCCATTAATCTTTCCGGGTATATTAGCTGGCGGATTGCTAGCTTTTACGATTTCGTTGGATGAATTTGTTATTTCGTTCTTTACACTAGGACCAGGTGATAATACATTACCAGTACTCGTCTATTCGATGGTTCGATTAGGTGTATCACCTGAAGTAAACGTACTTTCTACGATAATTATCGTAATCATGTTTATCGTGGTCACCATTGTTGGGCTAAATATGCGAAAGAAAGGGGATATGAGAAATGATTAGAAATTTTAAAAAGGCTTATTTATTGTTATCCCCTAGCTTATTTTGGCTAACCTTATTCTTAGTTATCCCAGTCATATTTATTGCAGTGATCAGCTTCACTACAAATGGTGATTTTGGTGGAATTATTTATGAATTTAGCTTAAAAGCCTATTCTTCTGCTTTTAGCTCGCTTTATGCAAAAGTGATTTGGCAATCGGTATGGTGGGCACTGATAGCAACGATCGTTTGTTTATTCATTGCTTACCCATTTGCCTATTTTATAGCTAATGCTGGTAAGTGGAAAAATTTATTGCTACTGCTTGTCATGGTACCGTTTTGGACCAATTTATTGATTCGTTTGTATGCATGGATTATTTTAATGAATAATCAAGGTGTCATTAATAATGTATTAATAGATTTAGGCTTTATTAAGGAGCCGCTTGCACTAATGTATTCACCAGGTGGCGTCATTCTTGGATTAGTTTACGGATTCCTTCCATTTATGATCTTACCGATATACTCCTCCATCGAGCAGTTAGATAAAACATACTTGGAGGCATCGGAGGATTTAGGGGCAGGACCGGTAAAAACTTTCCTAAATGTTACATTACCATTAACATTCCCTGGTATTTTGGCTGGCTTTATTATCACATTTGTACCAGCAATTAGTGTATTTGTTGTTACCGACTTATTTACTGGTGGTAAGCTATTAATGGTTGGGAATGTCATTCGTGATGCATTCTTAGTTGAAATGAATTGGCAGCTTGGTGCAGCACTTTCTTTATTACTGATGATTTTAGTGCTGTTATCCTTGTTGATATTTATGCGATTTACCAATCGGAAGGATCGGAAGTTTTTAGTATAAGATAGTGATAGCAAAAAGTGTGCTTCGGCACGCTTTTTTTAATTAGTTTTGTTAGGACTTTTGGATTAATTGTTTGTAATAAGATAGGTGTAATGTACTATTCGGTTGAAAAATGTCGAATTATGGAAAGTCTTCTAGTATAATAGGACCAACTATAGAGGTTTTACGAAAAAGGCAAACTTATCCGAAAGGGAAGGACGCAAAGCCGAGGGCCTAAAGCACTATTGTTATGGCAGCCTAGCTACCGGAGAAAACTGGGACTAGAGTATGATAGGAGGACCTTTTCTTTGGTTCTCCTTTTAATTAGCAGATGGGAAGAATAAACAGCTTTCCCGCCAGCATAGAAAAACGAACATATTCGTTAAAGGGCAACCAAATGAGCGTTTTTCTAATGTGATAGTGGACCTAGGTATTTTCGAAAACCTACTTATTTATATAAGGAGGTGTTTGAAATGGATGATAAAGTTTGGATTTCTATTCTAATGGTTGTTGTTTTTCTATTCATATTGCTATTATTCTTTCTTATTAAACAGGTAATTAAAAAGTATCAGCCTAAAGATAACACTACTATAGATAGGAACGAAGTAGAGAACCATCCTACTTTAACTAGTGTAACTCTAAGTGGAAATGACCAGGTAAGTGTAGAGGGTATCACCTGTTTTGTTGAATTTCTCGATGTAGATAATGAGAAATTGAATCCGAATTTTATACAGGGTGTTTTAAAAAATGTTAGTCTTGACGGTGTAACGTTTGTGTGTGATGTTGAATATCCGATAATCGATGATATGACCATAAAGATTCGTTTTTCCCTAAAGGATACGGTGTTTATTTTGAAAGGAAGAATCATTCGGAAGGAATTATATCAGGAAAGTGATCGATTTGGATATAGAGTAGTATTTACAAATTCGTATGAGGAAGACCGAGAATTATTACATCAGATACTAGAAAAGATATTGGTGGAGAAGCGAAAAAAGTTGAAATCTAATCGAGGATGTGGGGAGTCTATGGTCTAGTACCATGGGCTTTTTTGTTGATTGGAATGGAGTGAACTACAAAAAAGAATAATTTTTTTTAAAAAAAGATTAAACATCTATTTTTCATGCCGATATAATAGGTACAACATCATGATGATGTAAAAAATGTTTTGGCCAAACATTTTACTTTACTAAGTTAATAACTCTAATAGGAGTTGTTATAGATGCGAGCCATATGGATGTGACTCGCAAAATAAAAACAAAATACATGGAGGTATGTAAACATGATTATCAATCACAATATTTCTGCATTAAATGCACACCGTCAATTAGGTGTAAACACAGGAGCTACTCAAAACTCTTTAGAAAAACTATCTTCTGGTCTTCGTATCAACCGTGCTGGAGATGATGCTGCAGGTCTAGCAATCTCTGAAAAAATGCGTGGACAAATTCGCGGTTTAGAAATGGCATCTAAGAATGCTCAAGATGGTATTTCTTTAATCCAAACTGCTGAAGGTGCTTTAACTGAAACTCATTCAATTTTACAACGTATGCGTGAGTTAACTGTACAAGCGGGTAACCTTGGAACTCAAGAAAGTGATGATTTATCTGCAATCCAAGATGAAATCACTGCACTTATTGAAGAAATTGATGGAATTGCTGAGCGTACTCAGTTTAACGGTAAAGGCTTACTAGATGGATCTTTTGCTGCAGGTGAAAGCGAATTAGTATTCCAAATCGGTGCTAATCAAAACCAAAACCTTGTTGTAAACATTAATGATATGGGTGCTGAAGCATTAGAAGTAAAAGATATTGATGTATCTAGCTTTACAGAAAGCTCACATTTTGATGCTGCTGTAGGTAAAATTGATGCTGCTATCAAATCTGTTTCTGAACAACGTTCTGGTCTTGGTGCAGTTCAAAATCGTCTTGAGCACACAATCAACAACCTAGGTGCTTCTCAAGAAAACCTAACTGCTGCTGAATCTCGTATCCGTGACGTTGATATGGCTAAAGAAATGATGGAATTCACTAAGAATAACATCCTAACTCAAGCAGCACAATCAATGTTAGCTCAAGCTAACCAACAACCTCAAGGTGTATTACAATTACTTCGTTAATTAGTAGATTTTAGAGGTTTATAATAAAAAAATTGGCGTACCAGATAATAATTGGTACGCCAATTTTTTATTGTTATACTCCGTTTAAATCCTCGCCTTATTCCCTAAACAAATTATTATTTAATCCGATATTAATATTATGTAATTTACAACCTATATTAAAGGAGTTTCATCTATGACCAAGTTAGAAGAAAATACTATTTTTCAGGTAAAAAATATTATAGATACATTAATTGAAGCAACTAGTCACTTTTCAAAATTAGTTAAACAGAAGGAATTAAACCAATGTATCTTCATGTTTAGTTCAATCGTAGATGGTGTTACTGCTATTGAGAAAGTAACAGCTAACTCTAATTTAACATTAGGACAAAAGGAAAAAAAGAAAATTGAAAATACATTATTATTAATTGCTCAAGAGTTAGAGACAAATAATTTAATAAAAATTGCTGAAATAATACAGTTTTCATTAATGCCTCTCTTAAAACAATGGCAAAAAGAATTTGAAGTAGATGAGATCGGTTTACTAAATAAAGATATTACTATCGGTGTCTATTTAAGTGAATCTAACCCAAGAATTGCTTATCCTAAACCTAGAATTGATGCTTTAGTTGAGGAAGCAGAGAAACAGGGAGTAACCCTATTATTCTTTTCCTCATCAGGTGTTAACATGGATGCTAAGCAAGTTACGGGAGAAGTATTCCAAAATGGAAAGTGGCAAGAGGTTACTTCTTCTTTTCCAAATGTCATTCATAACATAGGAATAGCATCTCGAGAGCGACAAACTATTACGGAAAGGAAGTTGCGAAGAGAGGTTCCTTTTACTAGTTTTGGAGTTGGAAACAAATTTTATTTACCAAAAATAGTAGTGGAAAATAGGAAGTTTGCAGAGCTACTAGTCCCTTTTAAAATAATTACTGATGAAGATAGAATATTAGAGTTTTTAAATGAAAATCAAAAAGGTGTATTAAAACCTATAATGGGTAGACAAGGTCTCTTTATATATTATGTAGAAAAGAACGGTAATCACTTTATAATTCACGAAGATAAGAAAGAACGGATCCTAGGAAAAGAAAAATTCACCATGTGGATTCAAGACGTTATTCTAAAGAACAAAAATAGCTATATGATTCAAAAATATATTCATGCTCGTACTAATGCTGGTGAACCATTTGATATTCGAGCTCATGTTCAAAAGAATAATGAAGGAAAGTGGCAGATAACCAAAATCTATCCGCGCATAGGTAATAAGAAAAGTATTTTGAGTAATATCAGTCGAGGTGGTAGAACTCAAGAACTTGACGTTTTTTTGACGAACGAGTATGGTGCAAAGGGTAAACAGTATGCGGAAGAACTAAGGAAGCTTTCTCTAGATATAACGTATCATTTAGATAAACTCTATGGTTTGGTTTTAGATGAGTTAGGATTAGATTTAGCCATTGATAAAAACGGCCGTTTTTGGCTTCATGAAGTAAATAATGGACCACAATCCACCTATCATGAGAAAGAAAGAGCTATTAATACAATCGGTTACGCAATTTATATTGCTAAGAATGGAATATTCCTAACCAATAGTTTTCAAAAGCAAAGTAAAAGTATAGGGAATTTTGATTCCCGAAACTCGAATCTAGAATGGGCGGAACTAGATAATCGAGTAAGTATTGGAATGTTAGTTCAGGAAAATGAGATAAATAATTTAACGATTGCTTGTGCGTATGTTGCAAAGTATGAAAATGTACACTTTTTTTATTTTACTCCTAAGGATATAGATTATGATGAAATGTGTATAAGAGGATACTTTTATCAAAATAAAGAATGGGTACCTATGATTGTAAATTATCCTGATGTAATTTATGATCGTTTACGAGCAAGAGGAATTGAGGGCTTTCATACAGTTTATGAAGAACTAGAGGGAATTCCATTTACTAATCAATTCTATGGAAATTCGATTAGTAAACTAGAAGTTTATGATAAATTAAGTGCAATAGAACAACTTAGTGATATTATGATTCCTTATCAAAAAGTTAATCGATTGAAAGATATATTCCATTACATTCAAGAGTACGGTTCAGTAATCTTAAAACCGGAAGTAGGTTCATTTGCAAAAGGTGTACGCTATATTGAAAAATTGAATATTGATAGATATAGAGTGGCTGATGGAGAAAATGTTAATGAACTGAGTGAATTATCATTATCGAAGTATATAAGAGACGTTATTAAAAAAGGCACTTTTATTGTACAAAAGTATATAGAAACAAGAACAAAAGAAGGTAATCCGTTTGATATCCGTGTCCATATGATGAAGGATGGAAATGGAGAATGGTCATTTGTTAATAAACACCCTAGAATTGGTACTAATTATGCAACTATTACAGTCTTTAGAAGTGGTGGATATGTTGGAGAGTTAGTAGCTTTCTTAAATAGGAATTATTCTCAAGATAAGTCGAGTATCCTTGTAAGTAAAATTGAGGAAAGAGCTCTAAATATTGCGAGTGAATTTGATGCCCTGTACGAAAACAAAATAAGTGAATTAGGTATCGACTTAGCAATAGACAAGGATTTAAATATATATCTAATTGAAGTTAATGTTAATAAACCTGGGATTGTGTATTATGAATTCGAAGTTGCTAAGCACGCCATTCCGTATGCTAAATATTTATCTCAAAAGAATTCAACTAACAATCAAAAGAAAATGGAAACTTTTTGAAAGTGATATTATTTACTAATAATCTCTTGGATAATAAGTAAAGTGTAAGGTCGGGGATGTATAGATGTTCAAAAGAGATTATATTAAAGGACTCTAGTTTCTAGAGTCCTTCTATATTACAGCTAAAAACATAGTTGTTATTAAATAAATGATTATATACGGCTGAAATAAATTATTTTAAATTACTATAATACCCCTTTACTTCTAAAATGTAATAGCCGATATATACAATAGAGAAAAACTTTAATCTCACACATAATCCAAATCGACAAAGGCAAACTTACTGAAAAGTAAGGACGCAAAGCCATGGGTCTAAGGTCTAGTAGACTAAGATTGCCAGGTTACCAAGTATAGAATCTATAACATTCTATTTGGCTATTCTTTCTAGAAGAATAGCTTTTTTAATTCACATATGGAGGTCTACACATGGATAAATCATCATTAATAGGAATTATACTAGGGATCCTTGCAGTTGGGGTCGGAATGGTACTGAAGGGTGTTGGTCTTGGAGCATTGATAAATCCTGCTGCCATTCTCATTATTCTTGTAGGAACAGCAGCTTCTGTCATTATTGCCTTCCCAACCAGAACACTGAAAAGAATACCAGCACTCTTCAAGATTCTATTTACCGAAAGGAAAGAACAAAGTGCAGAAGAATTAATTGATACATTCTCTGATATGGCTGATATAGCTAGAAAGGAAGGGATTTTATCTTTAGAAAGTCAATTGGATAAAATTGAAGATCCATTTTTAGCGTCAGGATTACAGCTTGCAGTGGATGGGCAAACTCCGGAATTTATCCGAGATGTCATGATGGAGAAAATTGATGCCATGGAAAAACGCCATGAAGAAGGTGCAGCTATTTTTTCTCAAGCTGGTACATATGCTCCAACACTGGGGGTACTTGGTGCAGTGGTAGGTTTAATAGCAGCTCTAGCGGATATGTCTGATATTGAAGCACTAGGAAAGGCAATCTCTGCAGCGTTTATCGCAACATTACTTGGTATTTTTACTGGATATGTCATGTGGCATCCATTTGCCAATAAACTGAAGGCAAAGTCAAAGCGTGAAGTAGAAATTAAAGAAATCATGATTGAAGGTATTGTATCGATTACAGTTGGGGAGTCATCAAAAGTTCTAAGGGATAAGCTTGGTTCTTATCTAACGACAAAAGAATTAGAACGATTAAATCAGGAGCCGAAAAATGAAGAAGAATAAACGGAAAAAAGCGGAACATCATGTTGATGAATCGTGGTTACTCCCTTACTCTGATTTATTAACATTACTTGTTGCCTTGTTTATTGTCTTATTTGCTATGAGTGAGATAGATGTGAAGAAATATGAGGAACTGTCTACTTTCTTTAGAAGCGAGTTTTCCAGCGGGGATAAAGGGATAATGGAACATCCTGTTCCTTCTCCTGAGCTGAAAGAACAACAAGAAGTGGAAGAACAAAATCAGAATCATAAAGATGGTCAACATGAGCTGCAAAATTTACAAGAGCTTCAAAAGAGAATCGATGCCTATATCCAAGAAAATGGTCTGACGGAGTCACTTGGTACCAATCTATCTGGTGAAGGATTAATGATCACGATCAAGAATGATATTTCCTTCGAGCCAGGTAGTGCAGAGGTTAATCAGGGCGGGATAAAGATTGCGAATGAGATATCGCGTCTGTTATATACAGATCCCCCTCATCAAGTAGTCATTAGTGGCCATACGGATGATGTTCCAATGAACAATGAACAATTTGGTTCGAATTGGGAGCTAAGTGTTATGCGCGCTGTAAACTTTATGACGTTAATTTTAGATAATGAACAACTCGATCCAGCGAAATTTAGTGCAAAAGGATTCGGGGAGCATCAACCGCTTGTTCCAAATAACAGTGCGGAAAATAGAGCAATAAATAGACGAGTGGAAGTACTAATTTTGCCTAATTACGACATCACAGAACATTTACCATAACACATTATAATTGAGGAGAACGACTAATGAAGAATTTATTTAATTTTAAATCGATACGCACTAGAATATTATTTTTATTTTCCACCGTATTATTTTTTGTTGTAATTTATTCGGCTTTTTCCTTATATTCAATTAATCTAATCAATAAGGAATCCAAAGAAATAGTAAACAAACAGCTAGCCCTACTTATGCTTGATGAGGATATATCCTATGATATGGCAAATCGCTCAGCATTATTAAGAGGATATTTCCTACTGGAGGATGAAAGTCTTCGTCAGCAATTTGAAAATGAAGTAGAGGCAAGTATTGCGTTAGAGAATGAACTGATGGAATTGAGTGATTCAGAAAGCACGAAGGAATTACTTAATAAGAAGTATGAGTGGGGAACATTAACGGATAAGGCACTACAAGCGTATGATCGTGGTGATAAAGAAGCAGCATTACAAATTATGCAAATGGAAGTAATGCCATTAGGAACAGAGATTACCCAAGGATTTGAAGAAGCTACCGAGCATCGTAAAGAGCTTATTAATGAACTAGGACAGAATATGGTTAATGATGGTGAATTAATGATGGTTCTGACCATCATATTAAGTATTGCTAGCATCGTTATCGGAACGACATTGGCTATTTTTGCTTCTAATATGATTGCGAAGCGAATAAAGCTGGTTATGGAGAGAATGCAGACCATTTCTGATGGCGATTTAAGCCAGGAAGATTTAATATCCAATGACCGAGATGAAATTGGACAACTTGTTCATATGACGAATAAGATGAGTATGAGCATTCGGGCATTATTAAATCAAATCAAGTATGTATCGACAACCTTAGCTACCCAGAGTACCGAACTAACTCAGTCTACTAACGAAGTGAAAACAGGTGCCGAGCAAATAGCAATGACAATGGAAGAATTAGCTAACGGTACGGAAACACAAGCAGATAGTGCAGGTGAATTATCATCGGCAATGAGTTCATTTGCTGTTCAAGTACAAGAGGCAGATGAAAGTGGCGCAGCAATTGAAACACACTCCAAGAATGTGCTTGACTTAACCAATACGGGAAGAGATTTAATGAAATCTTCAACCACACAAATGCGTAAAGTAGATGAAATTGTTCATGGTGCTGTAGGAAAAGTAGAAGGACTACATGAGCATACGCAAAAAATTACCAATCTAGTATCGATCATTAGGGATGTTGCAGAGCAAACTAATTTACTAGCATTAAACGCTGCAATTGAAGCGGCACGTGCTGGGGAACATGGGAAAGGCTTCGCAGTAGTTGCTGACGAGGTGAGAAAGTTAGCGGAGCAGGTTGCGCTATCGGTAAATGATATAACAGACACGGTAATGAGTATTCAGTCGGAATCAACGCTTGTTACGGAGTCATTACAGGAAGGGTATAAAGAGGTTCAAATTGGTACAGAACAAATTGAATCTACTGGAGATACATTTAGTCAAATTACCGAAGCGGTTTCCAGTATGGTCGAAAACATTTCAACCATTACGAGCAACCTGTCCAGTATTGCTGCGAACAGTCAAGAAATGAACGGATCTATCCAAGAGATTGCAGCTATTTCAGAGGAATCAGCTGCAGGGGTAGAGGAGACGTCAGCTTCTGCAGAACAGGTTAGAGGCTCAATGGAGGAAGTCGCTGATAGCTCCAAAAAACTAGCCACCCTAGCAGAGGAACTGAATGATTTAGTAGGTAATTTTAAATTATAGTAATGGATACTAGACACATTTAGTGGAAAGTGTCTAGTATCTTTTTTTCCTATCATTACATCCTATATTTAATGATATTTTAGTTGCATTTATTACTAGATATGGTTTAACATAACCTTATGTGAATAAATCGAAACACCAACTGATAAAGGCAAACTATCTGAAAGGGTAGGACGCAAAGCTAAGGGTCTAAGGTCGTAATGGCTATGATCGCCTGGTTGCCAAAATGGATTGTATCAATATTTTGGCTATTCTATTATGAATAGTCTTTTTTAATGTGTAATTCATATTTTGGCAATTTCTACCATTTGTAATAGGGAAATAAATTTGATGGGAGAAGTGGCTATGAGTGAAGTAACAATTATTAAAGAGAAAGATCTAGTTCGAGACATTATTGTGGAAAAACTGGAAGAAAGTCTTCCTGAGCATGACTGGAAGGCTATAGGATCTGCGGAATTTAAATCAAAAATGACTTCAATTAAAAGTGATTTAGTCATTATTGATTTAAATACGACTATCGATATTAAAGAGGTAATTGATAGGTTTCTAGAAAAGAAAATCCGAATAGCAATTTGGACATCTGATTTAGACAATGACTTGTTACGGGAGCTTTTCCGTTATGGGTTACATGGTTATTTCTATAATGGTATGGAATTAAGTGAATTAATTTTTGCTACTAAATCGATGTTAAATGATCAACAATATATTCATCCGAAACTATCAGCAATTCTACTTGATGATTATGTAAAACTAACTAGAAAAGACCCGATTAGACCAGCTGGCATTCTTACCGAACAAGAATGGAAGGTTTTAGAGGAGCTTGGAAAAGGTCTAAACAACTGTAGCATTGCCAAAGAGCTATTTATTTCAACTAGAACAGTGAATAATCATGTAAGCTCTATCTTGAAGAAGCTACATGTATCCGATCGTACCAATGCCGTTATCAAGGCCATTAAAAATAATTGGATAACATTATAATACGTAAGTAGGGGCAGGTTCTCTGAGTAGTAATTTCAGAGAACCTGCCTTTTATATTTGGATGAGGGGTAGGTCTCTTGTCATTTTTAGTAGACTGTTCCTTTAACAGAATATAGACCGGAACACTGCATTAAATAGTGCGGTGTTTTTTATGAAAAAATTAATTGGAACGGTTTTATATAAAGTGATGTCTAATAAATAGCAGTAATTTAAAAATAGTTCTTCATTGTATAGTAAAATAATGGAAGGGAGGAGACAATATGTCTATGTTTAAATCAGAAAAACAAAAGAATCGTGAGCAGTTATTTGAAACATTAATTAAACAAGAGCAGAAAAAGTTATATCGAGTAGCATACTCGTATGTAAAGAATGAACAGAGTGCTTTAGATATTGTTCAAGATACCGTTATTAAGGCCTATAAGTCCTTCGATAGATTAAAGAATATCGACTTCTTTTCTACCTGGATTACGAGAATACTGATTAATACTGCATTAGATCATATCAAAAAATCGAAGGATATTATCCCATTAGATGTTGGATGGCTTAATACACAAATTGTCGAGGAAAATCTCACCGTACTGGTGATGGATATCGAAGAGGTGTTTGGAAAACTAAAAGCAAATCAAAAGACCTTATTATTACTTCGATTCTATTATGGCTATTCCATACCAGAGATTGCGGATATTTTGGAGAAGCCAGAGGGGACCGTGAAATCCCAACTACATAGAACATTACAAATTGTGAAGAAAAAATTAGCACATGGAGGAGATGTATATGGAGAAGCTGCGAGGTGAGATTAGTAGAATGGTAGATGGAACACCTATCCCAGAACAAAAGCTTCAAGAAACAGTGCAAGATGCCCTTATCAAGGCACGTAATAAAGAGAAGAAACCATTCTATTTTCCTAAGCATCGAGTCATAGCCACTATTGCGTCTATCTTTGTATTAGCTTTTGGTTTATTGTTGTTAAGTAATGATCTAGAACTAGCAAGTGGTGAAAATCCAAATACGACATCTATTATGTATCAGCAAAGTGACGATGGATTAAAAAGAATGGTTACAGAGGGTCGTTCCCAAAGAATAGATCAGGAAGTAGTGGATCAAGGGATTAAGGTAAGGCTAGAAGAAGGGTATATGGATAATCACCAATTAGCAATTTCTTATGAGGTTCATCCGGAGAAAGAGAATGAAATCCTATTTAATGAATGGTTCATTGATTTTGAATTACTTGTGGATGGTAAATCACACCCTAGTTTATTTCAGATTTCACAACGCGATGTACTCGATACTGGTGGAGTGATTCATTTTAATCAGGTTAAGGATATTGAGCCTAATGCAGAAATAAGTTTACACATCAACAAGGTTAATGATGTAGAAGGAGATTGGTTCTTCCAATTTCATCTAGATAAAGAAATGGAGTTTTTAGTATCCTCGGATTTTGAAGCTAAACAAGATGCATTAGGAAATTCGATGATGATTGGGAATGTAGAATTGTCTCCTTCTACATTAAAGCTAATAGCCTATACAAAACTCAAAGTAGAAGAACCGGAATCAGGATATACAGATTTTAATTATCGTGTAATTGGAATGGGCAAAGAGGGTCATATGTATCTACTAGATAATTATAGTTCCGGCGGCAACACTCCTAAAGTAGGCAAAGTAAATAGGTTTAATGACGTCCTGGAAATTCCAAGAGGGGTCAATGTATACTCTTATCAAATCATTCCTTATATTACTACATTTCAAGGTGAAGAGTTCATACATGAACATTATATAAGTTTCAAAAGAAATGAGCACCATGTTCCTTTTGCAGAGGGTGAGATTGTAGGCAGTCATTCAGAATTTAAAGTTGAGAGCATTAAACATAAAGAAGATGCAACTATTATAACGTATACAACGGATCAAACTATTCCGGTCTTTCCTTATATTGTGAATAAGGAAAAGGATGAATATATAAATGCTGTTTCTTTTCAATATGATGGGGATAATAAAGTAATCGTAACATATCCAAAGGTTGATATAGATAAGGATACACATTTTATGTTAGATGATGCTACCTACCAGGTGTTTCCTGAGTTAGAAACAAGAATAGATTTAAAGTAAAAAGAAGTGGATGCTAGTTCATCCACTTCTTTTTACGACATATTCCCTGTATTTCCGAGGAAATATTTACATGGCATAAGAATTAAGGTGGATAGATGAGTATAACACAAAGCAGATGATCGAATGAAGGGTATGGTGTAGTGGCTATTCTCATTAAATCCCCCCATCCCAAACAATTACAAAAAATTCCATACTAAAACCCTATGAATAATAACGTATTCTTCACAAAAAGCTAAATTGGCAAGTCTCCTCCTTTTTCTTCTTTTAATGGATTATGCTATAGTAGTGACAGTAATATATTGGAAGGGGCATGAGAATTGGAATTGCATCATCAAGAGGCTAACAACAATCAGTTATACAAATTTTTAGTAGTAGCAGGAATCATCATCGTTGCTTTTAATCTCCGGCCTGCTATCACATCTGTTGGACCACTTATGAGTACCATTCGAGATGATGTAGGATTATCGAATTGGAGTGTAGGGTTATTAACAAGCTTACCATTAATCGCTTTTGCCTTTATGTCACCAATTGCTGCAAGGCTAGGTAATCGATTTACCAATGAGAAAGTCATTTTATGGGGGCTTATTTTTTTATTAGCTGGAATAGCGGTCCGTTCCGTGTCATTAATAGGCTTGATATTTCTAGGAACATTGCTAGTTGGGGTTGGTATATCGGTTTGTAATGTTCTATTACCAGGAGTCGTTAAGGATAAATTTCCATTAAAGGTAGGTTTAATGACTAGTGTCTATTCAACTGCAATGGGGATATTTGCTGCAACGGCATCTGGAGTAAGTGTTCCGTTAGCAAATGGTATCGGATTAGGATGGAAAGTTGCTCTTAGTGTGTGGGCTACCCCTGCAGTGCTAGGGATTATTATTTGGATTTATTTATCTAATAACAGCCGTCATGCTACGCCCGAAACCGATTTTATAACGGGTACAGATACGAATGTTTGGAAGTCTGCTTTAGCTTGGCAAATTGCAGCATATATGGGATTACAGTCATTTTTATTTTATGTGACAATCTCGTGGTTACCAGAAATTCTACATTCTCATGGCATGAGTATGGAGACGGCTGGATGGTTACTATCCTATACACAATTTGTCGGTCTTCCGGCTAGTTTCTTAGTACCAGTGCTGGCAGCTAAATTTGCTTCACAGCGATTAATTGTATTGGTTATGGGAATCTGTTCTATGGTAGGTTTTACAGGATTGTTATTAGGTACCAATAATATCCTAATAATAATTAGTATTACATTAATTGGACTTGCATTGAGTGGTACGTTTGCCTTGGCATTAGCCTTCTTAGGAATGAGAGCAAGGGATGCAAAGCAAGCAGCCTCTTTATCTGGAATGGCACAAGCATTAGGGTATATTCTAGCTGCTATTGGTCCAATCTTCATTGGATATTTATTCGACCTTACCCATGCTTGGACAATACCAATCATTTCATTAATGATAGTCGCATTATTAGTTACTGTTTTTGGGTTTGGAGCAGGTAGAGATAAATACGTTTAATAAAACAGGAGAGGTGTTCACATGAAAAAATTATTACTAACTGGATTTGAGGCATTCTTAGAATTTCCTATTAATCCAACTACGGAAATTGCAAACCAGTTAAATGGGGAACTAATTGGGGATTATGAAATTATTGGTGAGGTGCTATCGGTTGATTTTCATAAATCTGGTAACCAGTTATTAGAATTAATTGAGAAGCATCAACCGAATGCAGTTGTATCCTTAGGGCTTGCAGCTGGTAGAAATTGTATTACTCCAGAAAGAATTGCGATTAACTGTAATGATGGTCCAGTCGATAATAATGGACATAAGCCAAATGGAGAAAAAATCTTTGTGGATGGTCCAGATGGGTACTTTTCTAAACTTCCCATCTATCAAATGGTTGCCAAGCTAGAAGAAGCAGGCTATCCAGCCAAAATTTCTAATACAGCAGGTGCCTACCTTTGTAATAATGTCATGTATCATGGACTTCATTATTTAAAGCAAAAAGGATTAGAGCAGCCATCAGGGTTTATCCACATCCCAGCATCACACAACTTAGCCGTAAAGAAGAACATGCCAAGCTGGTCACAACAAGACTTAACAGAGGCGGTTAAAGTAGCAATAAGTTGTATCCAATAAACATTGTCAATAAAATTATGAACAGTCAGGCAAGGTTTGACATGATGGTTTAAGCATGATCAAAGGTTAAGGAATCAGATTATAAGCGATACATAAGTAGCTAGAATATACCGGCCCATTGTATATGAAAAAGAAAGATATGCCTAATAGGGGACTTAGAAAACGTTAGACAAAGCTTGATATATTCTAGCTATGGATTTATTACCAAAAAAGTCCTAGACAAGAAAATTATTTACATTATCTTCATTGCTTTCATCAACTAAATATATTAAAATTACGTAGTTGACGAGAAAAATAGATTGCGAGTTGATGAGTATGCCAAAATACATTTGGCTTTTAGCAATAGCTACAACCATTAGTGTAACTGGTGGTTCTTTTTTATGGCCACTTAATACTATATACATGCATAATGAATTAGGAAGAAGCTTAGCATTTGCGGGCTTTATTTTAATGTTTAATCAGGGAGCTAACATTGTCGGTAACCTAGTTGGAGGAGTATTATTTGATAAATTTAGTGCTTATAAAACGATTCTACTAGGGACGTTATTATCAGCGAGCTCATCGATCTTCTTAGCGTTTAATCATGATATTATATCGTATTCTATCTGTCTTCTTTTAATTGGACTTGGATCAGGAATTACATGGCCAGTCATGTTTGCCATGGCAGGATCTGTATGGCCAGAAGGTGGAAGACGTGCATTTAATGCGATTTATGTTGCCCAAAATCTTGGGGTCGCACTTGGAGCGACAATTGGTGGGTATGTAGCAAGTATTTCATTTGATTATATTTTCATTGCGAATGCAGCCCTATTTATCGTATTTACCTTTATTGTTTTCTTTGCATTTAAAGGAATGGATGAAGAAAGAAATCGACATATGCATACTAATGTAATCGAGCAAAGTGGAAAGATTAAAGATAAATCCACTTTTACTGCATTAATTATTTTAAGTGTTGGGTTCTTTGTTACCTGGTTCGCTTATAGCCAGTGGCAGTCTACCATTGCATCCTACACACAGGATATCGGTATTCCATTAGAACAATACAGTTCGCTTTGGGCCATTAATGGTTTCCTAATCGTGTTAGGTCAGCCTTTATTAAAGCTATTTACCGATAGAATTACTTCACCTAGAAAACATATTTATGTTGGGGCTGTTATCTTTTTAGGATCATATCTTATCGCGATGTATGCTGAAGCATTTACTATGTTTGCTGTAGCTATGGTAATATTGACTATAGCGGAGATGCTAATTTGGCCTGCCATTCCAACCTTGGCAAATGAACTAGCACCACAAGGTCGTGCTGGATTTTATCAAGGATTTATCAACAGTGTTGCGGCTGCAGGTAGAATGCTTGGACCATTCTTAGGTGGTTTAGTTGTTGATTACTTTAATATTCAGGTGCTGTTTTATGGATTAATTGTGATGTTATTAATTCCATTCTTCACTACAAAACTATACGATCGAGGAATCAAGCCCGAGCAAGCATTAAAAAAAGAAGCATAAAGGGGTTTTTAGATGTCTGATATTAAGTTAATTGCATTAGATATGGATGGTACGTTATTGAATAAGGTTCATGAGGTTGATGTTCGTACGAAAGAGGCGATACAACAAGCACTTACAAAAGGTGTCCATGTTGTCTTAAGTACGGGACGATCACTTGGTACCTGCTATCCGTATGCAGAGGAACTAGGCCTGACATCGTATTTAGTCACTTGTAATGGTGGCGAGATTTGGACAATGAAAAAGGAATTACTGGAGCAACATTTATTAGAAACGGAAGTCGTAGAAAAAATATGGAATTTAGGTGAAGGACTAGGTCTCCATATGTGGATGACTTCTACAGAAGGATTTTTCATTGGAGAACGTCCAGATAATTTATACGACTATCAATGGTTGAAATTTGGTGTAGACTCAGAAAACCCGGATAAATTAGCTCAAGTAGTGAAAGAACTATCCTATTTTGCTGACCTTGAGATTACCAATTCATTACCAACTAACATTGAAATTAATCCCAAAGGTGTTAGCAAAGCAAAAGCGCTACATCGTGTTTGTAACGAAATCGGGATTACGATGGATAACGTAATGGCATGTGGAGACAGCTTGAACGATATTAAAATGATTCAAGAAGCAGGTTTCGGTGTAGCAATGGGAAATGCACAAGAAGCAATTAAAAAAGTAGCAAATTACGTAACCGATACGAACGTAAATCATGGTGTAGCAAAAGCAATTGAAAAGTTTGTCCTAGAAGATTAAGACATATAACGTAATTCCTTACGAATAGGTTAGTTATTCAATTCTTGTTACTGGTGGGTAAGTAAATCCAAGGTCCCTTTCTTTGTGTTTCGAAAAGAGGTATAATAGAAATACAACGCCTGAAAGGGGATGCTGTAATGTCTTTTTCAAGAGGACCAAAAGAGCCAGTCCCGGAAGTTGAAACAAATGTATGGGCATGTACTAGCGAGGATTGTAATGGCTGGATGAGAGAATCATTTAGCTTTGACAAAGAACCAGAATGTCCATTATGCCAATCAAACATGACAACAGAAGTACGTGTATTACCAGAAGTTAAATAGAAATAAATAGCGTTAAAGAACTTAAAGAACACTCTCGATTGATTCGGGAGTGTTTCCTTAGGTTATTTGTTTCATTCACCAAGACAACTGCCTATACATACATTAAAGTACAAAACAAAAGTCAAAGGATGTGTTATTTTGACAAGCAAAATTGGGTACTACGTCAGTGGAAACACAGCAGAAGGCTTTGTAAACTTTTTGTCAACCAACACTTCTGATTTTCATCATCATATCATACTAAAACACCCCTCCTATTCACTCAAAACAGCTATTATAAATGAAATCATAAACCAATATGAGGAAGATCATCATATCGAGGTACTTTATAGCTCAATAGGTAAAGAATTCTTAGAAGGAGTTATCATACGTGATAAGAAAGTAGCTATCGTGGATGAAAGAATAGCTAGTGCAGACTTACCTAGTTCCTTCGAATTAAACCTTGCCCTTTTTACAGGAATGGATGCTAGCCAAGATTTTGCATCGGAGCATGAAGCAATTGATACTTTCATTCAAAATGCCTACCGAGATTTTGAAGCTGGACTGAAAATTCATGACGATTTAGAAGAAGTCTATATAAAAGAAATGGACTTTGCAAAGGCGAATCAACTTGCAACAGAATTTATTGCTTCTCTTTTAAAGGGTGTTTCAAAACAAGAAAAGGAATCCAAAGTATACCATCGCTTGTTTGGCACTAATACCAAAGATGGCGTAGTGAATGTTGTTCCAGAACTTTTACGTCCGTTATCTAAAAAGAATTATATTAAAGGCCGTGCTGGCACAGGTAAATCTACCTTTATGAAGAAAATCATGTCTGCTTGCTTAGCGCATGGTTTTGACGTGGAGCTTTATCACTGTAGCTTCGACCCTAATAGTATTGATATGGTGCTAGTTCGAGAGCTAGATTTTTGTATTTTTGATAGTACAGACCCACATGAGTTTTTTCCACATGGACCTGGAGAAGAGACAATAGATATGTATGAAAAAGCAGTAACGCCGGGGACAGATGAGAAATATACAAAGGTCATTCATGATTTAAATACGCGTTACAAAGCTTATATGAAAAAAGGTGTTGTCAACCTGCAAGAAGCCGGTGAATTATTAGGGAAGCTTGAACAACAATATGACCTAACCAATCTAGAAATGGAAAAGATAAAATCGTTTATTATTGGAAAAATTATTGAATAATGATTGGTCCTGTGTGTATACTGTCATTACTCGCAGGACTTTTAGCTTATAAGAGGGAAATTAGAATCAAATTTAATTAATCCCATAATATCCTCTTGTTTTTTCTTGTAAAATCATGTAAAATGAATTAACTGAAAATTATGATTTGAAAAATATTGGGAGGTGGGAATGTGATATCTGTAAAGATGCTCAAGCCTTATTATATAAAGGCTGATGATGAGTTTGTTCGTATAATTTTAGCGTATCAATATTTTTCAGTCAGTATTAATAAACATGTCTACCAATTTATCCCTGTTGAAGCTAAAGAGATTCGCATCAACCGCAAAACACGAAGAGTGGAAAATGTTGAAAGTCGTTTTGCTTTTCAAAAGGGCAAGGAGATTATTTATATGACAATGACAGAACTTATAACACTTCCCGATTTTCTAACCCAATTACACCATATTGCAAAGCCTTATTATGAAGAAGTTCATGAAATGGACGAAATTGCGAGTGAAAATAGATTGATATTAGAAGAATTAGAAAAGTATAATTTAAAACGCTTAATCGATAAGGCCCTTGATGAGCGTGATGAGAAAATGTTTCGCGAATTAGTGAAATTGTTATAAGTCAAAAGGAGCATGACTTACTACCTATGATAGATAGGAAGGCATGCTCCTTTTGATTTATTTTGATAAAAAAGTGTTTAAAAGTTTATTTATCGGGTACTAAACAAATAAGATTTTTCTATTATGAAGCATTGGGGGAATGACAATGGTAAGTGTAAAGTTATTAAAGCCCTATTGTATAAAAACGGATTTAGAAAATATATACGTCTATTTGGATGAAGAACACTTCACGATTTCTATACAGAATGAAGTGTATCAATTTATCCCTGAACAGTCTAAACAATTCATTATCAATCGTAGAACGAAAAAAATTGAGAATCTGGATGCGACTTTTGCATTTAAGAAGGATGATAACGTATTTTATTTAACGATGAGTGAACTAATCAATATTCCAGATTTTCTAATTAAGCTCTACTTTATCACAAAACCTCATATTGAATATGTTCAAACAGAAAATATAAATGAAGATATTGATGTTATTATGGATCAACTAGTACAACAAAATATTAAACGATTAATTGATAAAGCATTAGATGAACGCAATGAAGAAGCATTTTATGATTTAATTGCATTATTATAAAAGGTTAATAAAACAGTGAAGCATTTTAATCTTAAATAAATAATAATGATGTAAATTCTTATAAAGGGGAAGGGAAAAAGATTTATCTTAAAGGCAAATACGAATAATGAGCAAGCCCCCTGTACTGGAAATATCGTTGCGGTTACTTTCAGTATAGGGGGTGGTATCTGCTCAAAAAATCCACCGAAGTGTCTATCAGGCTGCTACTTCTTAGTAGCCATGCACCGAAAAAACCTTCTAAGTAGTATTGTTAATAGACTAGAGGTACATCTAAGGCCTCAAGCTTTCCTTATTCATCCCACTTTCGTCTACGTATATTTTTAGGAGCTAGTAGATGTTCGTATTTACATCCATTACGTTTACTTTTTTTGTCCCATTCTCTAATTCATTCGTAGGAAGCGCCATTTTTACAAGTTTCTATTCTTTAATAGCTTCCAATACATCCGTAACCTTCTGTACAACTAATCCGCTTGCTCCGAGATCTTGAACCTTCTCCATCATCATTGCGATGATGATGTCCTGATCCTCTGTTGGATAACCAACAAACCAGCCATTTTGCTCGCCATTTTCCTCATCTAAGGTTAATTTTAATTCTGCCGTTCCAGTTTTCCCAGAGATAGGGAATGAAGCATTTTTCGCATAGCCAGCCGTTCCATCTGTAACTACATTTCGCAATGTTTCTTGCACGATAGTAGCTTGTTCTGGTGATAGTAGACCTTCTTTCCAAACTTGATTCGGTTCTTCCTCCATTAATAAAATTGGTTTGATCATATTGCCATTATTTAAAAAGCTCGTATACATCGTGGCTAAATGAAGGACACTTGCTTCAACCTCACCTTGACCATAGCTTGTGTTTGCTACTAATACTTCATCATCTAACGTTCCAGAAGTTGAAATGGTTGAAGTAGATATTGGGAAATTAATTGGTAGCTGTTCGCCAAAACCGAACTGTTCGAGTCCCTTTACTAGTTGATCACCACCCATTTCAACACCTTTCATTGCAAAGTAAATATTATCTGAAAGAGCCATGGCTTTCATTAAGTCAACTGGGTTAGCTTCGGACACACGAGTTACTTCATAATTGCCCCAAGATTCACCCTTACCCCAAGATAGCCCCTTAATCTCGAGTTCCTCCTCAGGTTTAATCGTGCCATTTTGTAAACCAATAGCTGCTGTGACTGGCTTTATAACAGAGCCTGGTGCATATGTCGCATTAAAGCGATTAAATAAAGGTTGCTCTGGGTTGTCTTGAAGTGCTTCCCAATCGCTTTGAGAAATGCCATAGACTAGTTTATTTGGATCAAAGGATGGGCTACTTACCAATGCTAAAGTTTCCCCGGTTTTAGGGTGGATAGCAGCCGCCGTTCCCGGTGCATCATCCAAAGAGTTAAATAATTCCTCTTGGACCGTAATATCAAGGGTTGTTTGAATATTTTTTCCGTCCTCTACTGGTTTCATGGCTAATGTGGCAACCTCTTTTTCATCCTCTGTAACGTAAATCTTAACCCCTTTCTCGCCTTTTAGTTCATCTTCGAAACGTCTCTCTAAACCAGTAGAACCAATCATATCATTTTCTGTATATCGCTCAGGGTCTTTCTCTTCTAATTCTTCAGCTGTTATTTTTCTCACATACCCTACAACATGTGCCGCCGCTTTGCCTAAAGGATATATACGCCCTGTTGTTTGCTGTGTCATTACGCCATCCATTTGCCATAATTGGTCTAGCAAAGCTTGATCGGATTCTTGCACCTTTTTTCCAATTGGGACGAACAAATCCGGCTGAACCCAGCTCTCATTAAGAGCATTATCAATGGATGCAACAGAAATATTCAATAGGGAAGCAAGCTTTTTTTTACTTGCTTCAGGATTATCACCCAATTGCCCAGGAACAATCCCAACCTCATATACAATTCCATTTAGAGCTAATGGGAGTCTGTTACGGTCTAGAATATCTCCTCTCTTTGGCTCAGTAGTAGATATTCGAATCTCTCCACCATCTTTGATTTCCGGGAAAATAAAACCAGGATTCCAATCGATAAACCAATTCTTCTCTTCTTCTTCCCCAGCTTGCTTTAACGTTACTTCATAGTCAAATTCAATTGGACCAGCCATTGACGTCAAACTTGCTGAAAATGGTATCGTTGCCGTACCTTCTTCCAAAGCTTGTTTTATCTTTTCATCAGATAGTTTTTCATAATGTAATTGTATTTCTGTAATGTGTAAGTCTTGGTATATTTTTTCATAGCGGTCTATGTATTGGTCTGTATGATATGCTTGCTTAGCTTCCTCTGTAAGCATATCATACATACTGGAGAAGCTTTGCTCCTCCCAAAGTTTAAAATAGTCATCAAGTCTGTCATGAGGTGTTACTTTATCCTCGGAACATCCAGCTAATATCAAAGCTAGAAATAATGCAAAGGTAATAAAGAAGCGTTTCATAACTAATCCCCCTACTATCTGTAAGTGTTTTTTTCTCTCTTTGTATTATATCATCGATATAAAAGAAAAAGTCACACTGAATTCATCAGGTGACTTATTTTCTTTAGTTCGCTTCCATATGATCTTTTATCTCAGTTGAAATCCTACTGAATTCTGCTTCCGGTACTATATAGTACCAAATTCCTCCAATGATTTGGCCGCTACCAGAAATCTCCATTGTGTCGATGTTCGCTCTAGTGCCGAGATAGTTGGTGAATAATGCTTGCATGTTTTTCATTTGCAAATCGGTATTGACATTATTACCTACAATATCGAGAATCTCACCGACTTTTGTTATACTTGAAAAACTTGCAGCCTCATTCATTGCAGCAGTTACGATAGCGCGTTGTCTTTCATTCCGCCCCATATCTCCACGTGGGTCACTTTTTCTCATCCGAATGTAAGCTAATGCTTCTTTACCATTTAAACGAATATTACCTTCTTCAAAGTGAAAGCCATCCTGTGTAAAATTTATATGATTATCGATGGTTACGCCACCTAAAGCATCTACCCCAAGCTCAAAGCCTTCCATATTTATTTTACCGTAGAAGTGTACTGGAAGATCGAAGGCTTCTTCAACGGTTTGAACAGATAATTCAACCCCACCAAATGCATAGGCGTGATTGATTTTATCCATTCCTCGGCCAGGAATGTTGACATAAGTGTCTCTTGGAATACTAAGCATTTTCATCGAATCGGTCTTCGGATTTAATGACATGAGAATCATGGTATCGGAGCGACCTCTGTCACCTTCACGTTCATCTACACCTAGAAGTAAAATGTTGATTGATTTTTTGTCTTTGAAAATGCTATTAATCTCTTCTTGCCTTTTAGGGTCTTTATCACGATCCAATGGTTCATGCATGGTATTAACTGTGTCGTGTATCTTATCCCATACATACCATGCAAATCCCCCACCGGCTAGTAGAAGGAAAAGAAGTATCCCACCGACCCAGTATAACCATTTCCGTCTTTTCTTTTGTTTGAGTTCTTTCCTTGATTCCGCCACTGTCATTCTCCTTAATTGTTAACTATTGGAAATATTATATCGAATCCTGTCATTTTAGTCTATTGCAAAATAGGATTTATTACTCATTATTTTTCGCTAATGGAATTGTGTTAATCATATAGCGGTTTAGTTCCTCCAAAAAGAAACACAACGATTAGCAGTAGTTAGCAGCAATATTCACTTATCTCAGTTGGCTTTCGAACACTTACCCACAAAATTCGTGTTTGTTATTTCATATAAGAATACTCCTTCCATAATCTTATCTTTATAATATTACACATACTATAAAGATAGGCATACATAATAGTAATCCAAATTGTTCTTTATAAAGTAAATATAATACGTTAAAAAGTACGTAATTATAAGGAATCTAAAGAAATATAAAGATAATCCAACAAAAACGTTCTTTATAGTGAATATTTGCCGAAATTTGAGGTTTTCATATCTAAGTAAATTATCCTATACTCCAATTAGGTTGTTCTTTATTAGGAACTAAATGAGTCTTATTGAAGAACGATTGTGTTTAACTGGTTAAATACATATGGAAAGAGAATGATTATAAAACTCTTTCCCGACACTTTTAAATTTGCGCAGATTTAAAGGTGAATTGTTCTGTAATTAGAATTTAAATTAGGGAGATGAACGAGGATGAGTATGAAGAAAAAGTTAGGTATGGGCATTACATCAGCTGTATTAGGTATTGCATTAATCGGTGGAGGAACGTTTGCATACTTTAGTGATACTGCAGCGCAAACGAACACGTTTGCTTCCGGTACAATTCAACTTGATGTTGATCCGACTGTACAAGTAGAAATGGATAATCTTAAGCCTGGAGACTGGATGCCAAGATCTTTTGAATTACAAAACAATGGAACGCTTGATATTAAGTATGTTGACTTAAAGACAGAATATGCGGTTACAAGAAATGGTGAGGCTGTTAGTAATGACTTAGCAGATGCATATGCAGAACAACTTTATGTGCAATTCTTAAAAAATACTTCTGGGGATGCGGATTATGAAGTGTTGTTTGAAGTAAGTTTAAAAGACCTTCGTGATTTAACACCAGAAGATTTAGCAACAAAAGTAAATCTTGAAAACATTATGGTTGAAGAAGGGTATAGATATTGGGAATGGATTATTTGGCCAGTCTTTGGCAAATGGATAACAGTTGATCCAGTATTTGATGATGTACCGGAGGAAGTATATGGTATTGAAGCTGGCGATAAAGCTAACTTTGATGTTCAATTCCGTTTCAATGATACTGGTGTGGCACAAAATGAACTACAAAATCTAGACTTAGAGCTTACTTGGACATTCGAAGGTTACCAAACTGACGGAGAAGAAAAGTAATTTTAATATGAACAAGGAAAGGTGAGAATCCTCACCTTTCCATTCCTTATTTATTAACTATCCTGGTTAATCGAAGTCTTGGAATAACGATGATAGTTAATAAGGGGGAGATAGGGGGGAGAAAATGAGACAGTCACGAGTAGCTAAGTATCGGAAAAAACATAGAAAATTAAACATTATCATGCAATTATTAGCTATCCTATATGCTTCTATCGCATCATTATCGCTCGTTACCTCAACTACAACGGCTTATTTTAGCTATACAAGTCCTAAGGTGACGACTACCATTTCTACAGCAAGTGACTGGTGGGATGGAAGTGAATTAGCATTCCTTGATAATGCAACAGATGTTGTACATAGCTGTCCACCAGTTGAAATAGAAGTACAGATCAAGAATATTGGACACGGTGACATGACAGGGGCAACAGAATACAAAGTATTTTATTCTGAACAAAAAGGTAACCCTGAGAAACTTGGCAAAGAAATTGCAAATGGACTGATACAACCATTAAATGCCGGTGAAGAAATAAGCCTTACATATACTGCAACAGAAGAAGGTTGGTATCAATTCATGGCGTATCAGCTACCAGGCTTTCAAGAAAATGAAGAGAATAGAACGGAAATATGGAGCAATAAAGTAAAGGTACAATGCCCGCCAAAAGATAAAAAACACGAAGAAGATTCTGCTATCAATGAGAAAGAAGCGAGTGAAAATGAACCTAAAGAGGAAGAAATAGTAGAAGAGCAGACCGTCATACAACCAGAAGAAGAGAATGAAGATGAAAATAAGGCTAGCACGAAAAAAGATAATGCTAATGAAATAAATGGGGTAGAGGAAAATCCAGTTGAACAAAATGAATCTGTTCATTCAGAGAGTGAACCGATGGAAGAAGACACTGTGAATTCATCTGAGGAAGGAGAAAATTAAATGAATTTAAAAACAGTCGCAAAATGGACTGGTAATTTACTTACGTATGTCATGATGGCTGTATTAATCTTTCTAGCGGTTACGGTTGTTGCAACGAAAGCTTCAGGGGGAGAACCAGAAATTCTAGGCTATCAATTAAAAACGGTATTATCGGGATCAATGGAGCCAGAATTCAATACAGGTTCTATTATCGCAGTGGAGCCTGGTGGAGACATGACTCGCTTTCAATCGGGGGATGTTATCACATTCGTGGAAGAAGATGGAAAGTTAATTACCCATAGGGTTATAGAGGTAGTAAATAGTGGAGAACATGTTATGTATCGAACAAAGGGAGATAATAATGCTTCCCCAGATAGTAGCTTAGTACTTTCTGATAACGTTGTTGCCCAGTATACAGGCTTCACTATTCCTTATTTAGGATATGTCGTTAACTTTGCACAATCCCAAAATGGAGCATTTTTACTATTAATACCAGGATTCATCCTAATCGTGTATGCCGGTTTCACTATATGGCAAGCAGTTCGAGAACTAGAGGCTACGAATAAAGAACTAGCTAAACAAATAAATGAAAATAGTACGGTATCTTAATATGATTTTGATAGTTTTGCCTTAAGGGGGCGATGAATTGAAGCGGCTAATGTTGGTTAGTTTGGCATTCGTTATCGGGTTTTTTATACTACATGATCCTTTATTAACGATGGCCGATAATTCCAATGCAACAATTAATGAAAAAGCAGAAATAGCTATCTCGCTTTCACCTAGTGATATGCTTTTTAATGTGAATAATATGAAACCAGGAGACTGGGCACCAAGAACACTTACGGTTATGAATGACGGGAAAAATGATTTTCACTATCAGATAAGCATTACCAATGAAGGGGAAGCGAAACTATTTAATGAACTTCTCATCGAAATGGAAGGGGAGGAAGGGATACTATATGAAGGTAAATTAGCAGAATTGGAAACGTTACCGAAGAGATTTCTTGCTGCTAACACATACGAAGAAATAGACATCACCGTTCGTTTTCCGGAGCATCTTGGTAATGAGTTTCAAGGGTTAGCTGTTCTTTTTAACATGTCGTTTGTAGCAGAGGCAGCTAATAGCACCCCTGGTACAGGTGATTCCGATGGTGAAGATAATAGCAAAACAGACAAAGATGTAAAGCATGTGGGAGGTAAAATAAACGATGGAGATAACACAGCAGGATCTCCACTTCCTAAGACAGCAACAAATATGTTTCATTATTTATTAATTGGTACCTGTTTACTTCTAGCTGGGTTAATCATTTACATTATTTCTAGAAGATTGAAAAAAGCGTGAATGAGGAGAGTGTAGCATATCGAAAAAAGTAATATGATTGGTTTGAACCTCCTACAAAACTAGTTTCATTCTGACAAAACAAGACATACATAAAGTACTAGTTCTTTAGTATAATAGATTTAGTAATAAATTCCATCTACAAAGGCAACCTCATTGAGAGATGGGGACGCAAAGTCACAGGTCCAATACTGGATGGCTGGATTGCATAGATAAGTATGGGGGACGGGAATTTGAATAAAATGATCGGTTTAGACTATGAGTGGATTTTGTTAATTAAGGAGGCAAAAAAACAGGGGATGACCGTAGAAGAAATACGACTATTTCTAGCGGAAGCAAAGCACCATGCATAATTCTTTTGTTGTATTTTTGTACTTAATATAGAACTGCTCACCTGTTTGTGATATAATTTCGCTTGAAAGAGGTGAGTCGAATTGATCGGAGAAAAAATCAAACAATTACGCAAAGAAAAGAAAATGTCTATATCTGAACTAGCAGAAAAAGCAAATGTTGCCAAGTCTTACTTAAGTTCAATCGAACGTAACCTCCAATCCAATCCATCTATACAATTCATCGAGAAAATTAGTGCGGTTCTAGGTGTATCTGTGAATGAATTAATTAATACTAAAGACTCCATAGAATTGGAAGATTTAGACGGAGAATGGCTAGAAATCGTGAAAGAAGCGATGGAATCTGGTGTATCGAAAGAAGATTTTAAGAGTTTCCTTGAATTTAATAAATGGAGAAAAAATAATAATTAGGAACCGTAGATTATACTGCGGTTTTTTTATTTGTTATGATATAGTAATATAAGTGATTTTGGACAAGTATGGTGGAATGATGAATCGTAAACTATTTTATTGGTTTCTGCCAATCATATGGATGGCTGTCATTTTCTTTTCTTCTGCGACCCCTTATGAAAAACAGGATATGAAACCATTACTAGCGAGCATTATTGATTTTTCTATTTTAGAACCGTATTTTAGTTGGGTTTCATTTATATATAATCAATCAGAGGTAAGCATTGCTGCACTTGGTGTAGAAGGATTTATCGAATTTTTCATTCGTAAAGGGGCGCATTTCGGTGCATTTTTCTTATTGATGATTCTGTTTTGTATAGCATTCCGAAAGACCGTACAATGGAATTTACATAAAATTCTAGTTGTCTCATTTGGATTGACGATTGCATATGCTATTATGGATGAATTACATCAAGGCTTAACACCAAACAGAACGCCTTTTTATGGAGATGTAGTAATTGACGGATTTGGAGCTAGCGTGGCATACTTCTTTCTACTAATCCGGTACAAAAAATGGAAAAAAATATAAAATTTAATAATTATAGTAAAAATGTTATAGATTTCATGGTATACTAGTTTTTAAATTAAATCATAGTCAAGGCGGTAATTTCATGGTTGAGCGTGAGTTTTTTAAGAACATGATGAAAAAGGTAATCGATGATACAGAAAAAAATAAAATCCGTTCCTCTGAAGAATTAATTCAAACATTAATTAAAGAATTGAATGATCAACGAGAATTAAATCAAAATAAACGTATAATAAATTAACACTAGAGCTATTTCCTTTTAGAGGGAATGGCTTTTTTCTTGTTTAGACTAGCTATTCCATAACTGGACAATAGTACTACCATATGATAATTTGAGATTGTAGTTAGCGAAGGGTAGGGGCATAAATGGATCATACAGCACTATTGATAAAAAATGTAACCGTATTCTTAGAGAACACTAGAATTCCTAATGGAAGTCTTGTCATTGAAAAAGGAAAAATAAGCGAGATCTATCAAGAAAATGAAAAGCCTAAGCGTTATCCAAGTCAGTTTAAAATTATCGATGGGGAAGGGCTATATGCTGTTCCGGGCTTTATTGACGGCCACATTCACGGTGCGAATGGGGCAGACGTAATGGATGGAACAGAAGAGGCATTAGATACCATTGCAGAAGTACTACCGAAAGAAGGGACAACTAGTTTCCTTGCAACGACGATTACCCAGGCAGAAGAACAAATTGAACAGGCACTACGTACGGTTGCGGATTATCAACCTAAAGAGAATTGTGCTGAAATAATCGGGATTCATCTGGAAGGACCTTTTATAGAAGAAAGTAAGAAAGGCGCACAGCCTCTTGAGCATATTAGTAGACCAGATAGTGCTCTTTTTGACAAATGGCAGAAGCTTTCTAATCATATGATTAAAACGATTACGATGGCACCGGAACTTGATCCAGAGGGATCGTTTATCCGCCATTTAGCAAATCAAGGTGTCAATATATCAGCAGGACATACTGCGATTGATTTTAAAGGTATGAAAGAAGCGGTATCCAATGGGGTTAAGCAAGTTACACATTTATGCAATGCCATGACTGGGATTCATCATCGGGATATTGGTGTTGTAGGAGCAGCATTTCTGTTAGAAGAAATACGAGCAGAACTAATTGCTGATGGCATACATGTCGTTCCTGAAATGCTAGAAGTAATCTATCAAAATATGGGTAGTGATCGGATAATACTAATTACAGATGCCATGCGGGCAAAATGCTTACATGCTGGTACATATGAACTTGGCGGTCAAACAGTTTTAGTAGATGAGCAACGAGCTGTACTCGAAGATGGAACACTAGCAGGTAGTATTTTGAAGATGAATCATGGTGTTAAACAAATGTTGAATATACAGGATGTTTGTGTTGAGGATGTCATTAAAATGACGAGCACGAATCCAGCAAAACAACTGGGAGTATACGACCGGAAAGGAAGTATCGCTAAAGGGAAAGATGCAGACATTTTATTAATTGATGAGAACTTTACGATAAACTATACACTTTGCCGTGGAAAGATAGCATACAAAGGAGACGAGTGATATGAACATCATATCTGCCAAGGATTATCAGGATATAAGTTTGAAAGCTAGTGAATTTGTAATTCAAACTATTAAAGAGTTGGACAAGCCAGTATTAGGGCTTGCGACTGGCTCTACGCCAGAAGGACTGTATAAATGCCTGATTGATCGAAATAATGAGAAACAAGTTTCTTTCCAAGAAGTGACCACATTTAACTTGGATGAATATGTTGGGCTAACAGCAAATCATCCGAATAGTTATCGCTATTATATGAATGAAAAACTGTTTCAGCATATTGATATTTCTATAGAGAATACGCATATTCCAAATGGTTCTGCCAAGGATTTAGAAAAAGAATGTGTAGCTTACGAGGAATTAATTCAGCAGCACAATTGCATTGACTTACAAATTCTAGGGATAGGTCATAACGGACATATTGGGTTTAATGAACCAGGAACATCGTTTACTACTCGAACCCATTTAGTTGAATTAGCGGAGACGACTCGTAAAGCCAATGCCCGTTTCTTCAATTCATGGGAAGAAGTACCATCACAAGCGATTACGACTGGAATTGGTACGATTATGGATAGTAAACAGATTTTATTACTAGTATCTGGTGAGGATAAAGCTGAAGCATTGAACCGATTGTTAGATGGAGAAATTTCTGAAGAATTTCCAGCGTCCGTATTGAAAGAACATCCGAATGTTACCGTAATTGCAGATGAAGCAGCTTTATCAAAAGTACAAAGGAATAAAAAAACTTGGCGTCATGATTGAAACGCCAAGTTTTTCTATTCCTTTGTACTTTCAACCTCAATTTCCACATACTTTTCGCCAATAGCTTGTATGACAGCTTGTCCGTTCGTTAAATCTGTCATCCACTTTTGAAAGGCAGTTTCCAGACCATCTTCTACATAGACAATAAATTCTATATTCTCCAGATAATGTATCGTCTCTAACATATGTTCAGAATTCCGTAATTCATTTTCAAGCTTTCCAAGTAAGGCATAATCGACAGTGATAGAGATCCCTTTCATTAATTGTCTTTTAATAATTCCAACTGCTTTAATCGCTTCTGAGGTTGAACTGCCGTAAGCGCGGATTAGTCCACCTGCACCAAGCTTAATTCCACCGAAATATCTCGTGACGACTACTGCAGTGTCCTTAAGATTCTGTTTTTTTAGGACTTCTAGCATAGGCACTCCAGCTGTCCCGCTCGGTTCACCATCATCGTTTGCCTTTTGGATATGGTCATGCTCACCGATTATATATGCAGAACAATTATGTGTTGCATCATGATACTTCTTCTTCATTTCCTGAATAAAGCTCTGGGCTTCTTCTTCTGTTTCAACACGTTTAATCGTGCCTATAAATCTTGATTTTTGAATAACGATTTCATGGGATCCGCCATCTTTATTCACAGTATAATAGTTCGTTAACACAGGAATAAATCCTCCTCCTAGTTGCATTTTAGTCTAATATAAGGAAAAAATATGTTTGAGTAAAGAAATGTTTGGGTATATGTTACTAGGGTAAATGCAAATAATTAATCATTTTTATAAAAACTTTCCAAATAACCCTATAAAAAAAGATTTTTAGCACGTATAATTATACCATAGGTTGGTGAGTGCTGATGGCAGTGAAAACTAGGGAAAAAGCTTTAGATTATATTCTCAACGAAATGGTAGATGTAGTTGAGAACAGTAAGGATGAGGTTTTTCACATAAGTGAGGAGGCTCGTACGGAGTATGAACGATTGCTTCGAGATTTGGAGTACACCAAGGCTAAAGTATTACGTTACATAGATGAAGGTGACAAATTAGAGCAAAATGTTCGGTACTCGAGAAAGCGTTTATCAGAAGTCAGTAAATACTTTGACCGCTATTCTGAAGATGAGATTCGAGAAGTATATGAATCGACACATGAACTTCAGACAAAACTAGCCATGCTTCGTCAAGAGGAAAAAGGACTACGTGAAAAGCGTGATGAGTTGGAGAGAAGACTGCAAAACATTGATCATACGATTAAGCGTGCAGAAAATCTTGCCAACAAAATATCTGTCATACTCACATATTTAACAGATGACTTCAGGCAAGTAAACGAAATGATAGAAGAGGCTAAGGAAAAACAGGAATTTAGTTTAAGAATCATTGAAGCACAAGAGGAAGAAAGAAAACGAATTTCTAGGGAAATTCATGATGGACCTGCACAAATGCTTGCTAATATTCTCTTACGCTCTGAATTAGTTGATCGTACCTTCCGTGAAGGAAGTACAGATGATGCTTTAGAAGAGATACGAAGCTTACGTAAAATGGTTCGTTCATCACTTTATGAGGTTCGTCGTATTATTTATGATTTGCGGCCAATGGCTCTTGATGACTTAGGTCTTATTCCTACGATTAAAAAATATATAACGACTACATCGGAGTACAACAATATTAATATTGAATTTACATCGATTGGTGAAGTGAAACGAATTAATCAGAAGTATGAGATAGCAGTGTTTAGATTAGCACAAGAAGCAATACAAAATGCTGTAAAACACGCGGAAGCAACCTTAATCTCTGTTAAAATCGAAATATGTACTAGAAATTTAAATTTAATCGTAACAGATAATGGAAAAGGCTTCGATCCTTCTATAAAACGAGATAAGTCATTTGGTTTAATGGGAATGAAAGAGCGTGTTGAGATGTTTGATGGAGTAATGGATATTATATCAACCATCGGAAAAGGTACAAAAATAGTTATTCAAGTACCCATGGAAGGGCTCTTTTAAAATAAATATTATAGAAATTGTCTATCAGATAAACGTAATAGGGGATAATATTACGTAATGGGGAGGAAGAGACAATGAGTTTAGAAAAAAATGTTAGTATCGTCTTAATTGATGATCATAAGTTATTTCGTGAAGGGGTTAAACGTATTTTAGAATTTGAACCATCATTTAATGTAGTAGCTGAGGGTGATGATGGTGCAATGGCAACTAAACTAGTGCAAGAATATAATCCTGATGTAATATTAATGGATATCAACATGCCAAACATGAATGGTGTACAGGCTACCGCTGAATTAGTACGTAATTATCCTAAATCAAAAGTAATTATCTTATCGATTCATGATGATGAAAGCTATGTAACACATGCGCTGAAAACAGGTGCACAAGGATATCTATTAAAAGAGATGGACTCTAATTCTCTAATTGAAGCGATTAAGGTTGTTAGTGAAGGCGGATCTTATTTACACCCGAAAGTAACCCATAACCTCGTACAAGAATATCGTCGACTAGCAAAGGAGAACGTGGCTGTTGGTATAGGTGGAAGTCGAGTTGAATATCATCGCCCATTACACTTGCTTACTAAACGTGAGTGTGAAGTACTGCAGCTCTTAGCAGATGGTAAAAGTAACCGCGCTGTTGCGGAAGCGTTATATATTAGTGAAAAAACGGTTAAGAACCATGTAAGTAACATTCTTCAAAAAATGAATGTAAATGATAGAACCCAAGCGGTAGTATCTGCAATAAGAAAAGGCTGGGTTGAAGTATTATAATTTTTCCTGAAATAGATCCTTGATGTTCATAATGTCAAGGGTCTTTTATTGTGTAGAGATGTTGGATAACCGATATATGGTTTACGACCAAGTAGCGGGCGTATTGTCACGAATAACGCTATATTTTTCCAATGGTTAGATACAGATTTATCTACACTGCTATGCTAATTTGGTATATTTTTTGTACTATAGATAAGTATACACATATCTTGGTGCATTTTTTATTACATTCATGTAGAATATAAGAAGCACACATTTTGTACAATGAAAATAAATAAATGGAGAGGAAGGGAAGAAATGAAGGTTGCTGTAATGACAGACAGCACTGCATATATTCCAAAGGATATGCGTGACGCTTACGGAATACATATGATTCCGCTAAGTGTGAACTTTGGGGATGAAACATATCAAGAGGAAATTGATATTTCAACAGAAGAATTTTATCGAAAGATTAAAGATGTAAAAGAACTTCCAACTACTTCTCAGCCTGCTATTGGTCTGATTACGGAAAAATTAGAAGAACTAAGTAAAGAGTTTGATGCGGTGATATCGGTTCATTTATCTAGTGGTATTAGTGGTACTTACCAAGCGGTAGTAAGTGCTGGGGATATGGTAGATGGAATCGATGTTTATGCCTTTGATTCTGAAATTAGTTGTATGGCTCAAGGTTTCTATGCAATAGAAGCGGCTGAAATGGCAAAAGAAAATAAGTCACCAGAAGCAATCATGAATCGTTTAAATGAAATGAAGGAAACAATGCATGGATTCTTTATGGTGGATGATCTTACCAATCTACATCGTGGCGGTAGACTTAACGGAGCACAAGCACTTGTTGGTAGCCTTCTACAAGTTAAACCGGTCCTACACTTTGTTGATAAGATTATTGTTCCTTTTGAAAAAATTCGCACCCGTAAAAAAGCACTGAATCGTATCTTAGGTATGTTAGAGGAAGATGCGAAGGAAGACAAGGTAGCGAAAGTTGTGTTTGTTCATGCAAATGACGAACAAGCTGCTATTGATTTAAAAGAAGATTTTAACGAGAAATACCCCAATACGGAAGCCTTAATTAGCTACTTCGGACCTGTAATTGGTACGCATGTTGGTGAAGGGGCAATTGGAGTATGCTGGTACTATAAATAAGCAATCATTTTATTTTTATATTCATGGCTGTCAGGATATCTGGCAGTCTATCCTTTAAAGGAAAGTGAGTGAGGATATGACGTTCAAAATCGAATCTTCCAAACAGCCTTCTGATATATATCAATACGCTGGTAAATTACTTCTCCAATCGGAACTTCCCGCTGATGCTAACCCCCAACTGTTTACACAAATCCCATCTATAACGAGAAAGCTTCTATCTTTTACATGTATGCGCTGTGGAAATCAGAAGCACTCCTTATTTGGCAAGATACCCTGTGCTAATTGTAATGAGACACATCTTTACTGTAGGAATTGTATTCAAATGGGTAGAGTGATGGAATGTGAAGCGTTATATTATTATTCTGGTGAAGAGCCAACTTGGACTAACTATCCTTCGCCAATGACCTGGCAGGGGGAACTTACTCCTGCTCAACAACAGGCTTCTAGTAAACTAGTACAAGCTATTCAGGATGGAATGAAAGCGTATTTAGTTTGGGCGGTTTGTGGATCTGGAAAGACCGAAATGCTTTTTGAGGCTATTGAAAAAGGATTACAGCTTGGAAAAAGGATTTGTATTGCCACTCCTCGTGCTGATGTTGTCCGTGAATTAAAACCACGAATCCAATCCGCTTTTCAAGAAGTACCAATCCAAGCCTTATATGGTGGAAGTGATGAGAAAGAAGGATCCACACAACTCATTATTGCGACAACCCATCAGCTATTACGCTATCATAAAACCTTCGATATCATAATTATTGATGAAATTGACGCTTTCCCATACCATAATGACCCCACCCTTTCTTTTGCAGTAAATCGGGCAAAGAAATCGACTAGTACTACGGTATATTTAACCGCGACTCCAAGACAAGACCTTCGTCTTCGCATTGCACGTAAACATCTCCCACATACGTTTGTTCCGATTCGCTATCATGGCCACCCACTACCTGTTCCACAGCTGGTCATAAGTTATTCCTTGAAAAAAACATTGAAGAAAAATAAGTTACCTAAATCATTAATGAAATGGATGAACCATAGAGAAAATCCTAAACGGCAAATGCTAATATTCGTTCCAACCATCCAGCTTGCGGAGAACTTATCGACCATGTTGAAGGAAATGAAGAATTTACCTTTCCAATTAATTGATTCTGTTCATTCGGATGATGAGGAAAGAATAGAGAAGATTAATCAATTCAGAAATCGAGAAATTGATCTATTAATTACCACAACCATATTAGAACGAGGTGTTACTTTTCCATCTGTAGATGTGATGGTATTGGATGCGGGACATACGGTATTTGATGAAGCTGCATTAGTTCAAATAGCTGGTAGGGCAGGAAGAAGTGCAGATGATCCATCCGGAGAAGTAATATTCTTGCATGAAGGGAAAACAGATGCAATGGTTCAGGCCGTCCAATCTATTAAGCAAATGAATAAAAGAGGGGGATTTTAGAGGATGAATTGTTTATGTTGTCACGAAGAAATAATCATAGAAATGGACTGGGCTAATTTTTTGTTTCCGCCAAAGCCTAGCCTGATTTGTGATATTTGTAAACGGCAAATGACGCTCCTTGGTGGAAATCGGTGTTTACGGTGTAGTCGGGTAACAGAAGCTAAAATATGTGATGATTGCTTGCGATGGGAAACGTATTATGGTGGGCATGATGTACTCGAATTTAATTATTCTGTCTATACGTATTCCACATTTATGCAAGTTATAATAGCAAAATGGAAATACCGAGGAGATTATGAGCTCGGTACTATATTTGAAGATTCCTATTCCACATACTTCCATAAAGCATTTGCTTCGATTAAAGATGCTGTTATAATTCCAATTCCATTGAGTATGGAAAGACTCCAAGAGAGATGTTTTAATCAAGCAGAAATGTTAGCCTCATTTCTAACCCCTAAGAAAATGAATATCCTGTCCAGAACCCACGGTGAAAAACAATCCAAAAAGTCTCGTAAAGAAAGAATTTATTCTGAAAATCCATTTATATTACAGCAAAAACTAAACAATCCTATTATTCTTGTCGATGATATATATACAACAGGTACTACGTTACGTCATGCAGCCAAGTTATTGAAAGATGCCGGATGTCCCGAAGTATATTCTTATACGTTAATTCGTGGATAGATGGAATAGTATGGTATGATAATGTTAAGAGGAGATATGATTGAAATGGCTGAATTAACCAACTGTACAAAATGTGGCAAAGTATTTGTAAAAAATCTTCGAGACATTTGTCAAGATTGCTATAAGGAAGAGGAAGCCGCATTTAAGAAAGTATATGAATTTCTAAAAAAGCAAAAAAATAGAGAATCTACATTACGAGAAGTGGTGGAAGCAACAGGGGTAGAGGAAACATTAATAACGAAATTTATTAAGGAAAAAAGACTACGTACGACTATGTTTCCAAAGCTCGGATACCCATGTGAAAGATGTGGAGCACCCATTACAACTGGTAAAATTTGTTCATCATGTTCCAATGAACTTCATAAGGAACTGAATAAAATAGAAAAAGTTGAAAAGGTAGCAGAGCGGAATAAAGAATCGAAATCAAAGGAAAACATTTACTATACATTAGATAAACATCACAGATAAGACTTTACTTAATAGGTAATGTGCCGATATATATAGTAAGTATCAATCGAACGGATAATTAGTGAGGTGATCTTATGAAAATAACTGGACCAAATCAAACGAATTTTAACCCGTACAAGAATCAAATCCAACAGCATATGGATATGAAGAAATCCGCTAAGCCACAAGATCAATTGCAGATTTCATCACAAGCTAAGCAATTACAGGAAAATACAAAAGTAAATGCTGAGCGTGAAGCATATGTACAAGAAATAAAGAATCGTGTTGAATCAGGAGAATATACCATCAATTTTGAAAAAACAGCACAAAAAATGATCGATTTCTGGTCGAAGCAATAAGAGGAGGACTCACCAAGTGTCCGTACAAGCAATTATTGAAAAGCTAGAAAAGTTAATAGTGACTCACGAACAGTTGTTAGACCTATCAAAGGAAAAAACAGCTATCGTTAAAGAAGGCAATGTAGAAAATTTGCAAACTGTATTAATAAAGGAACGTAAAATCCTACAGCAAATCACCCAACTAGAAGAGAGTCGGCAGAAAGAAGTTGAGGACTGGTTTGCGAATCATCGCCTAACCAACGAAGAAGCTACCGTTACTAATTTAGTTAATCAACTAAGTAATAATGAAGAGAGGAAAGCGATTGAAGAAAGTGCTGTTCGCTTAACAGAAACTATCGTGAATTTAAAGCAACAGGAACAATTGAACATGGCACTAATTCAACAGTCTATGCAGTTTGTTCAGCTTTCCATTGATTTATTGAGTCCATCGCTAAAAAACTTGAATTATGGAAAAGAGCAAGAGCAATCACAGATCAATCGCTCGGTCTTTGATTCAAAAGCATAAGAAAAAATGATAGAAAAGGAGAAATGAAATGAGTACATTCCACGGCTTGGAAATGGCGAAAAGAGCGCTATTTACCCAACAATCCGCTTTATATACAACTGGTCATAATATTTCAAACGCGAATACAGAAGGTTATTCGAGACAACGTGTTAATTTTGAGACGTTGCCAGGCTATCCAAGTGGCTCACTCAATCGTCCACAAATACCTGGCCAGCTTGGACAAGGTGTACAAGCTGGGTCAGTGGAACGTATTCGTGATAGATTCTTAGATCTTCAATTTCGTTCAGAAAACAGCAAAGCTAGCTATTGGGAAACAATGTCCGAATCCCTTTATCGTGTGGAAAGCCTTCTAAATGAACCATCAGAAAGCGGTTTATCTAGTACGATGGACAAGTTTTGGGAATCATTACAGATTTTAGCTGGTAGTCCAGAAAATTCTGGTGCTAGGTCAGTTGTCGTACAACGTGGCCTTGCGGTAGCAGACATGTTTAACTACTTAAGGGAAAATTTAACAAAAATGGAGGCTGATGTTAGTAATCAGATTGAAGTAACAATTGGTGATGCTAACTCACTTCTTCGTCAAATAAGTCGAATTAATGATCAAATTAAAGAGCTTGAGCCACATGGCTATGTAACAAATGACTTATATGATCAACGTGATAACTTAATTGATAAATTATCCGGTATAGTGAATATAAAGGTTCATCGAGTTCCGAGTTCAGAAAGTGCCTTGGATATTGCGGAAGGGATAACTAAAATTGAACTTTTACAAGATAATGGACAGTCTTATCCAACTCCTATTTATCTTTTAGAACCTGGTGAAGAACCAGTACAATTTGGCCTAAATGATGAGAATGAAATAACACTAAATGGTGCTCCAGTAGAACTTCCTTCAGGTTCATTAAAAGCATTAAATGATGTACTAGGAAAAAATAATTCAGATGAGAACACGGTATCATTTGCAACACTTCTTAAGCAGCTTGATGAATTGGCTCAAACTTTTGTTGAGAAGTTTAATGAACAGCATGCTCAAGGTAAAGATATGAATGGTCAAGATGGAATGGATTTCTTCCAATATAGTGAAGATGGTGTCATGACAGTAGTTGCTAGTTTAGTAGATGACCCTAATTTAGTAGCAGCTAGTTCAAATGGAGATAGCGGAAATGGAGCTAATGCATTACAATTATCAAAAATGTTTGATCTTGTATATAATGATGATCCTTTAATTGGAAATGGAAAATCGATCAAGAGCTTTTACCAAGGTATGATTGGTAATTTAGGGGTAGCAGCACAGGAAGCAAATCGGATGGCAAAAAATACGGTAATCCTTCGTTCTCAAGTGGAAGAACAACGAATGTCAGTAAGTTCTGTTTCACTTGATGAGGAAATGACGAATATGATTAAATTTCAACATGCGTATAACGCAGCTGCTAGAAGTATGACAGCAGTGGATGAAATTTTAGATCGAATTATTAATAATATGGGAATTGTAGGAAGGTAGGAATGTGAAATGCGTGTAACACAATCAATGTTATCCAATAATATGCTACGTAATTTATCGAATAGTTACGCTAATATGGGAACCTATATGGATCAATTGACTACTGGTAAAAAAATCAACCGACCTTCTGATGATCCTGTTGTTGCGGTAAAAGGGATGGACTATCGTACCCAGTTATTACAAGTTGAACAGTTCCAACGAAATACAGGTGAAGTACATAACTGGATGGACAATACCGACGCTGCACTAGATCAGGCAACAAAAGCACTTCAACGCATTCGGGAACTAGCTGTTCAAGCTAGTAATGATACGTATGATGATGCAGAAAGAATGAACATAAAAGCGGAAGTTGAACAACTTAAGCAACATCTGGTTGATATTGCCAATACAAGTGTTAATGGTAAATATATATTTAATGGAACGAAAACAGATGTTAAACCAATTGAAGATCCTACTAATATAACGGACATTGATTCTAGTCCAGTAAATATTGAAGTATCTACTGGTATTGTCATTAAAGCAAATGTAAATGCTAATGAAATCTTTGGAAGTGAAGCGTTTAGTAGAATAGATGAATTAATAAATGCTCTAGGTGGGGAAGATGGAACTATCGATCAGGCAGCGATTGAATCCAGTATTGGTTCTATTGATGAGAATATTGATAATGTTCTAAATGCTCGTGCGGATTTAGGGGCTAGAATGAATCGCTTAGATCTAATCGAAAACCGTCTCAGTGCTCAAAAGATTTCTGCTACACAAATGATGTCAAAAAATGAAGATATCGATTTTGAGGAAGTAATTATGAAGCTTATTACACAAGAAAGTATTCACCGTGCAGCATTATCAACAGGTTCTAGAGTCATTCAACCAACATTAATTGATTTTCTAAGGTAAACAAGCCCTAACCCGAATAAGGGTTTAGGGTTTTCTTTTTGATAATGCCAATAATCTATTTCGTTTACGGTGCTAAATTTTTTAAAATGAGGGATGGATTGGAATGGAATTACCACAAATTAGGATGCAATCACAAATGGCTAGAATCAGTATGATGACACAGCCTGCTAAGCAAGAAATTCGCCAACCGAAAGCAGACTTGTTTATACAACAACCACATGCCGAGCTATCGATGAGAACAATTCCGTCCAAGCTCACGATAGATCAAACTCAAGCCTGGGCAGATATGAACCTTAAATCAGCCCCTCAATCGATTGAGGAATTCGCTCAGTTGGGCATGCAGGGGGCGCAAGAAGGAACGGCTAGAAGAGCAACTCAAGGCACGGAACTGATGAAAATAGAAAATAACAATAATCCTATCGTTAGTCAAGCAGTTCAAAATGCTTATCGACCACAACGTCCATTAGGTATTCAGTTTATACCATCCGTATTCTCGGTTAAAATTAACTATCAGCCTTCAGAGGTAGAAATTGACATTAAACCAAACAAGCCGATTATCGAAACTCAAGTAAACAAACCGGAATTAAACTATACACCTGGTTCTGTTGATGTCTCGCTAGACCAGTATGCAGAACTAGACATCGATTTTATAAATCTATTTCCAACTGATAAACAATAGGAAAGGGTGGTTGACTTGAAGATTCCAACCAAATATCTTGGTGATGTGGTAATTGAGAAAGAACAAATTATACAATTTCAATCTGGTATCCCTGGATTTGTAGAAGAGAAGGAATTTGTACTACTAAATATCCCAGGTAATCCAGTGTTTCAGTTTTTACAATCAGTAAAGTCTGAAACACTTGCATTTGTCGTCACGAATCCGTATCAATTTTATAGTGAATATACACTTGAATTGGATGATTCTACTATAGAAGCTTTAGAAATACACAGTGAAGAGGATGTTTTAATAGCATCTATCGTAACCTTAAAGGCTCCCTTTGAGTCTAGTACCATTAACCTTAAAGCGCCAGTCCTTATTAATCAAAGAAAGATGCTTGGTAAACAGTATATATTGAATACAGATAAATATGAAAGCAAGGCATCCATTAAACCTACTACAGCTGGAAAAGGGGTGTAGTGATGCTAGTACTAACACGGAAGCGAAATGAAGCGATTCAAATTGGTGATAATATAGAGATTACAGTGTTAGCAATTGAAGGGGATCAAATTAAGCTTGGCGTTACTGCTCCGAAATCTGTAGAAATACATCGCAAGGAGATTTATATAGAAATACAGAATCAGAATAATGAAGCAGCCAATGTATCAACGGATTTGCTCAATCTACTAAGTAAGAAAAATGATTCATAATCTATTGCTAAACATTTATTCTATTTAAACCGATATAAGAAGAAATATTTGTAAGGAGTTGCAGAGGATGCGAGTAGAATCTGTATCAGTTGGAACAAAATCCTTGCAAAGCAGTGAAAACAACCATAGAAAACTAGCAGAATCTAATACTGTTGTGCAAGAACTAAATGTAAAAATGAAACCAGAACCCACTAAGAAACAGATAGAAACAGCAGTGGAAAAATTAAATGATTTTGTTGAACCATTAAAAACTAGTCTCAAGTTTCAATTCCATGAAGAATTGAATGAATATTATGTTACCGTTGTTGATCCAAACACAGATGAAGTGATCAAAGAAATTCCACCTAAAAAGATATTGGATATGTATGCAGCAATGGGAGAGTATATGGGTTTTTTAATTGATAAGAAGATATAAAAGGGGTGAAACGCAATGAATAATATGCGTATTGGTGGTTTAGCATCAGGGATAAATACGGATGATATTATACAAAAAATGATGTCGGCAGAGAGAATGCCATTAGATAAAATGCAGCAGGACCGAACATTGTTAGAATGGCAACGTGATGGGTATCGTGAAATCTATCAAAAGCTTTACCAAATGGATCAATTGATCTTTGATATGAAATTAAGTAGTACATATAAATCAAAAGCAGTAAGTTCTTCTAATAGTGGTGTGGTAACCGCTACTGCTACATCCGGTACGATGGAAGGGTCATATAATATTACAGTGTCGCAATTGGCTTCTAGTGCTATTAATAGAAGTACAAGTAGCATTGTGAAAGCTGGTGAAACGTTTGATCCATCTAAGCCACTTGGAGAACAAGTGGATAAGCTTGCTAGCACAATTGAATTTGGTAAAGATTTTTCATTTTTTACATTTGATGAGAATGGTAACGAGATTCCGCATACTTTTTCGATTTCAGAAACCGACTCATTAAATGACGTTTTGAAACGTATAACGAATGATGATAACAATGTGAGAGCGTTCTACGATGCCACCGCTAAACAAGTCATTCTGGAAACAACCCGAACTGGAAACTACAATAATCAGGGGCCTGAAATCGTATTTGATAGTGGATCAAACTCATTTTTTTCTACTACACTAGGAATCAATGTTGAGAATGAACAAGGTGGTACAGATGCTAAGTTTACCTATAATGGACTTGATTTTGAATCAAAAGATAATTCCTATGAATTTAATGGTTTAACGTTAACATTAAAAGGTGTTTCAAAAGAAGGGGAAAGTACTTCTCTTACGGTAGAAAATGACATCGATGCGGCTTTCGACTCTATCATGAATTTTGTCGACAAGTATAATGAAATTGTAGATTTAATAAACAAATCGCAAACAGAAGAACGTTTTCGTGATTACAAGCCGCTGACAGAAGCTCAAAAGGCAGAAATGGATGATCGGCAAATCGAGCTTTGGGAGGAAAAGGCTAAGAGTGGTATTCTTCGTGGGGACTCTATCTTAACCTCAGGCTTACATTCTATGAGACAGACTTGGTATACTAATGTTCAAACAGGTGGAGAAATTACATCATTAACGCAAATCGGTATATCAACAACAGCGGACTATATGAATGGTGGAAAGCTTCAAGTTAATGAAGAAGAATTGAAGAAAGCTTTACGAGAAGACCCAGATGGTGTATTTAAGTTATTTTCAAATTCTACTTCTTCTAAGGATGACCCTAGTCGTGGCTTAATTAACCGATTAGAAGACTCTATTGAGTCGACGATGAAGCGTGTTGAAGAACGGGCAGGTAAAACAACAAGCACATTAGAAAACTACTCCTTAGGAAAACGAATTAAGGATTTAAATACAAGAATATCTGATTTTGAGAAACGTCTCGTGTCGATTGAGAGTCGTTATTGGAGACAATTCAGCGCTATGGAACAAGCAATTGCTCGATTGAATAATCAATCAATGCAACTGTTATCTCAATTCGGCGGTGGAATGTAATCAAATTCTAATAAAAGGAGTTCTACCTTATGGCTTTAAATAAACCATATCAAGCATATCAGAATAATGCTGTTAATACTGCCTCGGGCGGTGAATTAACGCTTATGCTTTATAATGGCTGCCTTAAATTTATTAAACAAGCAACGAAGGATATACAAGCTAATAATATAGAAGCAAAAAATACAAATATTCAAAAGGCGCAAAGAATCATTCAAGAACTAATGGTAACTCTTGATCAAGAAGTGGAAATCTCTCAACAAATAATGCCTTTATATGACTACATCCATCATCGCCTTATGGAGGCAAATTTAAAAAATGATGTTAGTATTTTGCAAGAAGTAGAAGGATTTGTGGTTGATTTTAGAGATACTTGGAAACAGGTCATCTTAAAAACAAGACAAAAACAACATGCACAAGGTGAACATGTATAATGAATCGCGTACAACCGATCTACGAAATTACAGTTAAAATGCAGCAGCTACTAGCTAACGACGTAACCTCCAATGAAAGAGAGGCTATCATTGAGGGGATAAACAGCCTCCTTTTACAAAGAGGAAGTTATATGGAGGAAGCGAAAGAGCCTTTTACGAAAGAGGAGCTGGAAATGGGAAAGAAGCTTCTGCCTTTGAATAAGGAAGTTCAAGAAAAGATGGATCTTTTATTCCAAGGATTGAAGGTGGAAATGAAACAAGTGAAGAAACAAAAGAATTCAAATCGCCAATATACCAATCCATATAATAAGGTACAAACGATGGATGGCATGTTTATGGATAAGCGCAAATAATAGATTAGCTTCCGGATTTTATTCTGGAAGCTATTTTTTAATTAACTGTAAATCTAGTGTAAACCGCATGAGACTAGGTCTTTAAAGGGGATTATCCATATATGAAACTGCTAGGTTTACAAAAAAGGACATGTTTAGGCAGGAATTTTAAGGGAAAGTATAGTATACTATATACAAAGGTATAAAAGGAGTGACACTTTATGAAATTCAACATTCGCGGTGAGAATCTTACGGTAACCGAAGCAATTCGAGAGTACGTAGAAAAGAAGATTGGTAAGCTTGAAAAGTATTTTGAGAGCCCCTTAACATCAGATGTACATGTGAATTTAAGTGTCTACAACAACAAACAGCGTATTGAGGTTACAATTCCAATGACTAGTTTATTATTAAGAGCTGAAGTAGAGCATCTTGATCTATACGCTGCAATTGATTTAGTGGTTGATAAGTTAGAAAGACAAATTCGTAAATATAAAACAAAAGTAAATCGTAAATTCCGTCAAAATGGCGCTCCGAAGTTTGTAGCGACTAATTTGGCTGAAAAGTTAGACGAAGTAGAAGACTCCGATGAAATTGAAATTGTAAAAACAAAACGATTTGATTTAAAACCAATGGATTCTGAAGAAGCGGTATTACAAATGGATATGTTAGGACACGCATTCTATGTGTTCCAGAATGCTGTAACAGGTGATACTAACGTGGTGTACCGTCGTAAAGATGGCAAGTATGGTTTAATCGAACCAAATCATTAATATAAATAATCCCTACAGGCGATCCCTTCAGTGGGTCGCCTTTTATCTTTTTTAGAGGGATGGTGCTAACCCATAGGTATGTAGTTGGCATATGCAATTAAGTAGTGTTATTATTTATTATATATAATAAATAAAAATTATAGTAGATGAAGGAATAAAATGAATGGTGAACCTATTATCATATTTTTATGATAAAAGGTAAATAGTGTTGTTGAATGTGTAACACACGTCTGGTTCACTATGAGGATTGAGGAGCGTAACGATGGCAGGTTTTCTAAAAAAAATATTTGATGGGAATAAAAAACAATTAAATCGAATCCAACGTATTGTTGATCAAATTGAATCATTGGAACCTGATATTGAGAAATTATCAGATAGTGCTTTACAACAGAAGACAGAGGAATTTAAATCACGCTATGCCAATGGAGAAAGCTTAGATGACTTATTGGTTGAAGCGTATGCTGTAGTTCGTGAAGCATCAAAACGTGTTCTTAACATGCGTCCATTCCCTGTTCAGTTAATGGGAGCAATTGTATTGCATGAAGGGAATATCGCAGAGATGAAAACAGGGGAAGGTAAGACACTAGCTTCCACTATGCCAGCATATTTGAATGCTATCTCTGGCAAAGGTGTTCATGTCATTACCGTGAACGATTATTTGGCAGATCGTGACTCGAAGCAAATGGGGCAATTATTTGAATTCTTAGGATTAACAGTGGGATTGAATACAAATGGTTTATCCAAAGAAGAAAAGCGAGAAGCGTATTTAGCCGACATTACTTATGGTACGAATAACGAATTTGGCTTTGATTACTTAAGAGATAATATGGTTCTGTATAAGGAGCAAATGGTTCAACGTCCTTTAAATTTCGCAATTATTGATGAGGTCGATTCGATTTTAATTGATGAAGCAAGAACACCATTAATTATTTCCGGATCTGCTCAAAAGTCAGCATCCTTATACACACAAGCAAATGCATTTGTTGCCACCTTAAAGCGTGATGAGGATTATACGTACGATGAGAAAACAAAAGGAACACAGCTTACGGAAGAAGGAATTAATAAAGCGGAAAGCTACTTCCATGTGGAGAATCTATTTGATTTAAATCATGTAACTTTAACACATCACATTGGACAGGCATTACGTGCACATGTTGCGATGCATCGGGATACAGATTATGTAGTAGAAGATGGCGAAGTAGTAATAGTAGACCAATTTACTGGACGTCTTATGAAGGGCCGTCGTTATAGTGATGGATTGCACCAAGCGATTGAGGCGAAGGAAGGCTTAAAGATACAGAATGAAAGTATGACTTTAGCGTCCATCACCTTCCAGAACTATTTCCGCATGTATAATAAGCTTGCTGGTATGACAGGTACTGCTAAAACAGAGGAAGAAGAATTCCGTAGCATCTATAACATGTATGTGGTTGAAATTCCTACTAATAAACCAATCGCTCGTACTGATCACCCGGATAAGATTTACAAGACGGTCAATGGTAAATTTAAAGCTGTTGTCGAGGATATTAAAGAGCGTCATAAAGCTGGACAACCAGTACTAGTTGGTACAGTAGCGGTTGAAACGTCTGAGTTAATTTCTCAGTATTTGAAAAAAGCTGGTGTTAAACACAATGTTTTAAACGCGAAAAACCATTTCCGTGAAGCAGAAATCATCGAACAAGCTGGACAAAAGGGTGCCGTTACAATTGCAACGAACATGGCCGGCCGTGGTACAGATATTAAGCTTGGTGAGGGTGTATTAGAGCTTGGCGGATTAGCTGTAATAGGAACAGAGCGCCATGAATCAAGACGTATTGATAACCAGTTACGTGGACGTTCTGGTCGTCAAGGAGACCCAGGTATGTCGCAGTTCTATCTATCGATGGAAGATGAATTGATGCGCCGATTTGGATCAGATAATCTAAGAAATATGATGGATAAGATGGGGATGGATGATGATCAACCTATTGTGAATAAATTCGTATCACGAGCTGTCGAATCCGCACAAAAACGTGTAGAAGGTAATAACTATGATGCACGTAAGAATGTTTTATCATATGATGATGTATTAAGGGAACAGCGTGAGATTATTTACAAACAACGTTTTGAAGTTATCGATGCGAAGGGTAATGAATTACGTACCATTATTGAGAATATGATAAGTTCTTCATTAGAACGTGTTGTTAATACTCATACACAAGATGATGAAGAAGATAAATGGGATTTACAAGCTATTGTTGAGTACGTACAGGGTAACTTGTTAGAACAGGATTCCTTATCCGTAGACGATCTGAAAGGGCTAGAAACAGAAGAAATTCATGCATTAATTATGGATAAAGTTCGCGCCCGTTATGATCAGAAAGAAGAAGAGCTTGATGAAGAACAGATGCGTGAATTTGAAAAAGTTATTCTTTTAAGAACAGTAGATACGAAGTGGATGGACCACATTGACCAAATGGATCAGCTTCGTCAAGGTATTCATTTACGTGCATACGGTCAGAATGATCCATTACGTGAATATCAATTAGAAGGATTTGCCATGTTTGAGGCAATGGTAGAAAGTATCGAGGATGAAGTTGCCCGTTATATTATGAAAGCTGAAATACGAGATAACCTAAAGCGACAAGCAGTAGTGAAAAACACCCAAGCAGTATCAGGCGGCGGTGAAGAAAAGAAAAAAGTCCGCAAACCATATGTGAAAAAAGAAACGGTAGGCAGAAACGATCCATGTCCATGCGGCAGTGGTAAAAAATATAAAAACTGCCACGGAAAATAAACTATCTAAAACGGTCTGACCCCAACCGGAGTCAGACCGTTTTGAGGGTATTAATTAATTGGATATAACAAATTTTTTAGAGGTGACATGATGGAATTTAGTGAAATTAGAAACGAACTTGATCAAATCAATAACCGCATAGCGGAATTTAGGGGGTCTCTTTGACTTAGATGTCAAAAAGGCACGAATACAAGAATTAGAACATGACATGACCGCTCCTGGATTCTGGGATGACCAAAACGCAGCCCAAACAGTGATTAACGAGGCAAACGGTTTAAAGAACTTTGTAAATAGCTTCGAAGGGATAAACAATCGCTATGAAGACCTAGAAGTAACCTACGAACTAGCAAAAGAAGAAAATGATGCTGAGTTATTAACGGAATTAGAAGAGGAACTTAGCTCCTTAAAAAAAGATATCAATGACTTCGAATTACAAATGTTATTAAGTGAGCCATATGATGCCAACAATGCAATCCTAGAACTGCATCCAGGTGCTGGGGGAACAGAATCACAGGACTGGGCAAGCATGCTACTCCGTATGTATCAGCGTTGGGCGGAACAGCATAATTTTTCCGTTGAAACAATTGACTATCTTCCTGGTGAAGAGGCTGGGGTAAAAAGTGTTACCTTATTAATTAAGGGACATAATGCTTATGGTTACCTAAAGGCGGAAAAAGGGGTACATCGCCTAGTACGTATTTCACCATTTGATTCCTCCGGTCGTAGGCATACATCATTCGTATCATGTGATGTAACACCAGAAATGAATGATGATGTAGACATTGAAATCCGTTCGGAAGATATTAAGGTGGATACGTATCGTGCAAGTGGTGCTGGAGGACAGCATATTAATACAACAGACTCTGCTGTACGTATTACCCATATTCCAACGAATACTATAGTTACTTGTCAAAATGAACGTTCACAAATTAAAAACCGTGAAGCAGCAATGAAAATGTTAAAATCAAAGCTTTACCAATTAGAAATTGAAAAGCAACAGCAGGAGTTAGCAGCAATTCGTGGAGAGCAAAAAGAGATTGGTTGGGGAAGTCAAATTCGCTCTTATGTATTCCATCCATATTCCATGGTGAAAGACCATCGTACAAATATGGAAACGGGTAATACACAGTCCGTTATGGATGGCGAAATCGATTTGTTTATTGATGCTTATTTACGTTCACAATTATAAATAGATTACATTATTAATTTCTTAAAATTGTCAAAAACTGGCGTGAAACTAGATGAATATTCATCTTTAGCCAAAATGTGGCAATTTTGTGGCTGGTATATTTAACTAGAAGGGATATACTAAATGATGTATAGATATTCCAATGATTGGGGGATTTTTAATATGAAAAAATGGTTATTCGCAATATTATTTGGAACAGTATTCGTACTTGGTGCATGTGGTGGAGAAAATGAAGCAGATGATAATGGTGCAGTAAATGATTCAGGTCAAACGGATGGTGGTGAAGCTGTAGCCTCCGCAGAAGATATTTATCAAGCAAACTGTGCAGCTTGTCATGGTGCTAATCTTGCAGGTGGTGCTGGTGTTGATTTAACACAAATTGGCGCAGAATTTTCATCCGAAGAATTACAAGATATCATTGCTAACGGTACAAATGGTAGAATGCCTGGTTTTGCGAATAAGCTTTCAGATGAAGAAATTCAACATCTATCTGATTGGCTAGCAGAGAAGAAATAAATTGATAATGAAAATAGCAAAGCTTAAGCTGAATGATGAGATTCAGTTTAAGCTTTTTTTGTTGTTTAGAACGGCACTTTTACTGGGGGGGGTGATGGAGAGAGTATCAGTGCCCTTTTTCGCGAGGGAGAGGGTAAAAAGGTAACAGAGAGATAAAGTCAGTGCCCTTTTTCGCGAGGGAGAGGGTAAAAAGGTAACAGAGGAATAGAGACAGTGCCCTTTATCGGGAGGAAGAAGGTAAAAAGGTAACAGAGAGATAAAGTCAGTGCCCTTTATCGGTGGGGTGAGAGTAAAAAGGTAACAGAGAGATAGAGTCAGTGCCCTTTCTCGGAAGGAAGAGGGTAAAAAGGTAACAGAGGGATAGAGTCAGTGCCCTTTTTCGGAAGGAAGAGGGTAAAAAGGTAACAGAGAGATAGAATCAGTGCCCTTTCTCGGAAGAATGAGGGTAAAAAGGTAACAGAGAGATAGGGTCAGTGCCCTTTCTCGGAATGAAGAGGGTAAAAAGGTAACAGAGAGGGGCTATCGGTGCTCTTTTGGTTTTGATATCCTACTTTATACCTATAAAAAAGTATGTTTCTTGTCATAATCCTACAATATTCCCAGAAATTTTACCGTTGAAATATAAATGTAATATTTTTTTGTCAAAAAAAGTTGTTGATTGATGTTATAATGTAAAAGAATCTTGTACAATATAAGTCTTTTTGACTAACTATAATAATAAAGGTGATTATAAATGATATTAATGAAGGATTTATATAAAACGTATGATAACGGTGTGACAGCTTTAAATGGAATTAATGTCGAAATTGATCAAGGTGAATTCGTATACATAGTCGGACCATCCGGCGCAGGGAAATCATCTTTTATTAAACTTATGTATCGTGAGATAAAACCGACAAAGGGACAAATTTTTATAAACAATAAAGACGTCAGTGAAGTAAAAGAAAAGGAAGTACCACTACTCCGACGAAATATCGGTGTTATCTTCCAGGATTTCCGCTTGCTTCCTAAATTATCAATCTATGAAAATGTTGCGTTTGCACTAGAGGTAATAGAGGAATCTCCTCGTAATATTCGAAAACGTGTAATGGAAGTATTGGATTTAGTAGGGTTAAAAAATAAAGCCCGCTTCTATCCGAGTGAATTATCTGGTGGAGAGCAGCAACGTGTTTCCATTGCTAGAGCAATTGTAAACCACCCCAAAATTGTTATTGCTGATGAACCGACTGGTAACTTAGATCCAGAAACATCATGGGAAATTATGCGAGTGTTCGAGCAAATTAATAATAGTGGGACAACCATTATCATGGCAACCCATAGTAAGGAAATCGTAAATACAATTAAAAAACGTGTTATTGCAATTGAAGATGGCGAAATTGTAAGAGACGAGCAACGAGGTGAATACGGCTATGAAAGCTAGAACTATCAAAAGACATTTTCGTGAGGGTGCAAAAAACATATATCGTAACGGCTGGATGACTGTAGCCTCGGTCGGAGCAGTAACGGTTACGTTACTTTTAGTAGGTGCATTTTTAGGTTTAATCTTAAACCTTAATCATATGGCAAAAAAAGTTGAAGAAGATGTCGTTGTGAAGGTCCTCATTGATTTAGCTGCAGATGATGAACAAGTAATTGCATTAGGAAAAGAGATAGAAAAAATCCCTGGGGTAGCAAGTGTAGTGTTTTCATCTAAAGATGATGAACTTAATAGCTTGATTGATAGCATGGGTGAAGGTGGAGATGTTTGGGGTGGATTTAAATCAGATAACCCATTAAACCATGCTTATATTGTGAAGGCTGATGAACCACAGGAGACGACAGGTATTGCAAAAACTATTGCCGAACTTGATGGAGTAGATTCTGTTACGTACGGTGAAGACGTCGCACAAAATCTCTTTAAATTTACCGATTATGCTAGAACAATAGGTATTATTCTAATCGCTGGTCTTGTATTAACAGCTATCTTCTTAATTTCCAATACGATTAAATTAACTATCATGGCAAGAAGTAGAGAAATTGGAATTATGAAGTTAGTAGGGGCGACGAATGGATTTATTCGCGGGCCATTTTTCATAGAAGGATTATTACTAGGTGTACTAGGATCAATCATCCCTATTTCTGCAGTCTTAGGTGGATATAAATGGATTGAATCTAGTATAACTACGGTGCAGACAATCGGATTTGTAGAAGTATTACCATTTAATCCCTTCGCATGGCAATTAGCGCTCATTATTCTAGTGATAGGTGCTGGAATTGGAATGTGGGGAAGTCTGATGAGTGTACGCAAATTCTTGAAAGTTTAATAGTGTTTTGAACAGTGTGGAAAAGGCAAAGGAAGGTCCTATACCTTTTCCACAATAAATTATACATACGGAAATAATAGTTTTCTAGATTACTTGGTAACAGGGGGAAGATCAATGAAAAAAAAGTTAGCACTAACTGGTTTACTGATTGGACTGTTCGCCATTGTGTCCGTCTTGATTGATGAAAACCAGGTTTTCGCTCAAACGAAAGAGGAGCTCCAGCAAGAAATCGAGGAACTTGAGAAGGAACAATTGCAACTAAAAGAACAGAAAGAAGAAGTACAAACGAATAAAAGTGATACAGAAGAGAAAATCCAAGAAAATTTAAATAAGCAGGATACAGTTCAAGGTCAAATCGATTCTATTGAACAGGATCTAGCAAATACTGAGGAAGCTATTTCTACCAAACAGGGTGAAATTGATACTACTAACAATGAGATTTATGAACTTACGAATACGATTGATAATTTAACTAATCAAATTGAACAGTTAGAAGTTGAGATTGATATATTACTAGACCGTATCGAGGAACGGGAAGCATTACTAGTAGACCGTCTTCGCTCTATTCAAAAGAATGGTGGTCCTATAAAGTATTTAGAAGTCATTCTCGGGTCTAAAAGCTTTTCCGATTTTATTTCAAGAGCAGCAGCTGTAAATATCATGATGGACCAAGATAAAACGATTATTGAATCATTAGAAAAAGACAAGGCTGATGTTGAAACTAAAAAAGTAACGGTTCAAGAGAACAAGAAAGAAATCGAAGCAAAACGAAGTGATGTTGAACAGAAAAAGGTAGCATTAGAAGGCCAAAAGAGAGAACTAGTTGCATTACAAAGTCAACTAGATGAACAAAAGTCAGAAAGAAAGCGTCTGCTAGCACAACTGGAGAAAGAGCATGAAGAGTTAGAGGAATTCATGTTTACGTTGGAAGATGAACAAGCAATGATTCGTAAACAAGAAGAGGCCGTAGCGAAAGCAAAAGAGGTCGCAGAAAATAACCTTAGCCAGTTATCAAGCCCTGAAACAGGAGCGGTAAATAGTTCTTCCTTCATTTGGCCAGCTTCAGGAAGGCTTTCATCTCAGTGGGGCCAGCGTGTTGATCCAATTACTGGACAAGTAAGCTATCATCTTGGAATTGATATTGCAGCCCCTACTGGTACACCGATTTATGCTGCTACAAATGGTGTTGCCGTAAGAGGTAACTTATCTGACACGTATGGAAACCATATATTAATTGTTACGAAGATTGATGGAGTTGATTATACAACGCTATATGGCCATTTAAATGGTTTTGCCGTTGAAGATGGAGCAGTCGTAGAACAAGGTCAGTTAATTGGTTATATGGGTTCAACTGGTCGTTCCACAGGTCCACATTTACACTTTGAAGTGCATAAAGGTGGATGGATAGGCTTCTATCCTCCTAACACGAATAATGTAAATCCTATGGATTATTTACCATAAGCGTATAGGTTAGGAGCATTACACATGAGGTGTAATGCTTTTTTCTTGTCTTCTTAAATAAAAAGTTTGGCGTGTAATACGCTTTTTCGATATGATTATAGAATAAGTAGGTTTGAATCTTAACGATAATAATTTCGTTTTTGGTGTTTAAGATAACTACCTAACATATAACTAATACTGGGGTGATATCATGAAATTGAATAAAGTACATATTGTGCTTATACTGGTTGGGGCCTTATTTCTAGGTTTTATTGGAGCATATGTGGGAGCTTCTATTGCACAAGCAGGTGAAAAAGAATCGATTATCTCTGAGAATAATCTTGATGGTGATAAACAAGATGAAGCTAGTGGGGCAAAGGAAAATAATGAGCTACCAGCTCAATGGTCTAAAGTGGCTCAAGCTTATCATTTGATTAAAGATAATTACTTAGAGGGAGCTGAAGAGCAGCAACTAATTGAGGGTGCGATTCAAGGAATGCTTGCGACACTAGGTGATCCATACAGCTCCTATATGGATATTGAAACAATGGAGCAATTTAATGAACAAATTGAATCCTCTTTTGAAGGCATTGGTGCTGAGGTTAGTATGGTTAATGGAATGGTGACGATTGTATCGCCTATTAAAGATTCCCCAGCGGAAAAGGTAGGACTTCGACCAAACGACCAAGTTCTAGAGGTAGATGGAGAATCATTAGAAGGACTTGATTTAAATGAGGCAGTTGCCAAGATCCGTGGGGAAAAAGGAACAGAAGTGGTCTTAACCATTTTGCGACAGGGCACGACAGAACCTTTCCAAATTACCATTGTTCGTGACACCATCCCTATCGAAACCGTTTATTCTGAAATGAAAACTGTTGATGGTAAGAAAACAGGGCTAATTGAAATTACTAATTTTGCTGAAACAACTGCAGAAGATTTTGAATCACAGCTTAAAGCATTAGAAGACGATGGAATGGAAGGATTAGTTATTGATGTACGTGGGAATCCTGGTGGACTCTTAAATTCTGTTGAAGAGATCCTAGATTTATTTGTTCCAAAGGATATTCCATATATTCAAATTGAAGATCAAAGTGGAAATAAAACACCTTATTACTCTACATTAGATAAGAAAAAGGATTATCCAATCTCAGTTTTAGTAGACGAAGGTAGTGCATCGGCTTCTGAAATTTTAGCTGTGGCGATGAAAGAAATTGGTTATGATGTCGTTGGAACTAATAGTTTCGGAAAAGGTACAGTGCAGCAAGCCGTTCCATTAGGTGATGGAAGTACAGTAAAATTAACCTTCTTCAAATGGTTGTCACCAAAAGGAACATGGATTCACGAAACAGGTGTTGAGCCAACTGTGAAAGTGGAACAACCGAAATATTATTTTACAACCCCAATACAAGTAACAGATGAGCCTTTATCGTTTGATCACTCTGGAAGCCAAATTGAAAATATTCAAATCATGCTGGATGGTTTAGGCTATGAATTAGACAGAACAGACGGTTACTTCAGTAAGGAAACTGAAGAAGCAGTTAAAGCCTTCCAAAAGGATCATGATTTAACGGTTACAGGAGAAGTAGACCAAGAAACAGCTGGAACACTGGAATCGAGCATTATTGAAAAAATCCGCAGTGGTGAAGATGATTTACAATTAGAAAAAGCATTAGAAGTGGTACATTAATTATTACACCAAGGCTTTGACACCATGAAGAAATAAATGTAAAACCCGAATGATGCATGAGATTAGCTCCGGAAATATAATTAGACTCCTGCGGGAAGATAGAGCGCGCTTGAGACCTAGTGATGCAGCTGTCTCTACTAGCAATTCTACGTAGCAGGCTCCCTTCGAGGGGGCATTCCATGGTCACTAGCGACCATGGAATGAGCGTATATTTTCGGAGCAGGTTTGTGCTAATCATTCGGTTTTCTTATACCTTCTATACGTGTGTCCAAGTCTTGTTATATTCTACATCATTATGTTTTCAACACTCTTGTAAAATTAATACGGTAAAAGCAGGAAAAAAACCGACAAATGACGAATATATAAGGTTATAATTAACTTATTAAGAGGAACTGTAGATTGGGAAGGTGAACACAAATGTTACAGGATTGGTTATTGGAATTTGGTAAAGGAATTGGAAAAATCTTTCTCAATCCACTTTTATATTGGTCTATTGTATTCATTACGTTAGTAGGCATAAGAAGAATCAAGCAGGAAAGAAGAGATTTTGGAACTAAGGTATTCGATATCTTCTCGGAGTGGAAGGGAACGATTGGGTTTTCGATTTTTATCGGACTATTTTATTCAGTTTTAACGATAGCAATAGGTATGGTAGTTACATATGATGTGCTTATCATTCTAAGTATCGTTACGATTCTATTAAGTCTTACATTACGTTTTTCTTTCCTTTCCCCAAGTTACACCTTTGGGATTACCTTTTTTGTCTTGATGTTATTTCCTTTAGTAGCGGATAACGTTACGTTTCTCCCTAGCTTAGGGGAGGTTAATTATTCAGTAATTGCCATTTTATTAGCATTATTTTTATTTGTAGAAGCACATTTCCTAAGTAGAATTAAGATCTATGAGACATACCTTGGATTAGAAAAAGGAGCTCGGGGTAGTTGGATTGGTAAGCATTTAATTAAGAAGTTTTCCATTATCCCGTTTTTTGCTTTAGTACCTGCTGGACTAATCGAACCATTTGCACCCTATTGGCCATTTCTGTCTATCGGTGGGGAGAATTATGCTTTAGTCCTGATACCAGTTGTTTTAGGGTTTGAATTTGTGGTGCGAGGCAGTATGCCATATAAGACAGCGAACCGGATTGCGCTACAGTTATTAGCCCTAGCTGTACTTGTACTAGCTATCGCAATAGGTAGTATCTTCTTACCGTGGTTAACGATTGTTGCTGTAATCATAGCAATCATTGGAAGGGAAGTTCTTAACTACCGACATCGCTCAAAAGATAATGCGAGAAGCTATTATTTCAATCATACGAACGATGGATTAAAAGTTCTTGGTGTTATCCCTGGCTCTCCAGCTGACCGTTTACAAATTCTAATTGGAGAGACCGTAATGAAAGTAAATGGTAATCGAATCCAAAGTGAAGATGATCTTTATGAAGCACTACAACAGACAGGCTCTTTCTTTAAGGTGGAATTACTTGATCACAATGGTGAAGTTCGTTTTATTCAAAGTGCCATGTACGAAGGTGATCACCATGAACTAGGGTTACTATTCGCAGGAGAGCCATATCGAACAAACTAATATAGAAGACCGTATCCATAGTGGGTACGGTTTTTTGTGTAAAGAGAATAGATAAAAAGTCTAGGTAGCACTAATAATTTTATTAATTTTCATCCAAACTAAGAAGGCAAAATATGTACAGGAAGGATAATTGTATGGATGAAAAGCTATCTATTAGGGTTCTGGAATGTATTTGATCCGCTGTATTATTCCTTTACTAGATTGCGCTATGTAAAGGATCAGGAACAGAATCGAACGGTATTTCGTGTACGACTTACTCGATATAAAGGAAGACGTACGATATTAAAGGACGGTACTATAATTAATAAAAATGACCTGCTAATTAAGATTCACCTTCATAATGTGAAAATCATGAATGATTTGTATGCAGAAAAAAGTGACACAAAGCGTGCTGTATACATTTACCATCTGGTCAAACGGGCTATGCCACTTTTGGCAGACTATGTAAAACATCATAAGCGTTATGATGAGTTAAAGGGAATAATAGGAATTACTACCCTACATAAAGGTACAAAGCGATTAGGTTTCGATAATGTGTTTATCCATAATCCATTATATAGAAATTATAAAAAAATAACCTTTACTCCAATTAATTATTTGGCTAGCTCATCCAATCATGAAAATCCCATGTACTTATTCATGTCAAAGGATGAGCTAGTTAATAGATATGGAACTAAAGTTAAATAGCAACGTCATGGAGAGTGATTTCAGGGCGGCTGCCCACCCGAATGTTTACACCTGTTTGGCCTAATCCTTCACTAATATAAAAAGGGGAATCATTATGGCTATGCAATCCTTTTATCATATTTAAACGTGGTAGTTTCCCCATTTTCACTAAGTGGTATGCTTTTGGATAAAGGATTTGTCCACCATGGAAATGCCCTGCTAATAAATAATCAAATGGATAATCATCCATTTCGAGAACTACGTTTGGATCATGAGTCAGGACAATTTTAAGACCTTCTTTCACCTGACGATACGATTCTTCCAAGTCGCTTCGATTTGTTGAGTAATCATCAATTCCGATTATATTAATCTTTTGACCGTTTATAGTAATTGTTTTAGAGCTATTTTGCATTACGATACAACCGTATTGTGTAAGAATCGATTTTAAATCTGATAAATTTTGCCCTTTTAGGACATAATCATGGTTACCAAGTACAGCGTAGATACCATGTTTTGGCTTCATTTTTTGTAGAACCTCAAGATATGGTATTAACTTGGGTAGGGTACGTTTTCTATCAAGAAAATCCCCAGTTAGTGCAATGATATCCGGTTGTTCATGCTGTAGATTCGCAGCTAGTTGACTTGGTGTAATAGAGATATTTTCAAGGTGAAGGTCAGACAAGTGTAGGATGGATAAATTAGAATGATTTGTTCGATGTTTAGTGGAGATTTGTATTTTATTTATTTGGATATCTTTCGTATTTAGGTTTGCTTTATATATGAGAAAGCCAATAATGATTAATAATAGTGCAGAAATAATATATGTCATATGAATTCCTCCCCGAAAATGATTATAACATGGTTAAACGATTAGATTCATTGGTAAATCAAGGGATTCATTTGAACGTTATGATAGGGTGAATATATTGGATACGAAATCAAAGAGCGAAGCATTATTACTACCATTTATGCAAATTCCGACTGGGCATCATCATGTTGCTGACGCAGTGATAGAGGAATTGGAGCGTGCTGTCAAATCAATCAACTGTGAAAAGGTGGATATTTTATCGTATAGTTTTGGAAAAGTAGAACGACTCGTCTCTGCTACGTATTTAAATTGGATTAAAATGGTCCCTAAAGCGTACGATGTGCTTTATAATCGACTTGCTGTAAAAAATCAAACAAAACGATCTAGACAGCGCTTATATGAAGCGATGTTCATAGCGTTTTTTAAGAAATTAATGAAAGAAACAGAACCAAGAATTTTATTCTGTACACACTGTCTTCCTTCCAATATTGCTAGTGTTTTAAAGCAAAAAGGAAAGTTACATGCAATTACAGTGAATGTGTATACCGATTTCTTTATTAACCGTGTATGGGGGATTGCTGGTATTGATTATCATATCGTTCCATCCATAACGGTCAAGAAATTTTTATTAGATTTAGGTGTAGACGAGGAGAGGATTTTTGTAACAGGAATACCAGTACATCCAGTATTCCGTATTCCTTATCAGAAAAAAAGTAATGGGAAGCTACATGTATTAATTACAGGCGGAAGTTTAGGGATAGCATCAATGGACAAACTAATCCCTAGTCATCCGGAAATAAAATACACGGTTTTATGTGGGCACAATGAAAAGCTTTATCAAGATCTTTCAGAATGGAACCACCCATATGTCCAGCCCATTCGGTATGTGGATAGCAAAGCGAGAATGAATGAGCTATATAATCAAGTTGACGCAGTTATTACCAAGCCTGGAGGGGTAACAATTAGTGAATGCTTAATGAAACGAATCCCAATTTTCACTTGTAATGCCTTACCTGGTCAAGAAAAAGTAAATGAAATGGAATTAGCTAAATTAGGCATCGTTAATCAAATAAACCCATTCGAAAGAAGTATCGAGTTGCAAGTGAAGGAATTTTTCCAGGATAACAAAAGACAACTTATGTACGAGGAAAATCTAAACTTATATCATGAATATGTAGAAAGAAATTCGTTGTCTGAAATATTATTAACTATTTGTAAGGCATAGAGTTTAGTCGTGTCTATAATTTTATTAGGTAGACGAAAGGGGTGTAAAGAATATTTTACATCCTTTTCGTCTGTTTTTATAATAAGGATGTAAAAACTATTTGACATATAGTCGAATATGAAGGTGAAAATAAGATGAGAAATCGAATTAAAGAATTTCGGGAAAAAATGAATCTTTCTCAAGGAAAGGTTGCAGACTTATGCAATGTTAGTAGGCAGACAATTAATGCAATTGAAAACGACAAATATGATCCTAGCTTACAGTTGGCATTTGATTTAGCGAGTGTATTAGGAGTTAAGGTTGATGAATTATTTATAAGTGAAAGGAAGTAACATACTAGTTTCGTTAGTTATAATTCCTGTTGTACTATTTGTATGAGTTTTATAGACCTCTTGATAATGAATGGGAAAAGCTATTAAGTAAAAGTCTACACCTTGACCTAGCTTATCGGAAGCCATTCCCTGATATAATATTTATATAGCTTTAAAGAACCCGAACTACTTAGATTTCAATTCATGACTTCTTAGCGTAGTTCGGGTTTTTTATAGAAAAAAATCAATTATACGATGTACCTTGTCTAAATTCTTGAATACTTAGGGAAAAATAGTTAGTATGTATATATAGCAAAAAAAACGAATGTTAGTTCGCATTTTATGGTGATATATAGTGGTAGAATATGGTACACTGAAATAAGGTTAAGGACGGAGGGAGACAATGGAACTTAATAAGTTCGAACTGGTTTCAAAATATGAGCCAAAGGGAGACCAACCAAATGCTATAAAAGAATTAGTAGAGAAGGTGCTTGCAGGGCAGCGCCATCAAACATTGCTAGGAGCAACAGGTACGGGTAAGACGTTTACCGTATCCAATGTGGTTAAAGAGATTAACCGTCCAACATTAGTCATTGCTCATAATAAAACATTGGCTGGTCAATTATATAGTGAGTTTAAGGAGTTTTTTCCGAATAATGCAGTGGAGTATTTTGTAAGCTATTATGATTATTATCAACCAGAGGCATATGTCCCTTCCACCGATACATTTATTGAGAAAGATGCCAGTATAAATGATGAAATTGACAAACTACGTCACTCGGCGACATCAGCCCTTTTTGAACGAAATGATGTGTTAATTGTGGCGAGTGTATCTTGTATATATGGATTAGGTAATCCAGAAGAATATAGTGCACAAGTGTTATCACTTCGTATGGGAATGGAAAAAGACCGTGACCAATTACTTAGAGACTTAGTCAATATACAATATGCACGTAATGATATTGATTTCCAGCGTGGAACATTCCGTGTACGAGGAGATTCCGTTGAAATTATTCCCGCTTCACGGGAAGAACATTGTATAAGAATTGAATTTTTTGGTGATGAAATCGATAGAATTCGTGAAGTTGATGCTTTAACCGGTGAAATTATTGGTGATCGTGAACATGTTGCCATTTTTCCAGCATCCCACTTCGTAACTCGCGAGGAAAAATTGAAGCTTGCGATTGCTAATATTGAGAAAGAATTGGAAGAACGTCTTGAAGAGTTACGTGGACAGAATAAGCTTTTAGAAGCACAACGACTCGAACAACGAACTAATTACGATTTAGAAATGATGCGTGAGATGGGCTTTTGTTCGGGGATAGAGAACTATTCAAGACATCTAACATTACGAGAAGCAGGTGCCACACCGTATACACTACTAGATTATTTTCCTAAAGATTTCTTAGTTGTCGTGGATGAATCCCATGTAACCTTACCACAAATTCGTGGTATGTATAACGGTGACCAGGCAAGAAAGCAAGTCCTTGTGGATCATGGATTTCGCTTGCCGTCCGCTTTAGATAATCGTCCATTGAAGTTCGAGGAGTTTGATAATAAAGTAAATCAAATTATCTTTGTATCAGCGACACCTGGTCCTTATGAATTAGAACATACTCCTAAGATGACCGAGCAGATTATTCGACCTACTGGTTTACTAGATCCGAAAGTCGAGGTTCGTCCAATTGATGGACAAATCGATGATTTAATTGCGGAGATAAATACTCGTACAGAGAAGAATGAACGCGTATTAGTGACAACATTAACGAAGAAAATGTCAGAGGACTTAACCGATTATCTCAAAGAAATTGGAATTAAAGTGGCATATTTGCATAGTGAAATTAAAACCCTTGAACGAATTGAAGTAATCCGAGATCTTCGTGTAGGTAAATATGATGTTCTTATAGGAATTAACTTACTTCGAGAAGGGTTAGATATTCCAGAAGTTTCATTGGTGGCTATTTTAGATGCGGATAAAGAAGGCTTCCTACGCTCAGAGCGCTCCCTAATCCAAACTATGGGTCGTGCTGCACGTAATGCAAATGGCCAAGTAATCATGTATGCGGATAAGATTACTGATTCGATGCAAAAAGCAATCGATGAAACGGAGCGACGCCGTAAAATCCAAATGGAATACAATCAGAAGCATCATATCACACCGACAACTATTAAAAAAGATGTTCGTGATGTTATAAGGGCGACAGTAGCTTCAGAAGATGAGGCAGGCTATGAAACGAAGACAAAGAGCCTAGCCAAATTAACGAAGAAAGAAAGAGAAAAGGTTATCGAAAGTATGGAAAAAGAGATGCGCGAAGCTGCCAAAGCGCTTGATTTTGAAAAGGCTGCTGAATTAAGAGATATACTATTTGAACTTAAAGCGGAAGGATGACCGATGAATGCCAAGTAAAACGATTGATATTAAAGGTGCAAGGGCACACAACTTGAAAAATGTTGATATATCCATACCTAAAAATAAGCTAGTAGTCGTAACTGGTCTATCTGGTTCCGGAAAATCATCGCTAGCCTTTGATACGATTTATGCGGAGGGGCAAAGACGCTATGTGGAGTCATTGTCAGCGTATGCTCGTCAATTTTTAGGACAAATGGAAAAGGCAGATGTGGACACGATTGATGGATTATCTCCAGCCATTGCGATTGATCAAAAAACGACTAGTAGAAATCCACGATCAACGGTTGGGACGGTAACAGAGATCTATGATTATTTACGATTGCTATATGCAAGAATCGGACGTCCAGTTTGTCCTAATCATGGTATCGAGATTTCTTCCCAAACGGTTCAACAAATGGTAGATCGTATTATGGAATACCCGGAGAGAACGAAAATGCAGCTCCTAGCACCTGTTGTATCAGGTAGAAAAGGTGAACATATCAAGGTTTTAGAAAAGCTGAAAAAAGAAGGTTTTGTTCGGATTCGTGTGGATAAAGAGATGCGCGAGGTTACAGAAGATATTAAGTTAGAAAAAAATAAAAAGCATACGATTGAAGTCGTAGTCGATCGTGTCATCGTGAAACCAGGTATCGAAACAAGATTGAGTGATTCGCTTGAAACGGCATTGAACCTAGGGGAAGGTAAAGTAGTAGTTGATGTCATGGGGGAAGAGGAGCTAATCTTTAGTGAGAATCATGCTTGTCCTATCTGTGGTTTTTCTATTGGTGAGCTAGAACCAAGGTTATTCTCTTTCAACAGTCCTTTTGGAGCTTGTCCGACATGTGATGGACTTGGTACGAATCTTGTGGTCGATGTGGATCTAGTTATTCCAGATTGGAATAAAACATTAAATGAACATGCGATTGCTGCATGGGAGCCGGTTAGCTCACAATACTACCCACAGCTTCTCAAAAGTGTTTGTGACCATTTTGATATTGATATGGATATACCGGTAAAAGATATTCCAAAGGAACAGATAGATAAGATTCTTTACGGAAGTGGAAAAGAGAAGATTCATTTCTACTTTAAGAGCGACTTTGGTCATACACGTAATGGTCTAATCGAATTTGAGGGCGTCATCCATAATATTGCACGACGCTATAAAGAATCTTCTTCTGATTATGTTCGTGAAAGTTTAGAGAAGTATATGGCTCAGAAACATTGTCCAACTTGTAAGGGGCATCGTTTAAAAGAAGAGGCATTAGCGGTTAAGGTGAATGGATTGCATATTAGTAATGTCACAGATTTTTCAATTACAGATGCCATGAATTTCTTCCAAGAATTAGAGCTTAGTAAGAAAGAAAAACAGATTGCTAAGCTATTAATTAAGGAAATTAATAATCGTTTAGACTTTTTGAATAATGTCGGACTGGATTATCTCACATTATCCCGTACTGCTGGAACGTTATCCGGTGGGGAGGCACAACGTATTCGGCTTGCTACCCAAATCGGCTCGGCTCTCACAGGGGTTCTTTATGTTCTAGATGAACCATCCATCGGGCTTCACCAACGAGATAATGATAAATTGATTGAGGCATTAAAAGGGATGCGTGACTTAGATAATTCTTTAATTGTTGTAGAGCATGACGAGGATACGATGCTAGCAGCAGATTGGTTAATCGATATTGGTCCAGGTGCTGGTGAGCATGGTGGACAAATCGTGGCTAGCGGTACACCTGAAGAAGTAATAAACAACGAAAAATCTTTAACAGGACAGTATTTATCTGGTAATAAGTATATTCCTGTACCACTTGAGAGAAGAAAGCCGGATAAACGTTTTATAGAAGTAGTAGGAGCGAAGGAAAATAACCTGAAGAATGTATCGGTAAAAATTCCAATAGGTCTATTTAATGTTGTAACTGGTGTTTCAGGTTCAGGGAAAAGCTCATTAGTTAATGAGATTATCTATAAATCATTATCGAGAGAACTGAATCGCAGTAAACAAATACCAGGTGATCATAAGGAAATGAAGGGATTGGAGCATTTAGAGAAAGTAATCAGTATCGACCAATCCCCTATAGGCCGAACACCAAGATCTAATCCAGCAACTTACACGGGAGTATTTGATGATATTCGTGACGTATTTGCTTCTACTAATGAGGCAAAAGTCCGTGGCTATAAAAAAGGGCGTTTTAGCTTCAATGTAAAGGGTGGCCGTTGCGAAGCTTGTAAAGGTGATGGAATCATTAAGATCGAAATGCACTTTTTACCCGATGTATATGTCCCATGTGAAGTGTGCCATGGCAGTCGCTATAATAGGGAGACATTAGAGGTAAAGTATAAAGGAAAAAGCATCGCAGAAGTATTAGACATGACGATTGAAGAAGCATTAGAGTTTTTCAGTAATATACCAAAGATTAAGCGTAAACTCCAGACCATTGTGGATGTTGGGCTAGGATATGTAAGGCTGGGGCAGCCTGCTACAACCTTATCTGGTGGGGAAGCACAGCGGGTTAAGCTGGCTAGTGAGTTGCATCGTCGTTCAAATGGTAAGACGATGTACATTCTTGACGAACCGACAACCGGATTACATGTCGATGATATTAGTAGACTGTTAAAAGTACTTCAGCGCTTAGTCGAAAATGGAGATACGGTTCTTATCATTGAACATAACTTAGATGTAATTAAAACTGCCGATTATCTAATTGACCTTGGACCTGAGGGCGGTGCCGGTGGCGGTCAAATCATTGCAACAGGTACTCCTGAAAAAATTGCCGAACATGAAGCATCCTATACAGGTAACTATTTAAAGCCAGTATTAGAGCGCGATAAGAAAAGGCAAGGACAAGGGTTACAAGCTAAAGAAGAGATGAGTGCAAAATAACGAAAAGCGAAGGATGTCTCGTGAAGGTGGGACGTCCTTTTTATTGTTGCTGAACTAGGATAACTTTTGGACTAAAACCATCATGGATTAATTTGTTCGTAAGCTTTATGTTTTGACGAGACTTGTTCGTTTCGGTAATGTAAAAAGTAGAAATGTAAGGAGGAAGACTGATGAAATCGATTGAGCTTGATAAAGTCCAAGAAAAGCTTGAGAGCTTTGTTGGAAAAGATGTTTATATTCATTTAGAAACAACAAATGGCGCATACGCAAGTCATGTTAATGAGAAAGCATATAATGTTGGTGTTTATATTCGTAATACGAAGGTGCGTTTTAATCAAGCAAAAATTGTTGGTGATGGTAAATCCTATCGTGCTGGTTTGAAGATGGATATCGGTTGGATTTATGCAGAGGGACTGACAGAGTGGACTATGCACGAGGGTGAAAAACTGTTAATGGCAGGCCATGATCGTGAAGGCCGTCTAATGGTTGCATTACAAATTAGTGAAACACCGTTTCATTACTAAATGGTAGGAGAAAGAAGGTTTAACAAAATGGAAAAGCATAAACATGTTGTTGTTATCTATCCACATCCAGATGACGAATCATTCGGAGCAGCTGGGACGATAGTGAATTTTCGTGAACAAGGGGTACCAGTAACTTATCTTTGTGGAACCTTAGGTGAAATGGGACGAAATATGGGAAACCCAACTTTCGCTAACCGTGAAACCCTTCCTGAGATTAGAAAAAAAGAAATTACCGAAGCTTGCAAAGTTTTAGATATGGAATTACGTCTTCTTGGCTACCGGGATAAAACCTTAGAGTACGAGGAGCGTAATGAGGTAGCCCAGCACCTAAAAGGGATTTTAGAAGAAATAGAACCTACACTTGTCATTACCCATTACCCAGATCATGCAGTACACCCTGATCATAATGCACTAGGTGCTGCTGCTGTAGAAGCAGTTCGGTTAATGGATCCAGAAAAGCGTCCTACAGTTTGGGCTCAGGCCATTACAAGAACACATGTAGAAGACTTAGGGAAGCCAGATGTTGTCAACGATGTACGCAATAATTTTGATAAAAAAATGGAAGCAATTCTCTGCCACCAATCCCAAGCAAGCGGAGTTATTCGCAGCTGGAATCAATCAGACGACTTGACAGACGATTTAAAAGAGCAAGCTAAAGAGCGTCTTGGCTTTGAATCCTTTTATATTTGGAAATATTAAAAGAATCCCCTGTACAAATGGTACAGGGGATTCTATGTTGGAAGGAAGGATACTTGAACAATACAGTAAGGCATGCCAGAGTGACGAGCACATGTACCTGAAGATCAGTAAGATGAGCCCAAATTAGGGTACATGCATCTGAAGTTCGGTAAGATGCACCCAAAACTAGAGCCCCTGCGCCTAAACCTAGAGAACATGAGCCCAAGCCCGAGGGAGATGCGCCCAACCCCTCCACTCCAATTCCATTCATATTTCCGACTTCCATTAATAAACTATAAAAGAGGACAACTACTAGAAAGAGAAGCAATTTTTATATAGAATAGAATAATGGTGCGGATAGGAAGGGTGGTGGATGTTTTGTTTTTGAGAGGGATTTTATCTTTAGTTTTGAATGCTGTTGCTTTAATTGTGGTTGCGCAGTTATTTAATTCCTTCCATTTGGAGGGATTTGGTACTGCTTTGTTAGCAGCGTTAATTTTAGCAGTGCTTAATGTAGTGGTTAAGCCTATCTTAATCATTCTTACGTTACCATTTACAATTTTAACATTAGGGCTATTCTTGTTTGTTATTAATGCGTTGACATTGATGATTACACAAGGTGTGATGGGTGATTCTTTTGTTATCGATGGATTTGGTACAGCGCTATTAGCTGCTGTTATTCTTTCCATTATCAATTTATTGCTTAACAGAGTAGTAAAAGATACCTTAACTTCATAATAAATTATGTAAAGCATCGGAGTGATACCGATGTTTTTTCTTTGGGTTTCAACTATTGGGTGATACATCTTTTTTCCTTCCACATACGAAAATATGCTACAATTAGAAGCAGTTAGGACTTCTGATGGAGGAAAAGTAAATGACAACAATTGTACGTACAAAAGATTTGCTCGAAAACTTCAATTTAGAGTTAGTCGCTGGAGAAGAGGGTATACATAGAGAAATTACAACGAGTGATATTTCTCGTCCGGGCATTGAGATGACGGGATATTTTAAGTATTATCCGAAAGAAAGACTTCAATTAATTGGAAAAACAGAAATGACATATTTTCTTGATTTGAGTCAAGAAGAACAGCGGGACCGTATGGAGAAGATTTGTACTGATATTACCCCTGGTATTGTGGTTACAAGAGGGATGACTATTCCTCAGGTAATGATTGATGCAGCGAATAACTCCGGTGTTCCCATATTACATTCTCCGAGGAAGACAACTAGGGTTATCAGTAGATTAACGAACTTCTTAGAGGCAAAATTTGCACCGTTTACGGCGATTCATGGTGTGTTAGTGGATATTTATGGTGTAGGTGTTCTCATTACTGGCCAGAGTGGTGTTGGTAAAAGTGAAACTGCATTAGAGCTTGTGAAAAGGGGACATCGTCTCGTTGCAGATGATAGTGTCGAGATTCGCCAGGAGGATTATGATACGCTAATTGGTAACTCACCACCATTAATTGAGCATTTATTAGAAATCCGTGGTCTTGGGATTATTAATGTGATGACTTTATTTGGAGCAGGTGCCGTACGTAGTAATAAGAAAATATCATTGATAATTAACTTGGAAATTTGGGATCCGAAGAAACAGTATGACAGATTAGGATTAGACGAAGAAAAGATGAAAATAATGGATGTAGAATTACCGAAAGCAACCATTCCCGTTCGCCCAGGACGTAACTTGGCGGTTATTATCGAAGTGGCAGCGATGAATTTTCGCTTAAAACGTATGGGTGTGAATGCGGCTGAAGAGTTTTCGGAACGATTATCTAAAATGATTGTACAAGAGAAGGAACAGGAGTGAGCGTATGAGTTGTGATGCACCATCTCTCGATCGCGTTTTCTTTCAATTAGGTTCTTTACCAATTTATTGGTATGGGGTTATTATTGCAACTGGGGCTTTTCTAGGTCTCTATATTGCTATGAAGGAAGCGGATCGGATTGGACTGAAGAAAGACTTATTTGTTGATTTAGTAGTTTTTGCAATACCGATTTCCATTCTATTTGCAAGGATCTATTATGTAATTTTCGAGTGGGAGCGTTATGTAGGGGAACCATGGTGGAAGATATTTGCAGTTCGGGATGGTGGAATTGCCATTCATGGAGCATTAATTGGTGCCGTATTAACAGCAATCGTTTTTGCTCGTGTGAAAAAAATTCCATTCTGGCAATTAGCAGATGTTGCAGCACCTAGCTTAATCTTAGGGCAAGCAATTGGTCGTTGGGGAAATTTCATGAACCAAGAGGCGCATGGCGGCCCAATAATGAGCCAAAATGTAATCGATACACATTATTCGCTACTACCTGATTTTATTATGGATCAAATGTGTATCGGTGGGACATATTATTACCCGACATTCCTATATGAATCATTATGGAACATAGTAGTTCTTATTTTATTACTGTGGTTACGTCGACGAAACCCAATCCGCGGTACCGTATTCTTAACTTATTTAGCAGCATATTCTGTTGGTCGCTTCTTCATCGAAGGAATGCGTACAGATAGCTTGTACATTGTAGGTAACCTACGAACAGCACAGTTCCTTTCTGTGTTATTAATTGTTGGTGCGATTGTATTTATTATTTATCGCTATAAAACTGTTAAAGAGCGATATCAAGATGTTGAAACAAAGAAAAATCTAGGCAAGAAAAGGAATGCTAAGAAGAAGAAAAAATAACAGCTTTGGAGAGAGGGAAGCAGTAGATGTCGGGTATATTATTGCGAGGTCTTAAACAAGGCCTTCAGACAACCTGGACGCTAGGGAAGGTTATATTTCCGATAACCTTAATTATTACTATCTTGCAATTTACTCCTGTACTACCTTGGGTTATTGACAAAATTAGTCCTTTAATGGGCTTGGTTGGACTGTCAGGGGAAGCGGCAGTACCGATTGTACTAGGAAATGTCTTGAATTTGTATGCTGGTATCGCAGCCATAATTTCCTTTGACTTTACAGTGAAAGAAGTATTTATTATGGCGATTATGCTATCGTTCTCTCATAACCTTATCATTGAGTCTGCAGTTGCTTCCAAAGTAGGAATTAAATGGTGGATTATAGTTGGTGTTCGTATTGGGCTTGCGTTAGTTGCAGCGATAGTCATTAATTTAGTTTGGAATGGTGGCGGAGAAATAGCCCAGTACGGATTCATTTCGAAGGAACCGACCAACTTAACTGGTTGGACAGAGATAGGCTTACATGGTGTAACCACAGCGTTTATTGCTGTAGTGCAGCTAGCTATAATCGTTATACCTCTTATGATTATTATGCAATACTTGCGAGAAAAAGGATGGTTAACAAAGCTGTCCAATGGCTTTGCCCCAATTACAAAACTATTAGGAATGGAAAAAAATACATCCATGACCTTAGTAGCTGGATTGACGATTGGGCTTGCCTATGGTGCAGGACTAATGATTCAAGCAGTCAAGGAAGATGGTGTGTCCAAAAAAGATATGACACTAGCGTTAATTTTTCTGGTATCCTGCCATGCAGTAGTGGAGGACACGTTAATCTTCATTCCTTTAGGGATTCCTGTATGGCCGTTGTTAGTAATGAGGCTAGTGACGGCAATCGTGTTAACCATGACGATTGCATACTTTTGGAACCGATCGGACCAGCGTAAGAGAAAGGAAATCACCAATGAACATTCATACCATACTATTTGATTTAGACGGAACATTAATTGATACAAATGATCTAATTAATGAGTCTTTTTACCACACATTCAAACAATTTGGATTGGAATTTACCCATGAAGAGATTGTTAGCTTTAACGGACCACCACTTAAAGAAACATTTGAAAAGATTGATTTAGATAAAGCAGAGGCGATGATTACAACATACCGTGAACATAATCTGGCACATCATGATAGCTATGTAAAAGCTTTTCCCCATGTTAAGGAAACCTTAGAAGCGTTAAAAAAACATGGCTTACAGCTCGGAATTGTGACAACAAAGATGCGGAAAACGGCAATAAGAGGAATGAAATTGACAGGAATTTATGACTATTTTAATACGATTATTGCCTTAGATGATATCACTCATGCTAAGCCACACCTAGAGCCAGTCCTACGAGCGATGGAGAATCTTAATGCAGAAGCAAATACGACATTAATGGTAGGAGACAATACCCATGATATCGAGTCAGGTCAGCATGCAGGAGTATTTACTGCTGGGGTAGCCTGGTCATTAAAGGGAGAAGAAGTATTAAATCAATGTAAGCCAACCTATATGTTACAGGATATGAAGGATTTATTAGAAATCATTGGGGTGTAAGAAATGAGAAATACAGAGCGCCATTCTGTTAAAGAGAATAATTCCCTTTGGCAAATATATAAAACCGTATCCTTTTGGAAGGTTGTTAAAAATTTTATCGTCATTCAAGTTGCTAGATATACACCTTTTTTACGCATGAAAAATTGGTTGTACCGTGTCTTTTTACGCATGAAAGTTGGTAAGAATACCGCTTTTGCGCTCATGGTAATGCCAGATATCATGTTTCCGGAGAAGATTACGGTTGGCAACAATTCCGTTATTGGCTATAATACAACAATCTTAGCTCATGAGTATTTAATTAAAGAATATCGCCTTGGTGAAGTGCGGATTGGCGATGAAGTAATGATAGGAGCCAATAGTACCATTCTTCCTGGTGTTACAATTGGCGATGGCGCGATTGTTTCAGCGGGTACATTAGTACATAAGGATGTACCTGCAGGTGCTTTTGTTGGTGGTAATCCGATGAAGCTTATTTATACAAAAGAAGAGATGGAGAAGCGCCAGCAAGCACCTCTCCCAGATGACAGTCAATAAGAAAACCTCAAACATCTAAAGACAAACTTTAAAGATGTTTGAGGTTTTTCACTTTTTCTTTGTTTTTTCTATTCGTCATTCTAAACGTAACAGACGAACTAATAGTATGAACTAGTAATACAATTTATAAGGAGGAACCGGTAATGGGGAAATTTTCAAGCGTGCATCGAAACGAAATTATGGAAGAAATGAAAAGAAAAGAACTAGATTTACTGGTTATAGGTGGCGGGATTACAGGTTCCGGTATTGCTTTAGACGCAGTTACACGAGGACTAAAGACGGCGGTATTAGAAATGCAAGACTTTGCTGCAGGTACTTCCAGTCGCTCGACAAAGCTAGTACATGGAGGATTACGGTATTTAAAGCAATTTGAAATAAGGATGGTTGCAGAAGTAGGGAAAGAGCGTGCTATCGTCTATGAAAATGGTCCACATGTTACAACTCCTGAATGGATGCTTCTGCCCTTTCATGAGGGGGGAACGTTTGGGCCCTTTACAACGAATATCGGTCTTAGAGTTTACGATTATTTAGCAGGCGTAAAACGGGGCGAACGAAGAAAGATGCTATCACCGAAAAAGGCCTTACAGCTGGAACCATTGCTTAAAAAGGATGGGTTAAAAGGAGCGGGTTACTATGTGGAATATAAGACAGATGATGCGCGATTAACAATAGAAGTTATCAAGAAGGCTGTAGAAGAAGGTGCCCATGCTATTAATTACGTAAAAGTTATTTCTTTTATTTATGATGATCATGGCAAGGTTATCGGTGTAAAGGCTGAGGATCAAATAAATGGTGAAATCCATATTATTTATGCAAAGAAGGTTATAAATGCATGCGGTCCATGGGTAGACAAATTGCGTGAGCTAGATGGTTCTAAGCATGGCAAGCATCTTCATTTAACTAAAGGGGTCCATCTTGTGTTTTCACAAGAGAGGTTTCCATTACAACAGGCTGTGTATTTTGATACGCTGGACGGAAGGATGGTATTTGCTATACCTCGTGATGGTAAAACATATGTTGGAACAACCGATACAACATATAAAGGAGAAATAGCCCATCCAACTATGACGAAAGAAGACCGTGACTATATATTGGGTGCGATAAATTATATGTTTCCTTCCCTTCGTGTTAAGGAGGAGGATGTAGAATCAAGTTGGGCTGGTATACGACCTTTAATTGCGGAAGATGGAAAAAAGCCTGGGGAAATTTCACGTAGGGATGAAATTATTATTTCTAAATCAGGGTTAATTTCGATGGCTGGCGGAAAATTGACCGGCTATCGGAAAATGGCTGAGCAAGCAGTAGATACCGTTGTAAGTCAATTAAAAGACGAGCTTGGAATCATCTATTCGGAGTCTGAAACAAAAACATTACCTATTTCTGGTGGAGAGGTAAATGGGTCTAAAGGCTTCCAAAATTTTATGAAGGGTAAAGTAAAGCAAGGTGTAAAGCTAGGTATTGAGGAAAAAGTAGCAAGAAAATTAGTGAAGAGATATGGGGCAAATGTGGATAAGGTCTTTAACTTATATGAAACAAGGAAACAAGAGGCAGTCGAAGAAGGAATCGATGCGGTCGTTTTTGCCGAGCTTTGTTATGGATTAGAATATGAACTAGTCTATAAACCTACTGACTTCTTTATTAGAAGAACAGGTGCATTGTTTTTTGATATAGATTGGGTAAGAGTGCATAAAGAAAACGTGATGCTCTATATGAGGAAGCAGCTGAATTGGAAGGCTGAACGGAAAATCAACTTTGTTCACGAGTTAGAGCGGCTATTGAAAGAAGCGGTTGAGCCTGAAGAATAGTACCTCTGGATAAGGACCTAAATATGAGATGGTAGAAGGGCGTATAGTATAGATAACCTTTCGTTTTATAGGCAGAAACTAACTATGTTATTCCACAAATAATTATGGTATACTTTCAACGATATGTGAAAAAATAGGGGGATATGCATGCAACCAGTAGAAAAAAAGAATAAATTAGCTCAGACTAACAATGTTATCCCTTTTATCCCTACAGGTGATTTTTACTTTGCGAAAGGTGTAGAATCATTTCGCAAGCGGAAGTTTGACATTGCATTAAAGTGGCTCACCAAGGCGGTAGATGCTGCACCAGATAACCCTTTATACCAATGTCAAATGTCAATCATCTATACGGAAACCGGCTCTTTTCATAAAGCAAATCAAATTCTAACGAATGTATTACAGTCTACAGGAGATCAATATGTAGATTGTTATTATTTACTTGCCAATAATTATGCCCATTTGGGACTTTTAAATGATGCGAAAAAATTTGCAGTGTCTTATCTTGATAAAGAACCAGATGGTGATTTTAGCGAGGATGCGAAAGCATTATTGCAATTAATTGAAATTGATGATGATTTTGATGAAGATGAGTGGGAGCTTGATGAAGAGGATGAACTCCTCGTATATCAAGAAACCGTTTTTCATCATTTAGAAAATAATGAGTGGGATAAAGCTTTAGCTTTGTTAGAGGAAATGATATTACTATTTCCAGATCATAAGATAGCACATCATGAATATACGTTTGCACTATTCTTTTCCGGTAGAAGAGAAGAAGCAATTGAAAAAGAACTAGAATTATTTAAGGAAGACTCAAATAGCTTATATAGCCATACGAACTTAGCTGTATTTTACTATGAGACAGGCTATATGGAGGAATATGAAAAGCATATACGTGCATTACTAAATATATATCCAATGCATGAACAACAAAAATTACGTATTGCAGTGACCTTAGCTCGAACAGGATTATATAATGAAGCATTTACACGTTTCCGAATGCTTGATAAAGCAGTGGTGAAAAGTCACATTTCCTATTATCGTTGGTATAGTATGACCATCTATCATTTAGGCGAACCTTCTAAAGCGCTAAGTATATGGGAGGAAGGTTGTAGAAGGCATCAACGATTATCGCCACAGGAAGTGCCATGGGAATCTTGAGCATTTAATTAGACGAGGAAAGGTAAATCTTATACCCTTTATATAGACCAAGAATAGAAACAGAAAGGGGCGTTATTAATGTCCGAAGAAAAAATATATGATTTAATTATTGCTGGTGCAGGACCTGCTGGTATGACGGCAGCTCTTTATGCATCTCGTGCTAACTTGGATACCTTAATGATTGAACGTGGTATTCCAGGGGGACAAATGGCTAACACGGAAGACGTAGAGAACTATCCTGGATATGATCATATTTTAGGACCAGACCTATCCAATAAAATGTTTGAACATGCGAAAAAATTCGGTGCAGAATATGCATACGGTGATATAAAAAATGTCGATGACCAAGGTGATTTCAAAATTATCCATGCTGGTTCTAAACAATACAAAACGAAAGCCCTAATTATTGCAACGGGTGCCCAATATAAAAAACTTGGTATCCCAGGTGAGGAAGAATTAGGTGGTCGTGGTGTATCTTACTGTGCCGTTTGTGATGGTGCGTTCTTTAAAGAAAGAGAATTGATTGTTGTTGGTGGTGGAGACTCTGCTGTTGAAGAAGGGGTTTACCTAACTAAATTTGCAAGCAAGGTAACCATTATTCACCGTCGTGAGGAATTACGTGCACAAAAGATTCTTCAACAACGTGCATTTGACAATGAAAAAGTAGACTTCATTTGGAATACAACAGTAGAAAAAATCAATGGTCCTGATGGAAAAGTGAGCAGTGTTACGTTGAAGGATGTTCATACAGGTGAAGAATATGAAAAGCCTGCGGATGGTGTTTTCGTATATATCGGTATGGTACCGTTAAGTGAACCATTTAAATCTCTTGGTATTACGAATGAGGAAGGGTATATCGTAACAAATGATAATATGGAAACGTCAATACCTGGAATCTATGCTGCTGGTGATATTCGCGACAAAAAACTTAGACAAATTGTAACCGCAACTGGTGATGGTTCAATTGCCGCACAAGCAGCACAAGCATATATCGAAGAATTAGAAGAGAAAATTAAAGCGAAAAAATAGGATGTATTTTGAAAGTAAAAGCATCTTAACGTGTCTGTAACACGGACGAAACATTTATGGGGTACAATAAGAATAACTAATTGACCCCCTTTTTAATAGATAGATTAGTTTTGGCGCAGATGTTTATCATCTGCGCATTTTTTTTATTTCGTAGGATAATTGGCGGATGGCATATAAAAAAAGGAAAAATAATCATATTCTTGTAGCATTAAATTGATTACATGTATAATAGATATAGTAGTATACAATTTAACTACATTCGAGATGTAGATATATAAAAATCTAAGCGAACGGTATGAGGTGATACAAGTGACAAATGTTGAACAGGAGACAAAGATGGTTATTATAACTGGAATGTCTGGTGCCGGTAAAACCGTCGCTATTCAGAGCTTTGAAGATTTAGGCTATTACTGTGTAGACAATCTCCCACCGGCCTTACTACCAAAATTTCTTGAATTAATGCGGGATTCAACCAACAATATTCATAAAGTTGCCCTAGTAATGGACCTTCGTGGCCGAGAATTTTTCGATTCCTTATTCGAAGCACTCGACCTGCTAAGTGATGAAGAGTGGTTAGATGAACATATTTTGTTCCTTGATGCAAAAGATCAGCAGCTAGTTACACGATATAAAGAAACTCGACGCTCCCATCCTTTAGCATTTGGTGATTTACCATTAAAAGGTATTGAGCAAGAACGTCAAATTCTTGACGAGATGCGAGGTCGCGCACATCGTGTGATTGATACATCTAATTTAAAGCCACGACAATTACGGGAGAAAATCCTTAATTACTATGCTGAAGAAAAACAGGAAATTTTTTCTGTCAATATGGTATCCTTTGGCTTTAAATATGGAATTCCAATTGACGCTGATCTAGTGTTTGATGTGCGTTTTCTTCCAAATCCACATTATGTCGCCCACTTACAGCCTTTAACAGGATTAAATCAGGATGTATCCTCCTATGTGTTCAAATGGTCGGAAACACAGAAATTCCAGGAAAAAGTGTTGGATTTATTACAATTCATGCTTCCACAGTATAAGAAGGAAGGTAAATCTCAGCTTGTTGTAGGTATTGGGTGTACAGGTGGCCAACATCGATCTGTAGCACTAGCAGAGTATTTCGCAAAGAAATTAGCAGCTAACTATATTACACATGTCACACATCGAGACATTGAGAAGAGAAAGGGCCATTAAATAATGACAGAACAGAAGCTACCACGGATTGTGGTAATTGGCGGAGGAACTGGGATGCCAGTTCTTTTGCGTGGTCTAAAAAGCCTCCCTATAAAATTAACTGCATTAGTTACGGTTGCCGATGATGGTGGAAGTACCGGAAGAATTAGAAATGATATGGCAATTCCTGCACCTGGTGATATTCGCAATGTTATCGCAGCAATGTCGGAAGTGGAGCCAATGTTAATTCAGCTTTTTCAGCATCGATTTGTGAATGGAAATGATTTATCTGGCCACTCTATGGGGAATCTCCTATTAGCTGCGATGACATCCATTACCGGGGATTTTTATACTGGAATAAAAGAGATTTCTAGAGTGTTAAATGTGAAGGGGAAAATCTACCCGATTTCCAATGAAAACATTAAACTTTGTGCCGAGATGAAAGATGGAACCATTGTGGAAGGGGAATCTAATATCCCTACATCTGGTAAACAAATTAAGCGAGTGTTCCTAAATCCGGAAGATGTAACACCACTTCCAAATGCAATTAAAGCAATTGAAACTGCTGATTTAATAGTCATTTCACCAGGGAGTTTATATACTAGTATCATGCCCAATTTAATTATTCCGCATATAGGTGAGGCATTACAGCATGCAAAGGCTAAAATCGTCTATGTCTGTAATGTGATGACTCAATATGGCGAGACGACAGGTTTCTCAGCAAGTGATCATGTACAAGCCATTACCGATCATGTTGGCAAGCATGTCCTTGATGCGGTCGTAGTAAATAGAAAGCAGATTGATCCAAAGATTCGTAATGTCTATGCTGGAGAAAAGGCAGAGCCAGTAGAATATGATATTGAACGATTATTGGATATGGGCTTAGAGATAATAGATGGCGATATCATTGATTATTCCAAAGGTACGATTCGTCACGACACAAAAAAAATTGCTACCCTATTGTATTCATTAATAAACAAATAAGGTAAAGGAGGGAGTAGAATGTCCTTTGCTTCTGAAATTAAAAAAGAACTAACTGCTACAGAGATTGAGGATTGTTGTTCTTATGCAGAGCTAGCGGCACTTATTCGGATGAACGGTACAGTGTCCTTGTCCAACTTTAGGTACACATTAGATGTGCAAACAGAAAATGCAGCAATTGCTAGACGTATCTACACATTAATAAAAGCTAGCTTCTCACCGATACCGGTAGAGCTTTTAGTACGTAAGAAGATGAAACTTAAGAAGAATAATGTGTACATTGTTCGTCTAAAGGAAGACGTCCATGAAATGCTTACAGAATTAGGCATTATGAAGGATTCTTATACATTTGTACGAGACATATCGCCCCAATACTTAGAAAAAGATTGCTGTAAGAGAGCCTATTTACGAGGGGCATTTCTAGCAGGGGGATCGATTAATAATCCAGAGACCTCTTCTTACCATCTAGAAATTTCCAACACGAGCGAAGAGCATAATGATGCCTTATGTGAATTACTAAATTCTTTTGGCTTACGTGCAAGGGTGCTGGAGCGTAAAAAGGGATTTATTGTTTATATGAAGGAAGCGGAAAAGATTACCGAGTTCTTAAGTATTATTGGAGCAAATAACGCCCTATTTAAGTTTGAGGATGTACGTATTGTAAGAGATATGCGTAACTCAGTAAACAGACTTGTAAACTGTGAAACCGCTAATTTAAATAAAACAATTGGTGCTGCTTTCCGTCAAATTGAGAATATTAAATTGATCGAAAGAACGGTAGGACTAGAAGCATTACCTGAAAAGCTACGCGAGGTGGCGTTGTTACGGGTTCAACATGAGGACGTATCGTTAAAAGAATTAGGGGAATTAGTTTCTAGTGGTAAAATTTCAAAGTCAGGTATTAATCACCGACTTAAGAAAATAGATGAATTTGCAGAAAAAATCAAACAAGGCGAAATTTTGTCTTAACTTAATTGTCATTTTGGATATTCATGATATAATAAAATATCATGAATATTTTTTTATTATACATCATGCTGTTTGCGCTTACTTTGGGGGGAGGATGAGGATATATGGTGGAGAGAGTTGTTACAGTTGAGCTTGAAACGGGGTTACAGGCTAGACCTGCTGCACAATTTGTGCAAGAAGCAAATCGCTATTCCGCGCATTTATTTTTGGAAAAAGAGGGCAAACGAGTAAATGCAAAGAGTATCATGGGGCTAATGAGTTTAGCGATTACAACTGGTGAATCGATAAAATTAATTGCAGATGGATCAGATGAGGAAGTAGCATTGGATCATTTGGTATCTTTTGTTAGTAAGAAATAAATTCCTTTACGTATTTAAGTATGTGAAATAGATAACATTATAGACAGCAAAAAGAGAGGGTGAATGCCCTCTCTTATTACTTTCCTATTCTGGTTTACGCTCTAACACTTTATCAATTAAACCATATTCCACAGCACCTGCAGCTGTCATGAAGTTATCACGCTCTGTATCACGGTTAATTACTTCAATTGGCTGACCAGTACGTTCAGAAAGAATTTTGTTTAAGTTTTCTCTCATTTGAATGATGCGTTTTGCATGAATTTCAATGTCAGTAGCCTGACCTTGTGTACCACCTAGTGGTTGGTGAATCATTACTTCACTATTAGGTAAAGCATATCGCTTACCTTTTGCACCAGCTGCTAATAGGAAAGCACCCATAGATGCAGCCATTCCAGTACAAATAGTAGATACATCAGATTTAATAAATTGCATGGTATCATAGATCGCCATACCAGCAGTGATGGATCCACCTGGTGAGTTAATGTATAGGGAAATATCTTTTCCAGGATCTTCAGCTTCTAAGAATAATAATTGAGCGACGATAGAGTTTGCGACATTATCATCAATTGCACTTCCTAACATGATGATTCTGTCTTTTAATAAACGGGAATAAATATCATATGCGCGTTCACCACGATTTGTTTGTTCAATAACTGTAGGTATTAAGTTCATTGGAATTCCTCCTTTAATCTTTTCCTATGGATATATCCAATCTTTGGATAATTTTATCATATAACAATGGTCAATTAAGGTCAAACAAAAACGTTCGACTAATATTTTATCTTGTTTATATTGTCAAAAGCACACTTTCCATCATGCCCGCCAGATGAACGAATTAAACCATTTTCAACTAAAAATACTTGTTAATTAGCTCTACAGACGTTATAATAGCCTATGTGTTCAATTTTTTGATTAACTAAATACTATGCGCCCATAGCTCAGCTGGATAGAGCACTGGTTTCCGGTACCAGGTTTGCCGGGGGTTCGAATCCCTCTGGGCGCGTCTTAGAAAAAATAAAAGCAAGGGATAGAGGGCGACTCTTCCCTTGCTTTTTAGTTTGCCAGGCATCCGCGTATCCTCTAGGGTTTCAGTTCCTAATCTCGGACTTAGTAGTAATGCTTGTATCCTTTCAACTATCGATTCCTGTATATCTTAGTATGGTACCAATCTTTATGACTAAGCTAATATTTTGTAGGTATATCATCCAGTACAATTATTTTATCATTCCGAATAACATAACTGTATACTATATCATTATTGTCTTTTAAAATAATGAATCCTCCATATTTTTTTCCATAACTTCCTTTCCAATTGTAGTTTCCTTTAACCATTAGTATACCAGGGTTTTGATATCCTTTTTCTTCTTTTAAATACTCTACTGCAATTTCTTCTGATTCTATAATTTTTTTAGGATTTCCATAGATAAAAGCACTATAAGTACTATATAAAGTTCCTATCGCTTGAATTACTAGGGTTATCACAAAGGTTATTTTGACATATTTTGACATTTTCTCACGGCCTTTAAGTATATGCATAATGTATATGAGGTGTTCATTTTTTCAATTTGGGGTGAGGAGAGAATATGAATAACACTATCAATAATTACTCAGTTAATAAGATAGCTTACTTAATTATCTATTTCACCCTGTAAAATAATCGAGTCAAATAGCCAAAAAATGATTGCAGCTGATCCACTAATAACATAGTACGAAGTCATAATAAATGGGTTACCAACATCATCCATTAAAAAGAATACAATAGCAGAGGCTACCAGTGCGCCTACAACATAAACTAGCAAGTATGGGATATAAAACTTTTTAGGTTTCAAGCTAAGCATAATCTGGATCGTAGAAGCAAAAAGTAAGTAAAAGAGGAAGTAAATTATAGTATACATAACTGTATAACCAAAAACAAAGCTATGAAAAGTTATTACAACTGTCAGTATACCTAGAGTCACTGCTGATAGAAGAGAACAAAGAATCGAGAAGGAGATAACTAAATCCAGATCAAGGTCCTTTAATTTTTTCATACCTTCACACCCTATCTCTATCATACTATAACTATTATATAGGAACCAATACATATTTTAAATAGATGAAATTATTAGGTAAGGTATGAAGGTAAGTATATAAATAACAAACAATAAGGTGGATACTTTTGTGTATCTTGATTCAAACAGATTACGTAAACCATGATTAATAATCCCCGAAATGAAAACGCAAAAGCATAAGCCTAAAGCACTTATAGACACAATAAATAATAGTTGTTCCATTAGATAACCCGCCTTTCTAACTAATTGTTAATTTAATCTTAGCAAGAGGCAGTTCGTATACAAAATCGAATTATATAACAAATAATGATATGGTGTGACAGTATTGTCACACCATATCATTCAGTTTTAACTAACCCTACCTGGTTTCCGGTACCAGGTTTGCCGGGAGTTCGAATCCCTTTTAATCGCGTCAAAAAAGCAATGGATTAAGTATTTCTTATCCCCCCTTGCCCTTTTTGAGAAAAATAAAGTTTGCAAACCTCTTCTTAACTACATACCCAAACATAAGTCATTCCCATCAAAATTCAATTTACTCTGATACATTTCTAGTCTTCTAAGTGCAAAATCAAATTCAACATTAAAAATGCTTATAATATCCGTTACAGTAGGTGTGTGTATTTTTTCCAACATAAAGGTTGGAACGCAAAAGTGATAAGCAAAATGGTTCGCTTGCCATTCTTGAAGGTCCTTAAAGGATTTTTTCATGGTCAGCTGGTTACCGAAATGCCTTAAATAATGACAGATTTCATGCCCGAATAATTGCCATTGTTTTTGTTTAGTATCATATTGAAGAATAATGTTATTACCATATCTATAGGTAGAAGAACTGTAATAAAGATTAATCCCAAGTTTATTGGCTATTTCTTCTATATCTAATTGTTCAGGACGGCTAATGGATAAATTATGATATAAGTTGAAAACATAATCTTCTAAATGTGTATACATTTCATTCCCCCTATGTTGAATAATACGAATATATGTTCTGTTTTATAGTAAAAGATTAGGCGTGCAAGTTGCACCCCTTTAAAAGTCCATGTATGAAATTAACTTTATTCTTTTTAGTAAGTGATATTTTTCAAAAATATGATTCTAATGCGATCTAATCTTCTTTATTTCTTACTTAATTTAAATTTTATAAATTCATATACCTCTTCTAATTGTTCTGGTGTCATGTTGGCAAGGTCATTAAACATCAAATCCGCTTCATGGAATTCGCTAGTAATCTTATCGATGATTTTAACCTTCTGAAGCTCTTCAGGATCCGGATTGGAATAAAGCAAATCGGAACTACTGATTTTTTTCTCAGGTGCAAACCCAGCCATTATGAAGAGGTCATCCAAATTTAGGTCTAGCTTCTCAGCCAATACTCGCAAGGTGGGTTTAGAAGGAATGTGTTCTCCACGTTCAATTTTACTTAAATGGGAGAAACTGATACCTGTCTTTTCGGATAGAGCACGTAAAGACATTCTGTTATGTTCTTTACGATAATTCCTCAAAAACTCTCCAATTTTATTATTATCTACCATACTTATCACCACTGGTTCCTCGACTTATTTGTTATTGTATCGTAAAACAACACAAAAATAAAGAAAAATCTATTATGTGTTGACATTTAACACTAAATAGATTATCTTAGTGTCAAGATACAACACGTAGGGACACCCATTTCTAAAAAGGAGGTCATACTATGCCAATTTATAATAGGCTTTTATAGCTTTCAAAGAGGAAAATGTGTCAGAACACAACGTGGGGGGAGTATATTCTTAACACTAAATCGATACAAAATAGTTAGCAACTCTCTAATTATCAATGGAGAGTATTTTCATAAAAGTTATGTGTCAAAAAACAACACAAAAAGATGTCATCTATTAACAATAGTACGCATACTATGAATGTTTGATAGACCTTATAAATTAGCAAGAGCAGTAGACTTAGCCGAAATATATCTTATTGAAACTACAATTAGATTGTGAGATTCAAGAACAACCAAAAAATAGTAATAGGATAGTTTGTGAGAAGTATAGATAGAGGAGTGAGGTAGATGGCTAGATTTAGAATGGTGCATACGGAGTTCTGGGATGATCCTAAAGTGGTAGAGGAAATGACACCTGAGGATAAGTACTTTTTTCTATATCTCTTAACGAACGCAAACACGACACAAATTGGTATATATCAGATAACCAAAAAACAAATGGTATTTGATACTGGCTATTCTTTAGAAAGTATAAACGCACTGTTAGATAGATTCATCAATCATCATGAAATTGTTGTTTATAACCCGATTACAAGAGAAATAGCATTAAGAAATTGGGGTAAATATAACTTCAATAGAGGTGGTAAACCAGTTATCGATTGTGTCAAATCAGAATTGAATCAAGTAAAGGACAAGTCCTTAATATCCTTAGTTGCAGAACGAATCGAAAAGCAAGAAATTAAAAAAATTTACGATTCGTTCTACGATGCGTCAACGATTAGTGGACAAGAAGAAGAAAATCAAGAAAAAGAAGAACAAGAAAAAGATAAAGAAAAGAAGCGTGCAACTACTTCAAATGCTATTGCCTTTTATCAAGATAATTTTGGACACTTAAGTCCACATCTTGCAGAAGAAATCCTAAGTTGGGTAAATAACCTTGGAAACGAAATGGTAATCGAAGCTTTAAGTAGATCCTTAAATAGAAATAAGCCTAACTGGGGCTATGCCAAAAGTATCTTATTATCCTGGGTAAAAAAGAATATTACGAATATCAACCAGGCTAAGGCCGAGGAAATAATGTATCCGAAACAGGTACAAAGCGAAGTTGTACCTGATTGGTTCATAAAACGTAAGGGGAACGCCAATCGTTTTTCTAAAGAACTGGAATCCAGTCGAGAGGAAGTTGCAGCTATGCTAGCCCATTATAGGAAAAGTACGGGGAGTAGCTAAATCAATTTTAAAGGAGGAATCGATATGAAAGAAATATCAATTATGATTTTATTACTAACCATTATGGTTTATGCCATTATGGTAATAATTTATCTCAACCTTTACAACAAGGCTAAAAAGAGAATTAAGCTGCTGGAAAGGGAGAACAGAATTTTATTATGGAAGAACAGGAGGAGATAATATGAGATTAAAAGATATTCCTATTAAGAGAGGTGTATTAACCATGGACATCAGTGAAAGTCAGAGCCCATTTGTAGTTGTCTATAGTCAAGGAAAGGCTAGAATTACTTATTTACCTGAACATGGTGAGACAAAGGTTGTTACACATCAAGGGAAGGTAAAGCGAATTAAGTTTGATGAAGGGGAAGAATTTTGAATAAAACAAGCTGAAAAATAGATTCTTTGAATCTTGCTAGAGTTAAAAACGGCGAATAAATCGTTCTACCAGTAAGCTGGAGGACACTGAATATTAGCTACGGCTAATGTTTAGTGGCCTCTTTTTTGTTTAAATTCATATGAAGAGTTTGGAGGAGATTAGATGGGTGAAAAAACAAAGGATAATTGGGCGGATAAGTTAATTTTAGAGTATGAACAAAGCAAGCAAGAGCTATACAAAATGAAAAACAATCTAGGAGATTCATTGCTCGATCAGTTAGATAAGACACAGATAAATAGCATGATTGAAACGGTTCAAGAAGCAATTGATTGGATGTCTACCGGTCGAGAGCCAAATAAAATACGAGGAATTGATAAAAAGGCAGCTTATCAACGAATGGCAATAGAGGATATGGACATGTTTCCATCATTGGAGATAATTCCTCAAGAACGGAAATTAGATGAGAAGGAAAAAAGTACGGTTCTCAATATACTAGCAGAGATGACACCGAGACAGAGGCAATGTTTTCTATTGCACACTGTCTATGCGCAATCATTCGCGGAAATAGCTGAGGAATTAAATATTGGAAGAAGTACAGTCCAAAAGCATATTGAACGTGCGAAGAGTAAGATTTGTCGTGCAAATGTCGTATGAAGTTCTTAATAAGTGAAGGGAGCTTTTTCAAATGGAGCTCTTGGATTAAATAGACTATACACAAAGTATATTGAATGTGCGAAGAGCAAGATTTGTCGTGCAAATGTCGTATGAAGTTCTTAATAAGTGAAAGGAGCTTTCTCAAATGAAGCTCTTGGATTAAATAGAATATACACGCTTTATATATTTTATCTGAGCGATTATCAAAGTCTCCTAAGCTTATTGGAGCCTTCAATACGGTGGAATAGGAATAGTGTGGAGTGTGTATATAGGGTAGGAGGGATTGAATGATTTAAGGGAGTTAGGGAAAGGAAATCTGAATTTACTAAGCTAATCTGAGCCAAGTAATTCATGCAACCAAGTAATGTCAACATGATTCCTGAAATCTAAGCAGGAAATCAATTACTTCACGTTATGGTTGAAGTAAAAATGTATACAAATCTAGGAGGTAATATAATGGATCCAAAACGTGCAATGTTAGAAGGGAAGAATAAGATTCTTCTTTTTCGTAAATTAAGTGAGGCAAATACAGAAGCAGCAAAATTATCATTTCAAACTAGTCATACGTTTGATTTTTCGCGAGATGCAGAAGCAATTATGACAAAGGATGGAACAATTAGGAAGTTAAGTGAGTTAGAAAGCGAAGTAACAGGAATTGAAGCGATTCAGGCTAAAGACGATCCTGTAGCAACTATGCTTTTGGAAGCGGTGCTTGAAGGGGACAAAATGGAACTGTGGGAAGTTACCGTTGATGAGGACCTAAAGAACGAGGATGGAAAGTATCCCGCTATCTATTGTCAGGGTTACATGACGAGTTGGAGTTCGGAAAATGGTGCAGAAGATGAAGCAACTTATTCAGGCGATTTTGCAATTGAACTAACACCTCAGTTTGGCTTTGCTACACTTACGGAAGAACAGCAACAAGCTGTTCAATATGCATTCCAAGATACAACTCCAGAAGGGGATCAACAGTAAGAGGAAGCATTAGAAAAATGATATTTTTACAAGCACAAAAAGTAGCTGCTGAATGGCAATAGCAATTTAAAATATAGGATTATAAGAGTGGGCGTATAGCCTTCTCTTATAATTACAAAAGAGGAGAACTGGCCGTGAACTTTAAAATTAATAATAAAGACGTAAAATTAAAATTTGGATTAAAGTTTTGTAGATCATTAGATGAAGTATATAAAGTAGATTATCAAGGTCTAGAATTTGGAATGGGAGTAAACTTTGCCTATATGAATTTAGAGCAACGTAATCCGGTTGCTATAGCGGAGATAATTAAAGCGGCATCTGCTCATGTTGGTTTTTCATCAGATGAAATCGATGAAGCGGTCGAACATTATGCTGAAGAAAACGATGGATTAGAGAAGCTTTTTACCAATTTAATTCATGAAATGGGAAAGTCTCAGGTAGTAGCGTCAACAATCAAGCATTTTCAGGAAAACGCAAAAGTAACGAAGTAAGCAAGAATCAATCATTAAGAACGTATGAGCAGATAATAATCAATTGTTTTCGCTATTTAGGCTGTCAATCTCTTTATGAGATTGAGATTATGTCAATTTACGAATATCAAATGAGAATGAAAGCTTTTAATCTAGCGAGAATTGATAAAGAGTATGTTAAGCACCAACAGGCATGGTTAAATCATCAGGTAACACTTACAAAGGAACAAGGTAAAAAACAAGTCCCGATCTATAAACGATTCGAGGACTTTTTTGATTACAAAAATCGTATTAAAGAAGTAGAACACGACGAAAAACGTGAAATCACTCCACAAATACGGAAAATGGCACAAATCGCTGCCGTGGTTAATGGTGGAAGGAGGTAGATTGGTATTGCTGAACAATATAGCTTTGAAGCTTTTATAAAAGCAACGGGTATAGATAAAGTTGCCAAAGGTATTGATGACACAACAAATAATATAGAAGGTATGCTTTCCAAGGTAAAGAGCGCGGCATTAACTGTTAATAATGCATTCTCTGCCTTGAATATAGAGATTAATCCAGAAAGTGTTGCTGTCTTGACAGGGATTTATAAATCAATAAGTGATACAGTATCAGTTATTGATAGTTCAATCGATACATTTAATAAATTTCCAGACGCATTAAGTAATTTTATTAATTTGAGTAAAGGGTTAATGAACCCTATGGGTATAATCATTGGATTACTAATAGGGCTAGTATCAGTGTTTGTCTATCTGTGGAGAACAAATGATAGTTTTAGGGACGCAGTGATTAATGCCTTCAATAATATTAAAGACGTAGTTATGCCTATTGTCCAATTAGTCGGCGATTTTATTATGCAAATATGGGGCTATGTAGTTGAATGGTGGAGCGAAAATGGCGACAAACTACTTTCTGTTGCTTCAAGTGTATGGAATACCATTTCAGAAGTTGTGACGCTTGTAATTCAAGAGGTCGTGAACTCGGTGAAGGAAATTTGGGGTGCGCTCGTAGCTTTTTGGGATGAGCATGGTGAAATGATACTTGAAGTAGCACAACGTGTATGGAATAAAATTTGGGATGTCATTAGTTTTGTTTCAGAGGTTATCTGGAGTGTAATTGAAGGGGTTATAACTAATATCTTCAATATAATGCAAGATATTTGGCCTTCCATACAAGGGATTATTATTACAGTTTGGGAAGTAATTCAAGGAGTAATAAGCGGGGCTACTGATTTTATCGTGGGAATAATACAGTTCTTTAGTGCTCTATTTAGTGGTAATTGGTCTGGTTTATGGGATGCAGTGAAACAGGTTCTTAGTGGAGCTTTAACTATTATAAAGTCCCTGATAAGTGGTGCATTTAATCTTATCAAGGGCATTATTTCAACCATTCTAAATACCGTAAAAAGCATAGTTACAACTGTGTGGAATAGTATTAAAGAAGCTATATCAAATATTTTAAATAGAGTAATTGATACAGTGACTGGTGCATTTACCTCGGTTAAAGATGCTGTAACAGAGGGAATTGGGAAAGCTCTAGATATTGTATTTAACATTGGTGATAAGTTCCTAGAAGCTGGTAAAAATATTGTTACGTCCATTGCAGATGGTATTATGGGCGCAATTAGTTTTGTAACTGATGCAATTGGTAATGTAACACAAAAAATCCGTAACTTTTTACCATTTAGTCCAGCGAAAGAGGGCGCTTTGAGGGACATTATGAAAATACAAATTCCACAATCGATTGCGAAATCCATTGATAATGGAAAACGGGTTGCTGTTAGAGCTATGTCGGATTTGACGACTGCTATCAATGATGAAATGCCTATTACGGATATTGGTGGGGTTGTGGCTGGAATTAATCATCAAGCCAATGGACAATTAAATCACACGATTAACAGTGAAATATTTGTATCTAAACAACCGGCATATATTAATCTTGCAATCGGTGGAAATGACTTCGAGGGATTTGTTGATGACATAACTTCCGTTCAAGATCGAAAAACAAAAGTTAAGAAACTATTTTTATAGGAGGTGCTTTATGTATAAATTTGTAGATACAGTTGCAGGAAGTGGTACAGAAAGCACTTCCATGTCAATCGAGACAGTATTTAATTCATTTAATCTCGATCAATTACTTACTGACAAGGATGGTAGTTTCATAACTCTGACCGTTAGTGGTAGAAGTAATATAGATCAGAAAATTAATACTGTAGCTGTTCCCGGAATGGATGGATTAATAGAGCAAGATGGAGCGAATTTAGAACCTCGTGAGATAACTGTCATGTATAAAATAACGGATCGTACCAATGAGGGATTAAGGAAAAGATTGGACCAGTTAAATTCATTATTAGTGGGCTCCAAAAAGGAATTGTCATTTACTGATGAGGATGCTCTGTTTTATGCAACCATGCAGTCAAATCAATTACCAGAAGAAGATTCTAACACGTTAAATGGTACGATTATTTTTCTTTGTTCGGATCCTTTAAAATACGGACCTGAACAAACAGAGAATTTTGAATCAGAAGTACACACAGTGACTAATGATGGCACAGTACATGCTGCTCCAATTGTTGAATTTATAGTAAGAGAACCAATCACGTTTGCAATGATTCAAAACAACAGCAATCCGAATAAAATAGGGGATCAAGTTTACCCAAATTATACCATGCTTGGGAGACCAGTAGATGTAGAGAGCCAAACTCCTTATTTAAAGTATGAGAGAATTTTTTATTCTAACGGTGACAGTTTAGTAGGATTTGTAAATGCTTCTAATAGTGATATTGACGGTGGGATTGTTGCTGGAGATATCATAACTAGGAATAGTAGGTTTGTAGCAGATTCTTACGGAGAAGGTTCTAGTTGGCATGGTCCAGCTATTAAACACTCGTTATCTGAGCCGTTAAGAGATTTTCGTATGAAAGCATTTTTAGGGTTTTTTAATAGTAAGGCAGGGCAGGTCGGACGTGTTGAAATTTATCTTAAGGATGTACTTGGTCGTGATGTCTGCAAAGTTGCTTTAAAAGATACTTCTACTGGGAGAGCTAATACCCGGGCAGAGTTTAGAGCTGGTGGATTAACTGACGGTAAATATATTATAAGTGAACATGGTGATAATGTTGGCACTTGGAATAACTTTTCTGGTCAAGTCCATATTGAAAGAGAAGGGAACAAGTGGTATTGCTATTTAGCGAAAGTTGACACATCTACAGGTCGACACCATGCAAGACGTACTGTGGAGTGGGAAGATAGTGAAAACAAATATACGAATCAAGTAGCTCAAGTAGTCATTCATATAGGTGCTGTAGGAAACCACTTGATACTAGGATCCAATACTGGCTTATCCTCTATTAGTATCGATAAAATCAACCAGAAAACAAATGGCGTTCCATTTATTGCAGGCGAGGGTGATATTATCACTCTCGACAGTTTAACCGGTGACGCTTTTATTAATGGAGAACCACGTAATGATTTACTTGATTTTGGCTCCGACTTTATCAGTCTTGTAAAAGGTGAGAATCAGTTGGTGGTACATCCTAACAGCTTTGATACACTACTGAGATATAGAAAACGGTATAGATAAGAAGGGAGGATAAGCTTTGACTAAAATTTTCATAATAGATGGTCAAACTGATGACTTTTTAGATTGGATAAATAAACAGGATGTAATTGACAATATTCATGAACGTGATATGTCAGCTATGCTTGAAACATTTAAGTTTACTGCATTTGCTGACAGACGTTATTCGCAACATCTAACAGATAAAAACAGATTAGTTATTCCCGGTGAAGATGGTGAGTACCGGGAATTTGTTATTAAGTTGACTGATCGATATCGCGATAGTGATGGTGTAAATCTTATTGATGTAACTGCTTTAGCTTCATTTCAAGAGCTGATAGGGGCAAAAGTAGTATCACCTACAAAAACAGCCCAACAGTCAGCGGAAGTACATGTTAGAGAAATTCTAGCCGGTACAGAGATAGAGGCGGGCAATGTTGCTTACAAAGGATTGCGAGCAATTTCTTTCGATAATTACACTGATCCATTTTCTGCTTTAAAAAAACTAGCTACAGAGTTTGAACTAGAACTAGACTTTAGGGTTGAAATAAATAGCAATCGAATCACTAAAAGATATGTAGATTTAGTTGAGCGAGTAGGCGGATGGAGAGGTAGACACGTAGAGTTCGGAAAAGACCTTCAAGGTATTAGAAGGAAGGAAGATTCCAGTGAAATTGTAACAGCCCTCTTATGCTTAGGACCTGAAATGGAAGACGGTACACGATTAGAAGTGTATGTAGAGGATAAAGAAGCACTAGAACGATGGGGGCGCAGAGGTCAGCATATAGTAAGTATATATGAACCTCAATCCGAAGGCCGTGATATGACTGAGGAAAATCTTATTAGACTTGGTAAAGCCGAGTTAAAAAAACGTATTAACGCAATTGTAAGCTATGAAGCCAATATCATAGATTTAGAACATATAACCAGAATGGAAAATAAAAGGATTCGTTTTGGTGATATTGTAAAAATAAAAGATACTACGTTTAATCCGCCCTTGTTCGTAGAAGCCCGTATTTATAAGCAAAATCGGAATATCTTTAATCCAGCAAGTAAAAAGGTTGAGCTCGGAGACTTTATAGAATATACCGTCGAACAGGTCCAAAATAACTGGAAAGCTATTCGTGATGAAATTGATAGGAAAGTAAGGATAGCTGAACTTTCTATACATCTTTTTGTAGAAGATTTTGCGGAAAAACAAATTCCTGAGCAAGTAATTCCTCCAAATCCAATAGAACACCCTAAGTGGATTGATACTAGCCAAAGTCCAGCACAATTGAAATTGTGGGATGAGGAATTACAGGAATGGACAACTATAAAAGGGGAAAAAGGAGATACCGGTCCACAAGGGCCAAAAGGTGATCAAGGAATACCAGGGCCTCCGGGTGAAGATGGACAAACCCCTTACACACACATAGCTTATGCTAATAGTTCAGATGGTACTGTTGATTTTAGCACTAACAACCCAGACAGAGAATATATTGGTATGTATGTAGACTTTAATTCACAGGACTCAACCAATCCTAGTCACTATAAGTGGACATTAGTTAAGGGACGTGATGGCTCACAGGGTGTACCAGGACCACCAGGGGAGGACGGAAGAACACCTTACTTCCATGTGGCATATGCGAATAGTGCTGATGGACGCAGTGGATTCAGTACTACAGACTCTTCTAACAAATTGTATATCGGTAATTATACTGATTTCGTTAAAGCTGACTCAAACGACCCTACTAGGTATACCTGGACGAAAATCAAAGGAGACAAAGGGGACAAGGGAGACCCAGGTCCTAAGGGTGATATCGGACCTCAAGGACCAGCTGGTAAAGACGGAATAGCCCATATGGGACCGATGCCACCAAGCAATCCAGCTATTAACACTACTTGGTTCCAGACCAATGTGGCTATGACTGAAATCATCGCTATCAAAAGATGGAATGGTAATACCTGGACAACCTCTCAATTCGATGCAGACACTTTAAATATCAGGGAGCTATCCGCCATATCGGCAACACTTGGCAAAGTAACTGGTGGGGAAATTACAGGTGTCAAAATTACTGGTGGTAGTATTGAGTCACAGACTGAAATAAAGGTAGCAACCGATTTAAAAGTGGGAGACAATATTTTTATGGGCAATGGAGCAGGAACTAAGACAATTTATTTCAATCCTAATACTTCAGGCAAAGTGCCATATATACAAGGTATATACTCCGCACAAGAGGAATTGACAATCCTATTCTTATATGATGGAAATGGTGGCAGTATTATGTTGGATAGTGGTTATACCAATATGAGAACGACGCGATTAGACATCTCGGACCTAATTTCTAACAGTAAATTTTCATTTCAATTTAAAGAACTCTTAAATCATGGATTCCTGGAATCGGGCAAAATAGGTCTTAAATTCCTAAATGGGGCAGTGGAACAATTACAAGTTAGGAATGCGAATGACACTGAATACAGAGATCTGGCGGTTAGGGACTTGAAGGTTCTAGGTAAAATAGGCACTTCTGCCACTACTAATCTTAGTCTGCTCAACGGTTGGGAAAACTATGGCGGTAGTTTTGAAATCGCTAAAGCTGTAAAGTCAGCAGATGGCATTGTGCATGTGAGTGGTCTTATCAAAAGTGGGGCTTCGGGCACTATTATCGCCCGCTTGCCAGTCGGATATAGACCATCAGCTACTCTCATATTTTCTTGCGCCCATAGTATGGCCGATTCTGCAAGAGTCTATGTATACCCTGATGGTAGAATTGTTCTAAATAGAGGTGGCGGCTCCTTCGTGTCACTATCTGGAATAACCTTCTTAGCAGTTAATTAAAAGGAAGTACTTATTTAATTTTGGACACTTTTGGTTACTCTAAGAGTGCAGTGGTTGACAACATGCTATTGTTTTGAGAAAGATCTACAGTAATACCCAATCCCCAATCTTACTAGTTGAGGGATTAAAGAACTAACTCGAGTATAGAAGGGGTTAATTTTTATGCCATACAATAGAGGAGGTAACCATGGATGAAACATTAATTCAATACTTTCTTACACAAGGACCATTTGCGGTTCTTTTTGTTTGGCTTTTTTATACAAGTAGAAAAGAGGCAAATGAAAGAGAGAAACAACTCTATCAAACAATCGATGATCAAAACGAAATATTAAAAGGATTTAGCACGAAGTATGACATTGTTATAACTAAGCTGGATGATATTGAAGAGCGTTTACCACCACGGTAAGGGCTCTTTTTTATCGCCTTCTGAGGGGAGGTGATGAAGGTTGAAGATTAACTGGAAAGTTAGATTTAGTAATCCAGTATTCTATGCCCAGCTTATTCTAGCAATCTTGTTACCCATTATCAGCTATTTAGGTATTAAATTTGAGGATTTAACTACATGGGTGATAATGGGGGATGTTCTTGCACAAGCAATCTCTAATCCATATGTATTGGCACTAGTATTGGTAAGTGTTTGGAATGCACTGATTGATCCGACAACCAAGGGCTTAAGTGATAGTGTACAAGCAAGAACATATCAAAAACCGAGAGATGATGTGTAATATTACGATACAAAAACTAACGGATTAAATAAGTGGCTAGTCCAAATGGGCAAGTCACTTTTTTAATATAAAAAATATTAGGAGGAGATTGTTTATGGCTAAAATCGCATTAGACGCAGGACATGGTATGAATACACCGGGGAAAAGAACTCCGGATGGTGAAAGGGAATGGTATTTCAACAACAAAGTAGTAGTTGCAGCTACTAGGTATTTGAATGAATATGAAAATGCCATTATTATTCGTTTAGATGACCCAACTGGGAACACCGATGTATCTTTAACAGCACGTACGAATAAGGCAAATAGTGAAGGTGCAGATATTTTGGTATCTTATCATCACAACGCTAACACAGGTCAATGGGGTACTTGGACTGGTACTGAAACCTACCATTATCCTGGTTCTTCTACTGGTCTTGCTTTAGCAAGAAAAATTCACCCGGCTATAGTTGGTGCAATGGGCTTACGAGATCGTGGTATTAAATCGGAAAACTTCCATATGCTTCGTGAATCCAATATGCCAGCAATTCTAATTGAAGGTGGGTTTATGGATTCCACCATTGATATTGTCAAAATGCGTGATGATATCGTAATGGATCGAACAGGGAAGGCACTAGCTGATGCCATTGCTTCTCATTTTGGATTAAGAAGGAAAGATAATGGAGGAACTAATACTTACACAGTACAGCCTGGTGATACATTGTGGAGTATTGCCCAAGCCCATAATATGACGGTACAACAATTAAAGGATTTAAACGGTCTTACAGGTGATACCATTTATCCAGGCCAGGTTCTGATTGTCAGTGGTGGGGTAGTTTACCACATTGTCCAATCTGGGGAAACATTGTGGGGTATCGCACAACAGTATAATACTACAGTTGAAGCTATTAAGAGCTTGAATGGAATGACAAGTGATGTTATTCGTCCAGGCGACCGTTTGAGAGTTAGGTAAGTAATTTACTGTGTAATCTAGAAGTAATCAAAAGCCCCAGTTATTAGAATTGGGGCTTTCTCTAATAAATCTAGTGCTCTCAGATATGTATTCACTAGTCAGTCATAATTGTAATCTTAGATACTTAAAAGATTCTTCCGAAAGTTGATAATCGACACGGGAGTATTTGGTATGTAGTTAAGGGATGCAACTAAATGCATCCCTTAATGGTTCCTATTTGAACAATGAAAGTAATCCTTTTTTCCTTTTTTTAGACAGTGGTTGTCCTAACAGTCTTTTCTTTACGTATTTCTTTGGATTACTTAAAGCAGTTGCTCCGCCTTTACCATAACCTGGTACAACTGTCTTGTTCACTGACCTTTTTACGCTAGATTTAACTTTTGAAATAGGAGATTTTGGTTTTTTGAACTTCATTTCAACACCTATCTTCTACAATTTATTAGAGAGTATGGGCAACTAAATGTAGTTATCTAGGTTTAATTTTCAAATGTAGTATGTTTTACTTTCCAATTTTCTAGTTTTATAAACACCCAGAAACCATAGATTCCAAGCGTGATTATTGTTAAAAACCACCACTTAATCCAATTCCCAAATAGACCAATAGCAGTACCATTAAACTTCAGTCTTTTCCCTTCAACTACGGTATGATTGATTTTCCAACCATAAATCATTGTAACTGCCCAAGGATAGCAAATTCCTAAAGTAAAAATAGTAACTAACCAACCTGCTATTCGCCACCCGATGTACTGTACTAATCCTCCATCAAAAAAAGATATTCTCCTCTTATGAGTTTGAATTCTTTCGGTCGTCATTGACTAATCCCTTCTTTCCTTCAAAATTCCCCAGACTCTTTATTCTTTTGGTATATTTAAATCTTGTAGGGTAACTACAAACTATCTCATAAGCTACAGCAATTTTTGATTTTGGCATGATATCACTCTTTATTATATTTTATTGAATAAAATAATTAGCGTTTAGGGAATTATAATTAGTTCTTTATACTTATAATCGCATATTATTTTATCATTTTAGTTTAGTAGATTTCTATAAAAAAGATTTAAAATTGACGTTTGGATAGGCGTTCTATAAATGACTTAGTACGTATTATATAAGTACTAAGTGCTATAGAGTTTTATAAAACATAGCCTTGCTTCAACATGTTCTAAATGATATAATGAGAACAAACGTTCCTATCGGGAGGCTTTGGCTATGAAGAGGCTGTTTCTACGTTCAATGGAAAACAAAGAGAAAATAATTATTTTCTATATCGATCGACATAATAATGTTTCTAAACGTTTTATTCGGGTATTAAGTATGAACCAGGATTATATGTTGGCTTATTGCTATTGGCGTAAGAAAATAAGAACCTTTAAACTAGACAATATATTATCTACTGGTGCAATTTCTAACCATGTAGGAGCATAATTTTTGGATTTATTGGTTTGTATTGTATACTATGGTCTTAGAAAAGTTAAATATAGAAGGTGCCCTAATGGAAAAAGTCATATTCTACACGAAAGAAAACTGTTCTCTTTGTGATAGCGCTGAAGCATTACTAGGAATGTTCCAACAGGATTATCATTTTGAAATCGAGAAACGAGATATTTATACAAATGACGAATGGTTAGAAAGCTATCATTTATCCATTCCAGTAATCGAAATAAATGGAGTTCAGTTGAATTGTGAACAGATTGACTACAATTCGGTTGAAACAACCTTGAATGTGAATTTACAAAAGAAATAAGGATAATTTACAATCATATTGGTTGTATATTTTACGCATTATGATATGATAATAATGTACATAGGATTCTACTATGTGTATTTTTTTGGGACATGTGGGACACCATAAGAATGCGTGGGACATTTTTGTTCCCGATTCTAAAGGGGTAATGTCATGAAAGAAATATTCGACCTACAGAAAAAGCTCATACCTGACTTGTTAGAAGTAATGCAAACCAGATTCTCTCTGTTGCGCACGGTAAACCTCTATCAACCTATTGGTAGAAGAGGTCTTGCGGAAAGTAGTCAATTAACGGAAAGACAGGTTCGAAGTGAAATTGATTTACTTTACGAACAGGGGTTATTAGAAGTTACGACAAAGGGTATGCTTGTTACGGAACAAGGTGAAAAGGTTCTAGAACAACTCAATCAATTTATGAGTGAAATAATGGGCTTAACTGTTTTAGAAAATCGAATTAAGGAAACATTACAAGTAGAGAATGTTATTGTAGTTCCAGGAAACAGTGATGACGCAGAATGGGTTAAACAAGAGATGGGAAAAGCTTGTGTCTCATATCTTAAAAAGATTATATCGCCCAATGCTACGATTGCTGTAACAGGTGGAACGACGATGGCTTCTGTTGCAAGTGTAATGACACCGTTCGAATTAGAAAATAATTGCCTATTTGTACCAGCACGTGGTGGCATTGGAGAGAAAATGGAAAACCAAGCCAATACGATTGTGGCACAAATGTCCCGTAAAGCACAGGGAGATTATCGTCTACTTTATGTCCCAGATCCAATTAGTGACTCTTCCTATCAAAACATCATCCAGGAGCCTTCTATAATAGAAGTCTTACAGCTTATAAAAAATGCTGATATTGTCTTACATGGAATTGGAGATGCATTGACGATGGCAGAGCGCCGAAAGACACCACATGAATTAAGGGAAAAGCTAGTAGAGGAAAATGCAGTTAGTGAAGCATTTGGTTACTACTTTGATCAGCAAGGTAATGTTGTTCACAAGGTGCGTACTGTTGGATTGCAGTTAGAGGATTTAGAGTCGATGAAACATGTGGTTACCGTTGCTGGTGGTAAATCGAAGGCTAAAGCAATCGAATCCTATTTCAAGCATGGTACAAGCAATGTGCTCATTACGGATGAGGCAGCTGCGGAACAGATTTTAAGGGATACTTCCCTTTAAATAAATAATACTTATAGAATTTTAGGAGGAATATACAATGGCAGTAAAAGTTGGTATTAATGGTTTTGGTCGTATTGGACGTAATGTATTTCGTCAAGCACTAAAAAGAGACGATGTAGAAATCGTAGCAGTAAATGACTTAACAGATGCTAATATGCTTGCACATCTATTAAAATATGACTCAGTACATGGTGTATTAGAGGAAGAAGTATCCGTTAACGGTTCTAACATCGTTGTTGGTGGAAAAGAAATTAAGGTATTAGCTGAGCGTGACCCAGGCAATCTTCCATGGGGCGAGCTTGGTGTTGAAGTAGTAGTTGAATCTACTGGTCGCTTCGTTGATCGTGATTCTTCTCAAAAACATATTGATGCTGGTGCGAAGAAAGTAATCATCTCAGCTCCTGCGAAAAATGAAGATTTAACTATCGTAATGGGTGTTAACCAAGATCAATATGATCCAAGTCAGCACCATATCGTATCAAATGCTTCTTGTACAACAAACTGTTTAGCACCATTTGCAAAAGTGCTTAACGATAAATTCGGAATTAAACGTGGTCTAATGACAACTGTTCACGCATATACAAATGACCAACAAATTCTTGACTTACCACACAAAGATTATCGTCGTGCACGTGCGGCAGCTGAAAACATTATTCCTACAACTACTGGTGCTGCAAAGGCAGTTTCTCTAGTATTACCAGAGTTACAAGGTAAATTAAATGGTATGGCTGTTCGTGTACCAGTTCCAGACGGTTCTATGGTAGACTTAGTAGCAGAAGTAGAAAAAGATGTTACTGCTGAAGAAGTGAACCAAGCGTTCAAAGAAGCAGCAGAAGGTGAACTTAAAGGAATCTTTGAATACAGTGAAGCTCCACTAGTATCTTCTGATATTGTTGGAAACACACATTCTTCTATCCTAGATGGTCTATCAACTATGGTAATGGAAGGAAACATGGTTAAAGTTCTTTCATGGTATGACAACGAAATGGGTTACTCAACTCGTGTTGTTGACCTAGTTGCTTTCATGGGACAAAAAGGACTATAAGTTAAATGGGCAAAAGGTGGAGGAATACATTCTCCTCCTTTTCTCATGTAATTTTAGTACGCTCTGAGTTAAGAAACAAGGACTAGGGAAACCTACCAATTTTAAAGCTTACATATCTTTATCCCACACGCTGGCAACGTAATGTTGTTCGTGGGAAGGAAAGTATTTAACGTATGACGTAATAAGCATATTCGTATAAAATTCCATGCGAATAGGAGTCTTTTTAAGGAGGGAATCCAATGAATAAACTAACAGTAAAAGACCTTGATTTAAAAGGGAAAAAAGTTTTCTGCCGTGTAGATTTTAACGTACCTATGAAAGATGGAGAAGTAACAGACGATACACGCATTAAAGCTGCTTTACCAACCATTACCTATTTATCTGAGCAAGGTGCAAAAGTAATTTTAGCTAGTCATCTTGGTCGTCCTAAAGGTCAGGCTGTAGATGAACTACGTTTAGACGCAGTTGCGAAGCGTTTAAGTGATTTAATTGGAAAAGAAGTTGTAAAAACCGATTCTGTTTATGGATCTGAAGTAGATGAAGCTATTTCTGGATTACAAGATGGTGATTTATTGCTTCTTGAAAATGTGCGTTTTGAAGCTGGAGAAGAAAAAAATGATCCTGCGCTAGCTGAAGCTTTTGCAAATATGGCTGATGTTTATGTTAACGATGCTTTTGGAGCGGCACACCGCGCACATGCATCGACTGCAGGTATTGCTGAAAAGCTTACATCTGCTGCTGGTTTCCTGATGGAAAAAGAACTTTCTGTATTAGGTAAGGCACTGGAGAATCCTGACCGTCCATTCACGGCAATTATTGGTGGAGCAAAGGTTAAGGATAAAATTGGCGTAATTGATAATCTATTAGATAAAGTAGATAATTTGATTATTGGTGGTGGCCTGGCATACACCTTTGTTAAAGCACAAGGGCATGAAATAGGAAAATCCCTTCTTGAGGAAGACAAAATTGATTTAGCAAAAGAATTTATGAAAAAAGCGGAAGAAAAAGGCGTTAATTTTGTGTTACCTGAAGATGTAGTCGTTGCAGATGATTTCTCAGAGGAAGCTAATACAAAGATCGTATCCACATCTGAAATTCCTTCAGATTGGGAAGCACTTGACATTGGTCCGAAAACAAGAGAAAAGTATGCTCAAATCGTAAAAGATTCTAAACTAGTGATTTGGAACGGACCTATGGGTGTATTTGAATTAAATGTATTTGCTAATGGTACGAAAGCAGTGGCCGAGGCATTAGCAGAAACAGAAGGTTATACCGTTATTGGTGGTGGAGATTCTGCTGCAGCTGTTGAGAAGTTTGACTTAGCAGATAAAATGGACCACGTATCAACTGGTGGTGGAGCATCCTTGGAATTTATGGAAGGTAAAGTTCTACCAGGTGTTGAAGCCCTAACGAATAAATAAGTTTCACAATTCTTTAATAGAGGTGATACCATGCGTAAAAGAGTAATTGCAGGTAACTGGAAAATGAATAAAACTCTTACGGAAGCAACACAGTTTGTGGATGAAGTTGTAAAATCTATTCCTGCTGATGAAAAAGTAGAAGCGATTGTATGTGCTCCTTTTCCACATCTTGCAACTTTAGTGGAAAAAACAAAAGGAACTAATCTTAAGATTAGTGCGCAAAACATGCATTTTGAAGATAATGGTGCATTTACAGGTGAAGTAAGTCCGGTAATGTTAAAAGACTTAGGCGTTAGCCATGTAGTTATTGGCCACTCAGAACGACGAGAGTATTTCGCGGAGACTGATGAAACAGTAAATAAAAAGACCCATGCTGCATTTAACCATGGTCTAACTCCAATTGTTTGTGTTGGAGAAACTTTAGAACAACGTGAAGCTAATGAAACGATGTCATTAGTAGAAACACAAGTTAAAAAGGCGCTAGAAGGTCTTACTAACGATCAAGTAGCACAGACTATCATTGCTTATGAACCAGTATGGGCAATCGGTACTGGCAAAACAGCATCCAACGAAGATGCAAACGAAGTATGTACACACATTCGAAACGTAGTGAAATCACTAACAGATGAAGCAACTGCTGAAGCTGTAGTTATCCAATATGGTGGAAGTGTTAAACCTTCTAACGTGGATGAATTATTAGCACAATCTGATATCGATGGCGCTTTAGTTGGTGGTGCAAGTTTAGAAGCTGATTCCTTCTTACAGCTTGTGGAGGCAGGTACAAAATGAGTCAAGACAAATTAGCTGCATTAATAATCCTTGATGGATTTGCTATCCGTAATGAGGTAAAAGGTAATGCGGTAGAACAAGCTAATAAACCGAACTTTGACCGCTACTGGAATACGTATGCACATAATCAATTAAAGGCTAGTGGAGAAGCGGTGGGACTACCAGAAGGTCAGATGGGTAACTCTGAGGTTGGACATTTAAATATTGGTGCAGGACGTATCGTGTACCAAAGTCTTACCCGTGTCAATTTATCGATTCGTGAAGGTGATTTTTTCGAAAACGAAGCCTTTCTTAAATCGATCCATCGCGCCAAAGAGAAGAATAAAGCACTACACATCTTTGGTTTGTTATCTGATGGTGGTGTTCATAGCCATATTGATCACTTATTTGCATTACTGAAGCTAGCAAGTGATCAAGGTCTAGATAAAGTGTATGTACATGCATTCCTTGACGGTCGTGATGTTGGACCTCAGACAGCAAAAGGTTATATTGAACAAACGGAACAAAAAATGCAAGAGCTAGGCGTAGGAGAAATTGCTACCGTTTCTGGACGTTATTATTCAATGGACCGCGATAAGCGCTGGGACCGTGTTAAAAAAGCGTATGACGCTATGGTTTATGGTGAGGGACCAAGTTATAACCATCCACTTGAAGTGGTAGAAGACTCTTACCAAAATGGTATCTATGATGAGTTCGTCATTCCTTCTGTCATTACAGATGAGAATGGTCAACCAGTTGGAAAGGTTGAGGATGAGGATTCTATTATCTTCTTTAACTTCCGTCCGGATAGAGCAATCCAAATATCTCGTACATTTGCTAATGAAGACTTCCGTGACTTTGACCGTGGACCAGGAGTTCCGAAAAACTTAGATTTTGTTATGCTTACTCAATTCAGTGAATCTATTGATGGATTTGTTGCCTACAAACCAACTAACTTAGATAATACAATTGGAGAAGTATTAGCACAAAATAACATGAAGCAGCTTCGTATTGCGGAAACAGAAAAATATCCACATGTTACCTTCTTCATGAGTGGTGGACGTGAACAAGAGTTTCCTGGAGAGAAGCGCATCCTAATTGATTCACCAAAAGTGGCAACATATGATTTAAAACCAGAGATGAGTGCTTATGAAGTAACCGATGCACTGCTAGAAGAATTAGACAATGGTGATGTAAATGCCATTATCTTAAACTTTGCTAACCCAGATATGGTTGGACATTCTGGTATGCTTGAACCTACAATTAAGGCAATCGAGGCAGTAGATGAATGTCTAGGAAAAGTAGTGGACAAAATAATTGAGTTAGGTGGGCATGCTATTATTACAGCAGATCATGGTAATTCAGATGAAGTCGTTACATTAGAGGGCAATCCGATGACAGCCCATACTACTAATCCGGTTCCAGTAATTGTTACGAAGGATGAAATAGAATTACGCGATGGCGGGATTCTAGCAGATCTAGCACCGACAATGCTTGATTTATTAGATATTGAAAAACCAAAAGAAATGACAGGGACATCCCTGATTAAAAAGTAAAAGGAGAGAAAAAAATTATGCCATACATTACAGACGTATACGCACGCGAAGTATTAGATTCACGAGGAAATCCAACAGTTGAGGTAGAAGTTTATACAGAATCAGGAGCTTTCGGTTCAGCAATGGTACCAAGTGGAGCATCCACAGGTGAATATGAAGCAGTAGAACTTCGTGATGGTGATAAAGGTCGCTATCTTGGAAAAGGTGTAGAAAAAGCAGTTCATAATGTAAATGAAATCATTGCACCAGAATTAATCGGTTTAGATGTAACTCGTCAAAACATTATCGATGCTTTAATGATTGACCTTGATGGTACAGAAAACAAAGGGAAATTAGGTGCTAATGCTATCCTTGGAGTATCTATGGCTGTAGCACATGCAGCAGCTAACTTCCTAGAAGTACCTTTATACAACTATTTAGGTGGATTTAATGGTAAAACTCTTCCAACTCCTATGATGAACATCGTAAATGGTGGAGAGCATGCTGATAACAACGTTGATATACAAGAATTCATGATCATGCCAGTTGCAGCTCCTACATTCAAGGAAGCACTTCGCACTGGTGCAGAAATTTTCCATTCTCTTAAAAATGTATTAAAGTCTAAAGGCTATAATACTGCTGTTGGGGATGAAGGTGGATTCGCTCCTAACTTAAGCTCAAACGAAGAAGCACTACAAACAATTGTTGAAGCTATTGAAGCAGCAGGTTATAAGCCTGGTGAAGAAGTTAAATTAGCAATGGATGTTGCATCTTCTGAAATGTATGAAGATGGTAAATATGTTCTTAAAGGTGAAGGCGTAACACGTACTTCTGCAGAAATGGTAGACTGGTACGAAGAAATGGTTAATAAATATCCAATCATTTCTATTGAAGACGGCTTAGATGAAAATGACTGGGAAGGTCATAAATTACTTACAGAGCGCCTAGGAAACAAAGTACAGCTTGTTGGTGATGATTTATTCGTTACAAATACGAAAAAACTTGCACAAGGTATCGAACAAGGCGTAGGAAACTCTATCCTAATCAAGGTAAACCAAATTGGTACATTAACAGAAACTTTTGATGCAATTGAAATGGCGAAGCGTGCTGGTTATACAGCAGTTGTATCTCACCGTTCTGGTGAAACGGAAGATGCTACGATCGCTGATATCGCTGTAGCAACTAACGCTGGCCAAATCAAAACTGGTGCACCGTCCCGTACTGATCGTGTAGCGAAATACAATCAATTACTACGTATTGAAGATGAATTAGCTGGCATGGGTCAATATGCTGGACTAAATGCATTTTATAACTTGAAAAATAAATAAATACTTGCAAAAGACTGCGGTGACGCAGTCTTTTTTTATACAGGTAAATGGAGTTAACGCATTAGCTAATGGATGAGAGCTAATGCGTTTATTTTTTTGGAATACCAGATGCTTTTTATGTAAAAATATGCCCGATGCTTCAAAAACCGTAAAATAGTTGGTCACGGACACAATCGGTATTTAATAGGCTATAATAATTAAGGCTTTTAGAAAGGGCGATAACATTTGGCTGAGAAAGTGTTAGTTTTTGCAGACATAGGGGTAGATGATATTACTGCACTTTTATATGGGTATATAAATGATGATATCGAGATTGTGGGGATTGTTACAGACTATGGGAACATCCCAAGGGAGAATGCATTAAGAACTGTACAATATTTAAAGTCCATTGTCGTCACAGAAGAAGCTCAAGATACACCAATTATAGCAGGTGCAGAAAATCCAATGACAGCCGAATTACCGGACTTTGTACCAGAGATTCATGGGGAATATGGGTTGGGCCCAATTACTCCTCCAACAACTGAGGATCCATTGCCAGAGCTGGAAAACTTTTATGAAATTATAGGGATTATTGACCAATATGAAGGTGAACTTAACATTGTCAATATTGGAAGATTAACCTCACTTGCTACATTGTATCTTCTCTATCCATTAACAATGGAAAAAGTAAAAGCAATCTATATAATGGGTGGAGCATTTTGGGTACCAGGAAACGTTACAGCGGTGTCTGAGGCGAACTTTCACGGTGATCCAGTAGCAGCACAAATTGTCTTAACCTATGCGGATAATGTGACGATTATCCCATTAAATGTTACAGAAAGGGCAATAGCTACACAACAAATGGTAGACTATATTGACCAAGTGGGGCCAATTGATATTGTTAAACCTATGATTGATTACTATTATGAGTACTATAGGGAAAGAAATCCTAATGTACAAGGTGCACCATTACATGATGTACTAACCTTGATGGCGGTAAATCGGGGGGATATGTTTACTTTTCAAGAGCTTCCTGTCCACATAGTACAGGCTACTCAGGGGACTGAACGTGGTCAAAGTATCGCCGATATCCGTCCATTCGGAAGTTTAGAAGAGGAAGCAGGGAAAGAGATTAAAAGACATCGTATTGCGGTAGACTTTGATTATAAGCGGTTCTTCATTGATTTTATGACGACTATGTCCGGGCAGCAATTTTAATTCTTTGGGAGTACTGTTGTAGTACTCCTTTTTAAAAGAAACAATAAACAAAGTATCCTAACACCTGACGCTTAGATTTTACAGCGGCTTCCTCATGCTCACCGTGTTACTGTATCTTCTAGAAATCAGTCGTTCGTACATTCTAAACCTTGGCCTTGTACTTTTCTTAATGGATTAGCATAACATATAATTTATCTTTATAATAAAACTACAATCTGTGTTAGAGATGGGGGAAATTATGGTATTGGATATTATTAAGGATCGGAGAAGTATCCACTCTTTTCAGGAAAAAGAAGTAGATATGAAGCTATTAAATGAGATTTTTACATATGGGTCCTATGCCCCTACGCATTATATGAAGGAACCATGGAGAATCAAGCTTTTTCAAGGTAAAGGAAAAGAAATGTTAATCTGGTCTATTCTCAATAGCTACTTAAGAATGGGAATGCTAAAAAAAGACCAGGATAAAACGATGGCTTCTATGAAATCATTCCTCATGGCAATTCCACATCATGCCGTTATCTATTTTGAAAAAGAGAATGATCCTGTTCGGTATGAAGAAGAATACTCAGCAGTGTGTGCATTTATTCAAAATGCTCAGCTTGCAGCTTGGGAATTAGGTGTAGGGATGCTCTGGACTATTACACCATATATGCATGACGCTAATTTTTATGATGAGATAGGACTAGATATTGAAAAGGATAAAATCGCAGCAGTTATGCAAATTGGCTATCCAAAGAAAGTTCCAAAGAGCAAAGGGAGAACACCGATTGATCATAAAATGGAAATAATAGATTGATATGAAACGAGTGATAATAAGAACCAGGAGAGAAATCAGGTTTGAATTGAGTGAAAGAGAGTGCCAAAAAAGTAAATATGAGATTAGTTAAGGTTTCGGTTGTTCACTGTAACTGTCTATACTCACTATCTTTTAGGACAGAATACATGTCGCTTACGAAATAACACGAGTGACTATATCCATTTTTGGAATTAAATTTGTAAATTGATACAAAAATCCGGCCATTATTTATAAAGTAGTCTTTATTTTAACTAAATCACTTATAATTAAATTAGAACGTTGATTCAATTTGAGAGGAGGGTGAATTAAGCGCGTTACGACAGTGAGAAAGCAAAATTAGATATATGTACTAAGCAACAATTTTATCTATCTGAGTTTGAAGCCTGTAATATAGATAATTGTACTGTATCGGTGGGATTATGGCTAGATACCTAAGAGTTAGAAATGATTACTTTGTACAAACGAACAAAAAAAAGGAGGGACTAAAATGAAAGTAGGACTAATTGGTGACAGTTTAACCGAAGGACGCCCTGGAGTATCTTTTATTACTATACTTGAAGGCAAGCACCCGTCAATCTCCTTTGCAAATCTTGGAAAAAATCAGTTAAAAGTTTATATACACGTTTATCTAAATCCAAATTAGATACGGACTATGACTTACTATTCCTCTGGATCGGGGTTAATGATGTTTATACTAAATTGTTGAAGGTTAAAGCCCAACCTATAGCCGAAAATCACCAAGAATTTAGTGATTACTTCAATAAAGTATTAGATTATGTGATTCCTGCTTCTAAACATGTGGTTGTTGTAACACCGGCAATAGTGGGTGAGAATATAGAGAACTCGTCAAATATTGAATTAAATCGGTTGTCTACTATTATGGAATCCATTTCTACTAAACATCCAACTGTTACATTCTTAAATATGCATTCTGTGTTTGAGAAGTACCTATCTAAAGTTAGTAGCTCTGAATACATTGGTACCAGTGTTATCAGAGTAATGAAGGATGTACTCTTTTATAAAAATCCATCCCGAATTGATCGATTATCTACTAAGCGAGGTCTTTATTTGACATTAGATGGCATTCATTTAAATAGTCGTGGCGCTAAGATAGTGGCTGAAGAATACACATCCTTGATTGATCAAATTTTATACAGTGGCAATACGGAAAACAATAGTGAATAGAGTTTTTTCAATGTTAATTTCTAATGAAACGAAAAAAAATGATATTGTAATAGGCTTCACTTCATGAATAGGTAAGGATTATGTCATGTAGGGGCTGTGTTTATACTATCTGTGATATAAATGAAGAAGATGCAGTTACTAGGAGCTTAGATAAATAATGAAAACAACAGCCTCGATCTACAATTTGGAAAGCCTCGAGCTATTTGGATAAATTGTTTAATTAAGCAATACCTTAAAAGGTAGTACCACTATCTAGAAATATTTAAATCCAATGTAATAACTTGTTAAACATGCTCTGATGGCTAATCATGACCTTTGGAACGAAACACTATTCTTTTGTATTAATAACATTCTTAGAAAGAACAATGGATAAATCATAAGATATAAATTAAAAGCCCACCACATTAAATCAAAATCCCTTATGAATGCCCAGTAGGCTATTGCCTGTAAACCGGAACAGAATGTTAATACTAAGGAAATTAACGCATAGTCCTTCCAAGAATCCTTTTTCAGTTTATATAAATACAGACTGAACAAACCTGTAATTGAAATAAGTATATCCAGTGGAAAAAAGGACCAATTCCACGCTATAATTATAGGGTTATCGTAATCTTTAAAAGCAACACTTTTAGGTATTAGGTGGAAAAAGGTAGCAAACCAATAAATAATAAAACCTATATCTGTAACTAAGAAAAAAGGTTTCAATAGTTTCATTTCTATACCGCCTATCATATGATTAAGTTTTTGTTTATGTAGGTCAGAATTTTAATCCTCATCTACAACCCCATAAACAAGTTTCCAATTAACACAAGAACCCCAAATTAGTTAGATTCATGCTCCATTATATCTTTATGGGTAGGAGCTTTTTGACCTTCAGTCATATTTAATGTCACTACTCCAATAATAATTAAAGCAATAGCAAAAACTTTCAGGTAACTAATATTTTCATTAAAATAAACAAACCCTATAACTGTGATAATAACAATACCCATACCGGACCAGATAGCATATGCTATGGAAACCTCTAAATCCTTTAATGTCAATGTCAGGAAGATTAAACTACAGATATAAAATAATATAAGCATGGTACTAGGTATAACCTTACTAAAACCTTCCGAAATTTTCATGGAAATGGTACCAGAAACTTCAAATATTATTGCTAAACTTAAATATATCCAATGCAAAGCTCCTTCTTCCCTTCCTTTTTATTCTACATAGATACCATTTAATAGAATATCTATAGCGGAATTTAATATTTGGCTCATTGTTAAACGATTTTTGAGGGAGAATTTCGCATCATATATCTGATTGATTGCACCTAAGTACAACTCTATGAATAATTGTATATTAATTTTGCGTATTGCCCCTTCATTTATCCCTCTTTCTATAAGTTCTATTACAATGTCCCATTCATGTGATATAAAATTATTTAATTTTTCCCATTGGTTATAATGTAGCTTTTTTAGTTGAATTAATAGGCGAAAATCCATTATCTGAAATTGTTCCGGTATGCAGATAAGTAATTCTCTGATTTTTTCTATCAAGCTGAGATCCTCATTATTGTATATATGTTGTTCTTTCAGTTTGATTTCAGAGATTAATTCTTCAATTATCGCTTCAATTATAGAATCTTTAGAATCGAAATATTGATAAATGGTTCGTTTACTTGTTCCTAGATTCCTAACTAAGTCACTAATAGTAAATGAAAAACCTTTCTCATGAATCAGATTAATTGCTTCTTGGATTATTCTATCATGCATACTTATTTACCTCCTTGGTACTAATGGTAATATTATAGTACCATAATTATTATACATTGATTCTATTGAAAAATAAATAGTTGAGTTAGGAGTTTTTTTCAACAATTCTCTAAAAGAATGAAATAAAATGAGGAGTGTTTTTAAACAATCCTATAAACTTATGAAAAATTGAAGAAACGAAACGAATGTTCCTAATTTAATCGGACACTTTCGTATAAATGATTTATTAAGGTCCATAATGTTTTTTTGATTTAGGTTTTTTCAGAAAAAAATATATAAATTAATTAGGAGTGGTGATCACAATGGACAGAAAAAAATTGGCTAATGATAACGTGGTGGAAATTAATTGATAACAACAAAAAGTGCTATCGAATCCTTTACGAGCTAGAATAGTAGCTTATCTTTACGAACAGCCGATGACACCTAAGCAAGTAGCAGATTTAGTGGGAAAAAACCATGGGACTGTTTACTATCATATTCAGCAGCTTTTAAAACACGATATTCTAGAAATTGAGAGTATTAATATGGAAAAGGGGATTGTAGAAAAATATTATAGAGCTCGAGCTAGAATATATAAGAATCCGGAGAAAGTATCTCCACCGGGGCATATGGATGGTAGAACTACCAATATCTACTTGTCGAAAAAACTTGTGGCTCAGTTAAGTGAAGAATTAGAGAATTTGTTCTTTAAATATGGACATTTATCCCATAAAGAGAAAGATACTGAAGAACAATCACCTTATTCCATTGAATTTCTTATAAAAGAATCTAACGAGGAGGAGAAGGAATAATGAAAAGAATAATAAAGCCATTTATGCGGGAAAGAAACTTTTTAATCTTAATGACAGGTATATTTGTTAATGGGTTAGTCATTGATTCCTAACATGATATTCTCTATAACTTTTATTAACATTGCAATGACTATCATGACAACCAATTTACCCGCATTCTCCCTTTTGAAAGGAAATGGGACAGAAGCAATGTATGGATTTTATCTAGCTGCCTTGTCAACAGGAATAATGATTGGTACGATTATTACTCCTAAATTAAGGCAATTAGATTTCGGGAAAATCATTATATTTTCATACATTGGTACTGGTATTATGTGGGTCGGTACAGCAACTTTACCTTTAGTCCCATCTATGATTTTATTCAGTATAGTTGCAATCTCTATTGGGATACTAAACATTCTTGTATTTTCAGCTATACAAAAACAGGTAGAGACAGCATTTATAGGGAGAGTAATTACCTTGTTAAGTAGTACAGCATCTTTAGGAATGCCTGTTGGTGCTTTAATTGGTGGTTTTATCGGTGATACCTTCGCACCAGAAATCGCTGTATTATTCTGCGGTATTACAATGATTATCTTCAGCATGTATTGGTTAAGTAGTTCTGTTTTACGAAAACTTCCTGATATTGAGAGCAAGGCGATATAGTCTATATAAGGGGAGAAAGAATAGACTTCATTATAGAATTCTATCTAACATAGTAAAAGCCCAGACTCAATGTCTGGGCTTTTAAATCTTTATTCTGTTTTTTCTTTTATAAATGCAACAACTTCTTCTGCTGTAGACATAGTTAATAGCTTGTCCTTGTAAGAAGCCATTTCCTTCCTAGAGATGCCTTTTAATTGTGTACGTGCTGGTAAAATAGATGTTGCGCTCATGCTGAATTCATCTAGCCCTAAACCAAGTAGGATAGGAATCGCGATTGGGTCTCCTGCCATTTCTCCACACATACCAGTCCATTTACCTTCACTATGTGCAGCTTCAATAACATTATTGATAAGGTTTAAGATTGCTGGATGGTATGGTTGATACAAGTATGATACTTGCTCATTCATACGGTCAGCAGCCATTGTATATTGAATTAAGTCGTTTGTACCAATACTGAAGAAGTCTACTTCCTTAGCAAATTGTTTTGCGATAACAGCAGTGGATGGAATCTCTACCATTATACCTACTTCAATATTATCTGACACGTCGTGACCTTCATTTTTAAGGTTGTCTTTTTCTTCTAATAGGATTGCTTTCGCTTTACGGAACTCTTCTAGTGTCGCAATCATTGGAAACATAATTTTCAAGTTTCCATAAACACTTGCACGAAGTAGTGCACGTAATTGCGGACGGAAAACATGTTCATTTTCTAGGCAGAAGCGGATTGCTCTATAGCCTAAGAATGGGTTTAATTCTTTTGGTAAGTCAAGATAAGGTAGCTCTTTATCCCCACCAACATCTAGTGTACGAACTACAACAGGCTTGTCTCCCATTTGTTCCAGAACAGATTTGTATGCTTCATATTGCTCGTCCTCAGAAGGGAGATCACTTTTACCCATATATAAGAATTCTGTACGGTAAAGACCAACACCTTCTCCACCATTGTTAATAACACCAGTTACATCTTCAGGTGTACCGATATTTGCCACAAGCTCCACTTGTTCACCATCAGAAGTAAAGGTAGGCTCATCTTTTAATTCTGCCCAAAGTGCTTGTTGTTTTTTGAAGCTTTCACTTTTTGCTTCGTATTCTTTAATTTGCTCTTCTGTTGGATTGACAATTACATTACCGTCGATTCCATCAATAATGACGATATCACCTTGGGAGATGGTTTTTGTAACTTCTTTTGTACCGACTACAGCAGGTATTTCCAAAGATCTTGCCATGATAGCAGAGTGTGATGTACGTCCACCGATATCGGTTGCAAATCCTTTTACAAATTGACGGTTTAATTGAGCCGTGTCAGATGGTGTTAAATCACCAGCAATAACGATAGCCTCTTCGTCAATTAATGCAGGATTTGGGAAAGATACGCCAAGAAGATGTGCTAATACACGCTTGGTTACATCACGAATGTCAGCAGCACGCTCACGCATGTACTCATTGTCCATGCTTTCAAACATTTCGATGAACATTTTAGCTACTTCATCTAATGCGGCCTCAGCAGATAGTTTTTCATTTTTAATTTTATCTTTAATTGGATTAATTAGTTCTGGATCTCCTAGAACTAGTAAATGTGCTGAGAAAATTTCTGCGTGCTCTTCACCAAGTTCTTTTAAAGTGTGAGCCTTAATTTTCTCAAGCTCTTGTTTTGAGATTTCTAACGCATCTTCTAATCGCTTGATTTCGCTTTCTGGATTATCAACAGTCTCTGCAGTATATGTTAGGTCCGGTGTTACTAGCTGGTAGGCTTTTGCAATTGCAATGCCAGAAGATGCAGCAATACCATGGATGTTTGTCATACGATTGTACCAACCCTTCAAATAATTTTTACTATACTTAACTACTTTAACCGTAATATACCTAGGTTTCAAGCGATTACACTTTTGTATACAAATTGTTCAAATTGAAAGCGTTTTAGGTGGATAAGTTGTCATATTTTGTAAAAGCCATTGTCGGATTATGTTGTAAACTTCCTCTTTATTTATTTCATTCAACACTTCATGTCGTGCTCCCTCGAAAAGTGTCGTTGTAACATTATCAAGTCCAAGCTGTGTATAGAGGGAAACAGTTTTCCAAATTCCTTTACCATAGTTACCAACTGGATCTGCTTCACCGCTAATAAATAGCATTGGCAGGTTTTTACGTATATTAGCATTTCGCTTTGGATTATGTATGAATTGTAGGCCTGTCATTAAATCGAAAAAGAAGCGTGCTGTTGGTATATATCCTGCAAAACGGTCTTGCATATATGCTTTTACTACGTCAGGATCTCGTGAGATCCAGTCGAACGGGGATTTTGGGTTATGAATTTTACGATTAAATGCGCCAAAGGCAAGTTTATTCATCAAAGGGGATTTCTCTACAGGGTTTAACCGAGCTGAAAGAGCTTTACCGAGACTAGTAGTTAACGATGGATAAAAGCCTGTACCTGAAAGAATTACACCTTGAAGAATGTCACTATGCATTTGTATGTAATTTCTTGCTAGAAAGGAACCCATACTATGGCCTAGTAAAAAAATGGGTACATTTGGGTATTCCTCCTGAATCTTCTTGGTGATGGTGAACAAATCATCTGTTGTTTTTGTAAAACCATCTGCCTCAGCGAAATAGCCCATTAACCCCTGTCTTTGACCTGTTTTTCCGTGTCCTCGATGATCATTTCCATAGACGAATATGTCTTGTTCTAGCAGATATCTAGCAAAATCATGATAACGTTGGATATGCTCTACCATCCCATGTGCTATTTGAACAATGGCTTTCGGTTGTCTATCAGGGGTATGCCATTTTTCGACATAGAGTTCTACGTTATCATCCGTTTTCATCCAGAAAGTCGTTTTCATTACAATCACTCCCTATTACATGATCTGGTAATATGCTTATCATAGATTAATCTTTTAGGAAATGCTATTATATGTATAATATATTCTACTTTTATAAAAATAGCTTGATAAAGTATTTGAAATTATGCTAAAGTATGAATAGTTAACTGTCTGTTTAAGATCAGGAGGTGCCATGGTAACATGGGAAGTGTTGTGAATTTTCTATTAGTTCTGGATGCAATTATTATGATTATCTTAGTTCTATTACAAAGTGGTAAAAGTGCTGGTCTTTCTGGGGCTATCTCAGGCGGAGCGGAGCAATTATTCGGGAAGCAAAAAGCTAGAGGAATTGACCTTGTTCTACACAGATCAACTGTTGTAGCGGGAGTATTATTCTTTGTCTTAGCTTTCTTAAGTGCTTACGTATTACAATAGTCGATGACAACCCTTATCACAAAAGTGGTAAGGGTTTTTTACTGTATATCGATTAGAATAATTGATTAGTTTTTCTACTCAAATTCGTGTAAGTTATAGTATAAAGGGTAAAGTAAGAATAGAGAAGGAGTTTATGTCAGATGAAAGTAATACAACCAAAACCATTTACATTTGAAGCAGGACCAAGAGCTGTTTTATTATTACATGGATTTACTGGACATACAGCCGATGTACGGATGCTTGGACGCTTTTTAGAGAAGAAAGGATATACGAGCCATGCACCAATTTATCGTGGACATGGTGCTCCGCCTGAGGAATTAATTGAAACAAGACCTGACCAATGGTGGGAGGATGTTCAGAAAGCCTTTCAACACCTTAAAGATTTAGGCTATAACGAAATTGCAGTTGCAGGCCTGTCATTAGGTGGTGTATTTAGTTTAAAACTTGCATATTCGCAAAATATAAAAGGGGTTATACCGATGTGTGCTCCGATGTTTTTTGACAATGAAAAGCAGTTAACTTCTGGTTTCCAGGTTTTTTCAAAGGAATATAAACAACTAGAAGGAAAAGATAAAGAAACAATCCAAAATGAGGTATCCTATTTAATGGAAAATTCTAGTCCAATGTTTGAAGCACTTGGTAAGTTGATAACGGATGTTAAGTCTAATGTGGACACCATTTATACACCAACCATGGTTGTTCAGGCGAGACAAGACAAGATGATTAATCCTGCCAGTGCTACATATATTTATGAGAATGTGGAAGCAGAGCAAAAAGAAATTAAATGGTATGAAGAATCTGGCCATGTCATTACAATTGATAAAGAGAAAGAGCAATTACATGAAGATATTTATCAGTTTTTAGAATCATTAGATTGGGCACAATGAGATACAACAACGAAGAGTAGAAAGAGAAGGAGGGTGTCATATGAGTGAAACAATGGTAGAAAAGGTACGCGCGTTTTTTAAAACCTATGATTCCAAGCCCTTAGCGGTAGAAGAATTAGAAGAGATTCTGGAAATAACGGATGTAGTCGAATTTAAAGAGCTAGTAAAAGCGTTAAATGAATTAGAATACAATGGTGAGCTTGTTCGGACAAGAAAGAATCGATTTGGCCTTCCAGAAAAGATGAACTTAATCCGTGGTCGAATTCAAATGCATGCAAAGGGCTTTGCCTTCTTAATTCCAGATGATGAAAATGAAACCGATGTGTACATTCATCATTCGGACTTAGCATCCGCAATGAATAATGATCGTGTATTAGTGCGGATTGAAAAGCAGGATATTTCTGGAAACCGACCAGAAGGGGTTGTCATTCGGATTCTTGAACGAGCTATTACCGAGGTTGTTGGTACGTTTGAGTATAACAAAGCATTTGGCTTTGTTATAGCTGATGATAAACGCATTCCAAACGATATTTTTATCCCTAAAGGTAAGATGAATGGAGCAGTAGATGGGCATAAAGTAATTGCTCGTATTACGAAATATCCTGAGAATCGAATGAGTGCGGAAGGGGAAATCATTCAAATTCTTGGTCATAAAAATGATCCTGGGATTGATATAATCTCGATTATATATAAACATGGGATTAAAATGGACTTTCCACCTGAAGTGTTAGAACAAGCGGTTAATACACCAGATGAAATCGATCCTATAGAGCTAGAAAATAGACGCGACCTTCGTGATGAAGTAATCGTGACCATCGATGGCGCAGATGCCAAGGACCTTGATGACGCGGTAACGGTGAAAAGATTAGATAACGGCAATTATAAATTAGGCGTTTATATTGCAGATGTTAGTTATTATGTAAAAGAAGGAACACCAATTGATAAAGAGGCGTTTGAGCGTGGGACAAGTGTCTATCTTGTAGACCGAGTTATCCCGATGATTCCCCATCGTTTGTCGAATGGAATTTGTTCCTTAAATCCGAAAGTGGACCGATTAACACTAGGCTGTGAGATGGAAATCGACTCAACGGGTAAAGTAGTTAATCATGAAATTTTCCAAAGTGTCATTCGTACAACCGAAAGAATGACCTATTCCGATGTCAATAAAATACTTGTCGATCAAGATGAAGAACTCAGAGAGCGATATGAGCCACTAGTACCGATGTTTGAGCAAATGGAAAAGCTTGCTTCCATTCTGCGCTCGAAGCGGATGGGTCGCGGTGCAATCGACTTTGATTTTAAAGAGGCGAAAGTATTAGTGGATGAAGAAGGAAAGGCAACTGATGTCGTAATTCGAGAACGTTCTGTAGCGGAACGGTTAATTGAAGAGTTCATGTTAGCAGCTAATGAAACGGTTGCCGAACACTTCCACTGGATGGATGTACCATTTATTCACCGTATTCATGAGGACCCAGATCAAAGTAAGCTACAACACTTCTTTGAGTTCTTAGGTGGGTTAGGCTATAAAGTCAAAGGTACAGCAAATGAAATCCACCCACAGAGCTTACAAAAGGTGCTGGAGGATGCAGAAGGCGAACCAGAGGAAATGATTATCTCGAAGCTTATGCTCCGCTCGATGAAGCAGGCGAAATATGATCCACAAGGTGTCGGTCATTTTGGACTTGCTACGGAGTTTTATACGCATTTTACTTCACCAATTAGACGATATCCTGATTTAATTGTTCACCGTTTAATTCGAACCTATTTAATTGAAAAGTCATTAGACGCTAAGACAATCGGCAGCTGGAAAGAGAAGCTACCGGAGATTGCTAGACATTCTTCTGAGAAAGAACGTACAGCAGTCGATGCAGAGCGTGATACGGACGATTTGAAAAAAGCAGAATATATGCAGGACCGAATTGGTGAAGAATTCACTGGCGTTATTAGCTCTGTGACTAGTTTTGGGTTATTTGTTGAATTAGAAAACACCATTGAAGGGCTTGTTCATGTAAGCTATTTGACGGATGACTACTATCATTTTGATGAGCGTCATTATGCCATGATCGGTGAACGTACCGGTAAAGTGTATCGAATTGGACAAGAAATTGACGTTCGCGTCACTAGTGTGAACATGGACGAGCATGCAATTGATTTTGAAATTGTAGGAGTAGGAAAGAAAGGAAACAAGGAACTGCCACATAGATCAGATAAAGGCCGGAATGGAAGTCCTAATAAAGGGAAATCTAGTAAGAGTGGAAAACCGGGTAAATCCGGAAAACCTGCCAAAAACGGCAAATCCTCCAAACATCCTGCTAAATCTAAGAAGCCAAAAACAAAAAAGAAAAAATAAGCACAAATAACGTCTTATTTAAAAGACTAATTCTGTCTAACTGGCAGAATTAGTCTTTTTCTTAGCAGATAGGGAAGTATAAGAATCTTTCGCGCCAGCATAACTAAAAGACATGTGATCTAATAGTTGAAAGAAAAAAGTGAAATTACGGGTTTGAGGAAAATCATACATTTGTGCAGAATTAATCTAAACTAGTCTATTGTAAATTTTTGAATTTTTTTATTGCATATTTATCATCCATCGAATAATATATTTCTATATTAAAATGTTTCCCTAGGGAAAAACAAATTAGGTAGTCCAACTATGAAAAGGAGATCTACTGAAATGCCACATGAAGTGATACTTGCTTTCTTATTCACGTTAATGGCCGGTTTGGCTACTGGGATAGGAAGTTTACTAGCGTTTTTTGCGAAAACAACAAACACGAAGTTTTTATCTTTTGCGTTAGGTTTTTCTGCTGGGGTGATGATTTATGTATCCATGGTTGAAATATTTGTAAAGGCGCAAGATTCGCTTGTTTCAGAATTAGGTGAGAGTGGAGGGCGATGGTTAACCGTTGTATCCTTCTTTGCGGGAATGTTACTGATTGCATTAATTGATCGGTTTGTGCCGTCGGGTTCCAACCCACACGAATTAAAGAAAGTGGAGGATATGAAGACCAATGGAGCAGTAACAAAAAATCCAGACCTGATGAAAATGGGCGTTTTTACAGCAGTAGCAATTGGGATACATAATTTCCCAGAAGGTATTGCTACTTTTGTTTCGACTATTCAGGATCCAACGCTAGGTTTTGCCATTGCTATAGCGATCGCAATTCATAATATCCCAGAAGGTATCGCGGTTTCCGTTCCGATTTACTATGCTACAAATGATAAGAAAAAGGCATTTAAATATTCTTTTCTTTCCGGACTTGCAGAACCTGTTGGAGCAATTGTCGCTTTCTTATTCCTAATGCCATTCTTAACGGAAACGATGTTTGGTATTATCTTTGCAGCTGTAGCTGGAATTATGGTGTTTATTTCGCTTGATGAATTATTACCAGCAGCGAAAAAATTTGATGAAGCCCATGTCTCCATTTATGGGGTAATATGTGGTATGGCATTAATGGCATTAAGTCTTTTACTGTTATAACATGTGAATCTATAGAGCCCCTAGGTACGAAGCTGGTACCTTTGGGGTTTTTATTACAGCTTGCTTGGACAAGCTTATAACCTGATTACTTCCCTTCTTATTGGAATAACGTTGGATTATTTGGTAAAATTGATGCACGTAGTTTTAGGAGGGCGAAACAATGCCTAAAGGTGAAGGTAAAGTTATTGCACAAAATAAAAAAGCATCACATGATTATTTTATAGAAGATACGTATGAAGCGGGGATTGTCCTACAAGGTACCGAAATTAAATCATTGCGTGCGGGACGTGTGAATTTAAAGGACTCCCATGCTCGAATCGATAAGCGTGGTGAAGTTCAATTAATCAACTTGCATATTTCGGAGTATGAACAAGGTAACCGATTCAATCATGATCCAACTAGAACAAGGAAGCTATTACTACATCGAAAGCAAATTGATAAGCTGATTGGTTTGACCCAGCAAGAAGGGTATGCACTAGTTCCGTTGAAGATCTATTTGAAAAATGGCTATGCAAAAGTATTAATAGGACTTGGAAAAGGGAAGAAGAAATACGATAAACGTGAGGATTTAAAGAAGAAACAAATGAAGCGTGATATTGATCGTGCAATAAAAGACTATAATCGATAAGAATATTTCCATCAGTTTACTAGTGACTGATGGTTTTACACTATAAAGGGGATAAAGTGAATGGGATATTCTTTAATGAAATGTCGTGATGAAGTCTTACATTTAACTAAGCAGCTTGTTTCGATTCGAAGTATTGTGAATACGGATGGCGAGCGTGTAATTGCTCATTCCTTATACACGATGATAGCATCTTTTCCTTATTATCAAGCAAACCCGGATCACTTAGTAATTGAAAAAACGATAGACGATGAAATGGAACGCCATAATGTTCTTGCTTATGTGAAAGGAACAAAAGGAAATAGTAATCGGACAGTTATCATGATGGGACATATGGATACCGTTGGGGTAGAGGATTTTAATCAACAGGCAGACTATGCTTTTCAACCAGATGAATGGATGGAATGGTTAAAGGATGAAGAGATTTCACTTAAGGACCGAGAGCATTTGCTTCCGGATGAATGGTTATTTGGCCGTGGAGCTCTTGATATGAAGAGTGGACTGGCAAGTAATTTGTATTTACTTCAATATTTCTCTGAACATCCGGAAAAGCTAAATGGTAACCTCGTGTTTATTGCAGAATGCGATGAAGAGGATGGTTCACATGGTATTCTCTCTGCACTTAAAACATTAAATAAATGGAAAGAAGAGCAAGGGTTTGATTATGTTGCTGCGATAAATGCTGATTTTGTATCGCCATTATATGAGGGGGATCCGAATCGTTATATTTATAAAGGCACCGTAGGGAAATTGCTCCCATCCTTTTATATTACTGGGGCTGAAACCCATGTCGGTGCTGCCTTTGAGGGAATTGATCCTAATTTCATTGCATCCGAATTAACGAGACAGATTAGCTATAATCCCGAGCTTTGTAATGAAGCACATGGTGAATATACATTACCACCAGTTGCCCTAAAACAAATGGATTTAAAGGCTGCATATAATGTACAGACGGCTTTAGGAGCGTTTGTATATTATAACTTTTTCATCCATTCCTGGACGCCAAAGGAAGCACTTGAATTGTTGAAGGAGCAAGCTCATATTGCTTTTCAAAATGCTTTAACTGCTTTTGAACAGAGCTATAACACGTATTGTAACATGTCAGGAAAACGGAATGACGGGGTTCCGTGGGAGCCACGAGTCCTCCTCTATGAAGAAATGGATGAAATGTTAGTCAAAGCACATGGTAACAAGTATAAAGAAGCAATGGCTGTTTTCAAAAATAACTTACTTCATGATGATTCTCTCGATACACGTATGTTTGCTTTAAAAGTGGTTGAGGAAGCGTGGAAGTGGATGGAGGATAAGAATCCAACCATTATATTATTTTATTCTTCCTTATATTATCCGCGAATTGAATTGACAGGGAAAACGTCTAATGAACAGAAATTGAATGATGCTATAGATGAAGCGGTTCATACCATTCAATCCGTATATAAACAACCGATAAAGGTGAAGAACTTCTTTCCATATATCTCTGACATGAGCTTTATGGCGATTAGCGATGATGAAGCTGGAATAAAGGCTGTAAAGGATAATAATCCAGCATGGGGCACGAAGCATTACGTAGATTATGATGCTATAAGAGACATTAATGTTCCGGTGATTAATATCGGTCCTTATGGCTTAGATGCTCATAAGAAGCTTGAACGAGTAGAAATAGCGTACTCGATGGAGATTGTGCCGAATATGACGAAGCTAGTGATAGACAAAGTATTAAGTGAGTAGAACTGTGAACTGGAAAACGTAAGTCTTAGTGGGAAAACATCCCACCTTTGAGCCCTTGAAAATGTTTTTGGATATGTTATAATAAATCATGTCGCTAATAAGCGATTAATAATTGAATAATAATTTGTGCTCGTAATTACCCGAGCGTTTTCCTTTATGGGGACGTTACGGATTCGACAGGGGTAGGTCGAGCTCAGGTTGCGCGTCGAGGTTACGACTCGTAAAACGTTATCGCCTAAATATAACTGGCAAAGAAAACAATTACTCTTTAGCAGCTGCGTAAGCACTTCTAAAGGATCCTTCCCGCTTTCGCCCGTGAAGCGGATTGAAGGGTCTCAACTGAAGCGGGCTATACGGTTATCCGCAGTCTGAGGATGAGCGTTGAAATCAATCGGACTAGCTACTCGGAAGCCTGTTGGTAGGCTGAAGAGCTAGTGAAAGATAATATACCAACTACACGTGTAGAAGCCTGAGTGCCGATACCTTTGGACGCGGGTTCGACTCCCGCCGTCTCCACCAATACATATGTTGGTGGTTTTTTTGTGTTATTGTGACAGGAACCATAAAATTTCCGTTTGGAAACTTTATGGTTCCTTTTATTTTAGGAAATTTTATGGTTCAATGCATTAATATCAAATTCAAGAAAAGCTTTTTATACGAGGGAAGAAACAGTTGTTTCTTCCTTTTTTATTTATTGGTTATTTTTAGTATAATGTTGTCGATAACTGTATAATTAATTTGATTTGTTATATTTTGAGTTAATTTTATATATCAAAGGATGAGCAAAGTTGAAGATCGATAATCACATTGAATTGTTTCGGAAGTTATACTCTTTTCAGAAAGAAGCGCTACTTACAATTGAAAAATATCTTAAAAGCAAAAGTAACAAAAATGCTCTCATAAAGCTACCGACTGGAACTGGAAAAACAATAATTATTGCTTATATCTCTAACTATTATAAAAAGCATAAAAATATATTGATTGTATCTCCTTCTAAAGGCATCACAGACCAGTTGACAGAAGAGTTGAAAGATAAAATTATTTCAAAGTTTGAACTAAAGGCACCTTTTAAGAATGTAGAAAAACTATATCCAAGTAACATAAATGATTTGTTAAAAACTAAAAAAAGTACCATTTATATTTGCACTGCAAAAACCATTAATGATATTAGAGAAAAACACTTTAAGGATTTTGAAAAATTAAAGGAAAAAATAAGCTTGGTAATTTTTGATGAGGGACATAGAGAACCCGCTAAAAAATGGCAGCAAACTATTCGAGCTTTAAATAAAAAGGTTATATTATTTACCGCAACTCCTTTAAGAAACGATAATAATAACTTTTATCTAGATAAAAAATTTGTTTATAATTATTCATTTCAAAGAGCAATTGAAGAAAATAGAATTAGAAGCCCAAGATTTATCAAATATCAGGGAGTTAATTCCTTAGAGGAATTTTTAAATAAAGTTGTACATTTAACAAAACAAATGGAAGAAAAAAATAACAAAAAAATCAAAACAATAATTAGATTTAAAGATGTATCTGAAATTTTAAAAGCTAAAGATTATTTAAATAAAAAAGGTGAAACCGTAACAGCAATTCATGATACGTTTAAAACTGATGTTGTTGCTGGCCTTTTTAAAAACGTACCTAATACTAAAGAAATTCCTTCCACATTCTGGATACATCAAAATAAACTTATTGAAGGTATTGATGATAACGATTTTTCATTATTGGCTATTTACGACTCTTTTAACGATGTAAGATCACTAATTCAACAAGTTGGGCGTATAATTCGGAAAAATGATTTAGTTTCGGAGAGTTTAGTGATATATAGAGAGGGCAGTGTAAATCAAGAAAAGTTATTTAAAGAATATTTAAATTACGAATCTAAATTAAATGAAGAATTAGATTTGATTAACTTTAATTATGACGATTATTTTAATAAAATAACTTCTTATCTACCGAATGTTATGCATATAAATAATAGGTTTTTAGAAAAAGTAAATTATTTAAAATCTGAATTAGATGAAGAACTAATAGACAATTTCCGATTACCATTACAAACAAATGTATTCTATATTGAAGAGCCACTTGAAGGAATCGATAATTACTATACATATATATTAAATAATCTTATTAATGGTTATAACGCTAAGGTTATATATGAACTAAAAAATTCTAATATATTTACAATTGTTGTTCTGTATTCTATTTTTAGAAGTTCTCCTTATTTAGTAAATAATTATTTCATTGAACCGAAATTGGGAATAAGCGTGTTGAAGATTAATGAGGAATTACTTTTTTATTATGATAGTAATAATATTATACCTAATGAAATACATGAAAAATATAAAAGGATTCCAGCAGATAGATTACAAAAATTATTCGATAATAACACAACTTTTAAAGAGTTAACAATTAATAATGGATTTATTTCAGATAATATAAAACGGGAAAAGTTGTCTTCTGAAAATATGGGGGCTGTTTCTCCTACTATTACTGATAAATATAAATTCTTAACAACTGTTTATGGAGTAAGTAATGGACATGATAATAAGGCAAGAGGAAGATATATAGGATTCAGCAATGCAAGAGTTTCTGATTCATCGAATTTATTTTATTTGAAAGAATATATTTCTTGGATTAATTATTTATCAAAAAAACTAAAATTAGCAACGATTAAACCTTCAATATTTAAGAGATATGGTTCGAAAGCTAATACTCCCGATGTAATAGAACCAATAAATATTTTAATTGATATTGAAGAGTCTAAAAGGGAGAAAATTTATGATGTTAAGAATAGTAGTTTATTCTTAGAAAAGCTAATCTTTGATATTGAAAATTGGAAGTTTAATATAGAAGTTAATGAAAAAAGTTATGAAATTGAAGTTGAATTTGATGATTCGAAACACAATTATAAATTAAAAAAAATTGGAAACTGGAATCTGTATATAATTATTGATGATAAAAAGGAAGATTTAATCACCTATTTAAACAAACTTCAGAACTTCCAAATATTAACCAAGGATTGTAAATCTGTTTATTGTAAAGGAGATTTTTATGAGATTGGAATTAAAGATGATGATAATAGATTACTGGATATACTTGTAGAATTTAAAACAAAGAAGGGTATTAAAAAACTTAACGAAAAAGGAAAGTTTTATAGAGATAAGAAAGATAGATTAAGAATAACTAAACCAAAATGGGATTATAACTCATTATTTTATTTGGTTTCTAATTATGCAAGAAATTTAGATCTTACAAATAAAGGCTCTCAAGAAATATCCCGTATTATAAGAAATCTAGACTATTTGATTTGTACAGATTTACAATCTGAAATTGCAGATTTTATAGGATTAAATGAAAAAAGTAAGTCGATTTATTTTATTCATTGTAAGGCCAGTAATAAAAAATTATCTGCATCTGCATTTCAGGATGTATGTGGTCAAATAATTAAGAATTTAGATTATGTAAATCCTTTAAGTAATAGGAAGCCAAAAGATTTAAATAATTGGGATAAGGATTGGGATGTTGATAGTTACTGTGTAAAGACTAACAGAATTATTGTTAATACCGGGAAAAAACATCCTGAAAAAATATGGGAAAAAATCAAAAGGATTTCACGGGATCAGGATTCAAATGTTTATGTTTGGGCATTGCTAGGTGATATGTTTTCATTGCAAGAATACCAAAAAGAAAAGCAAAACGGTAGGATTCCAAAACCGGAGATTATACAAATAGAATATTTATTAATGTCCACATGGGCAGCAGTTCAAAACTCTAATGCAAAATTTAAGATTTATTTTAATCAAATAAGTTAGTTCTTAGAAGAATAAAGAGAAAACAATATCTGTGTAGAAACATAATGGTTTATTTCGTAAATTCATACATAGGTTTGCAATTTTTAGGGAATTTATGCTTTAAAAGGGTATTTTAATTCAAATAAGTCATTAGAATGTGGTCAATTTAGCGAAAAATAATTGTGTGATAAGGGCATTACCTACAATAGTGTAATGTCCTTTCTTTTTTATAGTGATACCAGTGTTTGTTAATTTTCATTTTTACTGACCTTAAATAAACCTTTCCTTAAAATTCAACAAATTATTCTATTAAACGATATAATAAAAATAAAAGAAAATCAGAAGAGGGGGAAAATTATGTGTGCAATTAAATCACCATATATTTCTAGAGTAAAAATAAAAAATTTTAGGAACTTTAAGGATATCGATGTTAATTTAAGTCATAAGCAAGTTATCATTGGTGAAAATAATGTAGGAAAAACAAATTTTTTAAGAGCGATTCAATTAATCTTGGATCCTAAACTATCTGATGAAGATCGTTATTTAAACGAATCAGATTTTTTTGATGGATTAGATAATCCAATGAAAAATGGTGAAATAGTCGAAGTTATGATTGAAATTCGAGGTTATGAACACAATACAACAGTTTTATCAATGTTGTCTGATGCAACAATTTCAGATAAACCACCGACGTTACGTTTAACTTATCTATTCTTTCCTTCTCCTGAAACTAATGAGTATTTATATACAATTTTTCAAGGTAATCGTCCAGAAGTACAGTTTACACATAATCATAGAAAGTATTTGAATATTAAAGTTATTAATGCTATACGCGATGTTGAAAGTGAAATGAGGAATTCAAGAAAATCACCGATAAATAATTTGTTAAAGCAATATGAAATTGATAAAAATGAATTGGAAGATATTGCTCTAAAACTAAAAGAACAAAGCAATGAAATATTATCAATTGATGAATTAATCGATCTTGAGAAGCAAATAAATAATAGATTCATTAATACACTAGGAAACGAATCCTTTTCTAAAGTTGCATTAGAAACAGTTGATGTCGATCCGAATAGAATTTTAAATACGTTAAAATTGATGATAGGTGAAGAAAAACAAAGACCAACTAGTGAGACAAGTCTTGGAATAAATAATATACTTTATATTTCTTTGATTCTATTATCTTTACAGGATAAAACCATTCCAACCTTATTGAAAAAAGAGATATATATGGAATTAAAGAGAGAAAATGAAAGTGAAATATTAGATGAATGTTATGAATCTACTTCTAAAGGTAATTATTTTTTGAAAGAAAATATAGAGGACCAACTAATTACTAAATTATATTCTTTTATGGATAAATTTCATTCGGCTAGTGAAGGTTTCACAATACTTGCGATTGAAGAACCAGAAGCACATTTACATCCCACATTTCAAAGAATCATTTACAAAGATGTAATGAAGAATAATACTTCAGTGTTAATGACAACACATTCACCATACATAACATCTGTTGCACCATTGAATTCTATTGTTCATTTACGAACAACTAAAAAAGGAACGATGATTAATACAACAGCTAACTTAGATTTATCAAATAAAGAAATGCAAGACCTTGAACGATATATTGATGTTAAACGAGGAGAAATATATTTCGGTAAGGGCGTAATATTAGTAGAAGGTATAGCTGAGGAGTATTTGATTCCTGCATTCGCAGAGAAACTAGGTATGCCTTTAGATTTAAAAGGTATTATCTGCTGTAATATCAATTCTACTAATTTTAAACCTTATGTAGCGTTTTTAGATTTACTAGGTATTCCGTATGTGTGCATTACAGATGGAGATTATTATGCTTGGGTAAAGGAAAAAGATGAACTGAAAAGAAAATATCATATGTTGGTTAACGACACGCACACTTCAAATGGATATTTAGGTTTAGAACGAATTGGAAATTTATTAATAGAATTGAAAAAAATAGATGATTCTAGCATACCAGAAGAACTTGATGAACAGGAGAAGCTTTTTGTAAAGAATGGAATGTTTGTTGGATACTATACAATTGAAGTAGACATAATGGATTCTTGTTCAAAATCCGAAGCAGGGAGAAATATTATTTGTAGTATATTTAATGAGTTAACTACAGGTGGAGAGCGGCAAAAAGAAAACTTTAAAAATGAACTAAATTCTGGAGATTACTGGGCTTGCTTGAGGAAAATTGAAAATAGTGACAATGAAATAGGAAAAGGTAGATATGCTCAAAGGCTATCACTAATGTGTATAAAAGAGCATATCCCATCTTATATTGAAGAAGCGATTTTTCAAATATATAGTAAAATAGATGAGGTAGAGTAATATGAATACAACCTACCTAAAAAAAATTGAGCAGATTAAAAATGATGAAGACCAGCTTAAAGCCTTTAATTCTAACGTCAGTACTGTTGTTAAAGCCGGACCCGGTAGTGGGAAAACTACAGTATTAACCTTGAAAATCATGAGGCTGTTGATTGAAAAGATTAAATATCCTAGAGGCTTAGCTTGTTTAACATATAATAGGGAAGCAGTGAAGGAGTTTACGAATAGACTGTTTGATTTAGGGTATGTAAAAAGAAGCAATGTTTTCTTAGGAACTGTACATGCATTTTGTATTGCAGAGGTAATTAGTCCATTTGCTCATTTATATAATTATGAAATTCCTTTGCCATTAAAAATTGTATCAGAAAAAGAAAAGAATCAACTTTTTAATGATATAGTTAGAGAACTAAATTATAATCCAAAAGATATTAAAATTCTTGATATGGACAAGGAAAGAACTTTAAGTATTGAAGGTATTAGTTCAGTTACAGTTGAACCTTACGATATTGCACTAAAAGCTGCTAAAGAATATGAAAAGCGTCTTCATGCTATGGGGAAAGTTGACTTTATTGATATTGTCAAATATGCAACATTACTAATACAAAAAGAGGAATATGTAAGAAAATGCTTAGAGGCCAAATTTCCTTGGATACTAATTGATGAGTATCAAGATTTAGGTAAACCATTACATGAAATGGTGCTTTCTCTATTCCATAAAACAAATATTAAAATTTTTGCAGTAGGTGATCCGGACCAATCTATATACGGATTTAACGGTGCAATACCTGACTACTTAAATGAACTCTATCTAAATCCTAATATTATGCCAATAGAATTAAGAACAAATTATAGAAGCCATCAAGATATTATTAATGCATCAGTTCTAGGACTAAATCAAGGACGAGAGTATGTATCAGGGAAATCATTTGATAAAGAGGCAGAATTTTACTTTGTCACCTGTGAAGAAGAATTGGATGATCAATATGAAGAGGTTGTCAAAAGGATCATTCCTGATTGTCAGCAGGAAGGCATTCCTTTAGAAGAGATTTGTGTTCTAGTCCAAGGTGAAAAGCAAATAAAGGCTTTAAGCAGTATTTTAGATAAAAGAGGCATCCCATTTTATATATCAAAATTTGACTTTAATAGAAGTGATATAGTTAATTGGTTAGAAAAATGTGCTTCTTGGGTAACAACAAATTCAAATGAATCATTTAATAATCTGGTTGATTACTGGATCCAAGTACTCACTAAAAATAATCAATTTATATCTTCAGAAAGAGTGATTAAGGAAAGAAAGAGACTGTATTCTCTATTAGAAAACAGCGCTAAATACAATCAGTCTTTGTATGAATGGTTAAAATATATGATATCCAATTTAGATTTATTTAATATTCTAAATGAATCCGATATTTATCCTGACGAGGTAAATAATTTAAAAACATTATTAAATGTTTCATTAAATGGAGATTTTCAAGGCTACGATATTACAAGGTTTTCAAATCTTGGTAAGCCCCTAAATCAAGTAACAATTTCAACAAGACATAGTTCAAAAGGTCTTGAATTTGAGGTTGTAATAATGCTTGGTTTGGAAAAAGGAACTTTTCCTTACTATTTAAATGAAAATAATCCTGAAAAGTTAAATGAGGACCGCCGAGTGTTTTTTGTTTGTGTTTCACGTGCAAAACGTGTTTGTTATTTACTACGTTCAAAAAAATACACCCGGATGACTAAGTACGGTTTAAAAACATTTTATCCAAAACCATCTATGTTCTGGGAAGAATTATATCAAAACGAACACATCCAAAAATATGTATTAAATTGATATCAATGGAACATACAAAGATTAAAGTTTTTAAACTATTAATAGAAAATACAATAATCTTAATGATAATCTAGAAAATTGCCCGTTCTGTTTCAAATTGATTAAGTGAACTATAAAGCAACTGTAGAGATGCTTTTTGTTAATAATGCGACATGCCTTGATATTAATATCTAATAACTAAAAAATGGAAATCTATTCTAAACGATACTTGGGGGAGAGAAATTTTGGACGTACAAACGGTTTTTCAAAGTATTACTGAAGTCACAAATATGAATCCTTTAGAAGTCACCGTTTGGTTAATAATTGTAGCTTTATTTGTATGGTTTTATAAGGAGTTTAAAGTACAATATCAAAAAAATAAGGACTTAAAAACTGCTAAAACTAATATATCTATGACAAATATAAGTAAGGCCTTAGCTATTGCCTATCAATACAAATCTGACATTACTAAAGGGCAGGAATTTTTCTTAGCCGTATTTGATTGTTTTCCATTATTGGATTCATCGGATATTAGAGATATAAAGGAGATTATAAATGATAGTTCTTTACATGAAAAAGAAAAAATAGAGAAAATATCAGAAAAACTATATCAACAACTTCTTTATTATAGTGAGCAAAATAAGGAAATTAATGCTGTTAAGTCTGGAATGGAAATATTAGACTATGGCTTTAATAAGCTAAAGGATATTGTATTTCCGATTGGACAAGCTTTTTTTACTCTATTTGTAGCTTTGGTAAGTTTTATCTTAATATCAAGCGGTGAGAACATTTTACTTAGTTTTATAAGATTTACAGCGATGCTGTTTCTACTCATATTTACTGTAGGTTTCATTGATTTTTTCTTAAAGAAAAAGCTAAAGAAGAATAGTATTACCTCTATTATTTTAATTTTCATTTCTTTATTATTTTTAATCTTTCAATATAACCAGTTAACCGTTATTGTTTTTCTAGTGATTTTTGTTATTTCCTTAATATGCTTTTTTAAATTTGGTCTGAAATGGTAAGGGTTTAATAAGTAAGTCTTAAAGTAAGGTAATGGACTAAATAGCAGATTTTATAAATACTGATGCTAGTATAGCCTTAAAGCCCATCAAGATTATTTAGTTAAAATAAGGACTTAATATAAACTTCTATTAGAAGAGTAAAGTTAGTTTAAAGCGGAAATACATTTCTTTATAAATCTCTTAATTAGAAATATTAAGGTTCGTCTCCTAATATATGAGCTAATATAAGTATAGAGGTGTTGAAATGAATACAGTTGTTTTTCCAAAAGACATAACAGATTCTATGAGAACCTGCATCTTATCTATATTTTGGCCTAAAAAAGATATTATTGATTTTTTTATTAATAATGGTTGTACAAAAAATGACCTGAAAAATGTGAATGAAAGTTTAAACAGATCTCAAATAATTGATATGGTTTTTGGTAATCTGAATAACCGTGTCGATGGTGGGATAGGGCAATATAGAAGTATGATTCAAGCACTAGTTGATTGGAATCATTTTGACCCATACTTTTTTAATAAGTTGAAAAAGTTAGATGAAAGTGAAGCTAAAAGAAATATTAATCATTTAAAACAGTTACAAGAAATAAGGGATTCTAAGTTAAAGAAACAAAGAGAAGTCCGTGAGAGAAAGGAAAAGGAATTTTACACGAGGAAAAATACACTAAAAGAGTTACATAATCAGTTCATAAATCTTTATCAAGGTAAGGATTCATCCGGTAAAAGTATCTCACTACAACAAAGGGGATATTTACTAGAGACTTTTTTGAAAAGTCTATCAATCTATGAATCTCTAACTGTATCTGATCCTATCAAGCTTAGAGGTGAACAGATTGATGGAACTATAAAGTTTGATGGAGAAAACTATATCTTGGAAGCGAAATGGCAAGATAATTTAACCGCATCTGATGCTTTATATCAATTTGCACATAAAGTTGAAGGTAAATTATATGGGAGAGGGATATTTATTTCAATAAATGGATTTTCAAATGATTCAGTTGATGCTTTAGTAAGAGGGAAGGCATTAAATACAATTTTAATTGATGGATCTGACATAATCCTTGTATTAGAAGGCTTGTTTACCTTTAAAGAAATTCTTGACCGAAAAATTAAAGCAGCTCAAACAATGGGGAGGATTTACATTGATGTAAATACTATGAAGGATAAACTTACTTAAAGTTTCAATCTATAATGGTCATTAAAAGTAAAATTTATTAAATCTAAAAACCCAAGAAATGTTAAGAATTTAGAATTCTTGGGTTTTTTCCTTTTTTCACCTATCCAGCGGATATACCAATTTTCGGACCTCTCTTTTTAATTATTCATATTCGGATAATTCCTCATAATGTATTTCGGCTGGATTTGAACCATAAATACGTTTAGCATAGTCTAACCCGCCATCTATACCTACTGCACCGCACTTACATTTTTGAAAGTCATTTGTACTTTTCGATTCAATAATATCATCACAATGTTTGCAACGAATTCGGTTTCTCTTTAATTTCTTTTGCATTCTCAAACTGCCTTTCCTTATAAGATTTTAGTTTAATATATTGTTAAAATTATAAATGATGTATGTATTTATACTGTATCACATGAATGTATATAGAAATCAATTGATTATGTTAGGGTAGCATGTTGTGCGTGAGTAATACAACAGGTATTCAACAATGAGGTTATATTTTCTTAATTAACATTTCACTAGTAAATTCAATTCTTCAGCAAATTGACAATTAACTTTTATGGACATATGTCCTTTCTGTTATTATTGAAATGAAGTATATTGATAATGTGAGACTGGAGTTTGATTTCATTGAATCTTTTGAATGATACGGATGCAATTGCACAATACATAAAGCAAATTTATAAAAAGTTTCCTATAGAAACAGATGTCCTTGAATGGCGATCCTTTTCTCCGGGAGAATGTATTTATGAACAAGGTTTTACATTGCCTTTTCTATCTTTTTTAGTAAAGGGAAAGGTAAAAATTTATACCACTTCAAAAGAAGGAAAACAATTGATTGTTACATTTAACAAACCACTTGAACTATTTGGTGATTTAGAGCTTGTACAACAAGTTGATACAATACATACCGTAGAAGCAGTGACACCAGTTCATATCGCTGTAATACCATTAAGATTGGCACGTATCTGGCGAGAAAATCCAACCTTTAATGAATTATTGCTACAATCAATAAGTCGAAAATTTTTAACGAAATCATCGATCCTCTCTTTTAATTTGTTACATGAAGCAGATGTAAGGCTAGCTAGCTATTTAACATCCATTTCCCATGATGAGCAAGGAGCTTTTATTAACCCATTAATACCAAAGAGCGAATTGAAGATGATTGCTGAATTTATAGGGATAACAGTTAGGCACCAAAATCGATGTATCCAATCATTTGAGAGGTGCGGTATTATCAAGCGGGTACCGGGATTTATCGAAATCATAGACTCGAAACAATTATTAAAATATGCGAAACAAAATATATATGAAATGCAGTAGGAGCTGATTAATTATGAAAGCAATTATTTTTGATTTTGATGGTACATTAGCCGATTCTGGGGAATGTGGTTTTTTGGCTACACAGAAGGCATTTAAAGAATGCGAATTGCCCATTCCGACCAAAAAAGAGGTCGATTATTATATGGGGATTCCGATTGAACAATCTTTTCATGAAATGACAAGTCATACTTTGAACGAGGATCAATTTACTAAGCTATTACAACTTTTTCGCCAAGCTTATAAAACATTTGAGGAACAAACCATTACCGCTTTCCCACATATAGATGAAGTATTAAGCACTTTGCGTAAGCAAGGCTTATTACTATTTGTTGTTTCAAGTAAAAAGACAGATGTATTATATAGAAACTTACAAAAGCTACAGTTAGAACATTTTTTTACAGACTGGATCGGTTCCGATCAAGTAGAGCATTACAAACCACATCCAGATGGTATCTTAAAAATTGTTGAGCGATATTCGTTAAAAGTTACAGAATGCGCTATGGTTGGCGATGCGATTTTCGATATAAAAATGGGGAAAGCTGCAGGCTGTGAAACAGTAGCAGTAAATTGGGGTAGTCATTCCAAGGAACAATTGCTAAAAGAAGAACCGAGCTTTTTCGCTCATGAAGTAAAAGATTTATACCATTTAACAAATTTGAAATCAGTTGGGATGTAATTATTCAAAATACTCTTCAACAATCGGAGGGCGATTCTTCAAAACGAAGCAAAGGATCGCTTATCATTTATAGTAAATTGCGGGCAGGTTAATGTAACAAACATATATAAAGAAAAGGAGTTTAAATTGGATTGTTGCTTTTTTTAGAGATTCATTGTAATATTATATAAAAATCTAATTAGTTTGAAATATATTAGGCACTGATAAGGACATGAGTTACTTTTACGGTTTTCAGAGAGGGAAGAATATGCTGTGATCTTCCTAACTTAGGAAAGTAATTTACCACCTTTGAGCTGTATTGGTGAACCAAAGTATCCAATACCGTCTATGCTACGTTACAGCACCAAAGCCATACGTTATTGTTATATAACTTATGGGAAATTGGGTGGAACCACGAGTAAAACGCACTCGTCCCTTGTTATAGGGATGTGTGCGTTTTTTTATTTTACAATCATAAAAATAAAATTATTGCGATGATAAGGACATGAATTACTTTTACAGTTTCCAGAGAGGGAAGAATATTGCTGCGATCTTCCTAACTTAGGGAAGTAATTTACCACCTTTGAGCTGTATTGGTGAACCGAAGTATCCAATACCGTTTATGCTACGTTACAGCACCAGAGCCATAAGAATATAATTTAACTTATGGGAATTTGGGTGGAACCACGGATAACACAACACATTCGTCCCTTTTTATTAGGGATGAGTGTGTTTTTTTATTTAACCAAATCATAAAGGAGTGTAATGACTATGAGTGAAAACATGATAAGAATTAAATTACCAGATGGGCAGGTAAAGGAATTTCCGGTAGGTACTACTGTAGCGAAGGTAGCCGAGGGAATTAGCTCAAGTTTAAGAAAAAAAGCAGTTGTAGGGAAAGTTAATGATCAACTTGTAGATTTGAGTTATGAATTAAAAAAGGATGCAAGCCTTTCTATTTTAACTCTTGATTCTGAAGAGGGGTTAAATGTATTACGTCATACATCAGCACACGTTTTAGCACAAGCGGTCAAAAGATTATATGGCAATGCAAGATTGGGTATAGGTCCTGTTATTGAGGATGGGTTTTACTATGATTTGAAGTTAGAGCAAAGTTTGAATTTAGATGAATTAAATGCTATTGAAAACGAGATGAAAAAAATCATTAGTGAAAATTACAAAATCCAAAGAATCGAGGTTTCTTACGAAGAAGCCGAAAGTATATTTGTAGAAAACGATGAGCCATATAAAATTGAAATATTAAAAGGGCTTCCTAAAGATGAAAAAATTACTTTATATAAACAAGCAGAATTCATTGATCTTTGCCGTGGTCCGCATTTGCCCACTACAGGTTTAATAAAAGCAATCAAACTAACACGAGTTTCAGGTGCTTATTGGCGAGGTGATAGTAATAATGATGTTTTGCAACGAGTCTACGGAGTTGCGTTTAAAACTAAAAAGGATCTGGATGAACATTTGAGCTTTCTGGCTGAAGCAGAAAAGCGAGATCATCGTAAGTTAGGAAAACAACTAGAATTATTTATGTTCTCAGAGGAAGCACCGGGAATGCCTTTTTATTTGTCCAAAGGACAAATTGTAAGGAATGAATTAGAAAAGTTCTCTAGGGAAGTACAAAGTAGTGCTTTTTACGATGAAGTTCGTACACCTTACATGATGAATCAGAAACTATGGGAGAAATCAGGTCATTGGGATCACTATCATGAAAATATGTATTTTTCGGACGTAGATAACACAAAATTTGCTTTAAAACCGATGAATTGTCCGGGACATATGCTCATATTTAAAAATAACCTCTACTCATATAGAGATTTACCCATCAGATTGGCAGAGTTTGGTCAAGTTCATCGTCATGAATATAGCGGAGCATTAAATGGGCTGCTTAGAGTTCGTACATTTTGCCAAGACGACGCTCACATATTCGTCAGAGAGGATCAAATTGAAAGTGAAATTACACAGGTATTTAGATTAATTGACAAAGTTTATCAAACTTTTGGTTTTGAATATTCGGTTGAACTTTCGACTCGTCCTGAAGATTCACTAGGTGATGATGCTCTTTGGGAGATTTCTGAAACAGCATTAAGAAATGTGCTTGATAATCTTAATATTGATTATCAATTAAATGAAGGGGACGGGGCATTTTATGGTCCAAAGATTGATTTCCATATAAAGGATGCTTTGAAACGAAGTCATCAATGTGGAACAATACAGCTTGATTTTCAAATGCCTGAAAAATTTGACCTTACTTATGTGAATGAAAGAAATGAAAAGGTTCGTCCAGTTGTCATACATCGTGCAATTTTTGGTTCAATTGATCGTTTCTTTGGAATTTTAATTGAGCATTTTGCAGGAGCTTTTCCGTTATGGTTGGCACCGATACAGGTACAGATAATACCTGTCTCACAAGTTCATATGGATTACAGTTTAAAAGTTCAAAGGGAACTTAACCTATTGGGTGTGAGAGTAAAAGTTGACAATCGTAATGAAAAACTTGGGTATAAAATAAGAGAAGCACAGATACAAAAGATACCTTACATTGTAGTTATAGGGGATAAAGAAATGAAAGAAGATACAATAAATATTAGAAAATACGGAGAACAGCAGTCAAAGAGTGAACTATTAGATGAATTTAAAGATAAGGTTATTCAACAAATAAAGGAACGTAGACTTTAACTCAACAAGGAAAAAAAAGATGACAGATGCAGAGTGGGCTTTGATTGTACATGGAGTTGCAATTTTGAAAGTGGATTTCTCTTCGTTTAAAGGGTTAGAATATCATTACAAATATGTTATAGAAATGGGAGAAAAATAAAACTGCAAAATATTAAATGATTATAAGGAATACAGTTTAGTTAGATATACCAGAATTACTGAAATAATATGTTTAATGAGGAATATAATTGGGGATTATGTATACTAATCGTTAATTAGTTGTCTTATGAATTGCAACTAGAATGACATTCATAAAATGTCTAAAGCATGAAAAAATCCAGCACTTGCTTTGAGTGTTGGATTTTTTCTTTTTCATAATTCCCAGTAGAGTGTGTGAGTGTCCACATACCTTTAGAATTCTTATAAATTCGGCAATTTATTCATTAAACAATTGTATAACATCATCTAAAACACCTTTTTTAAAATTTTTATCTAACAAACGTTCAATAACTGCTTCTAACGTTTGTCTTTGATAAATTTTAGTTAATGCTCTTATTATATTATCTATATCAATTGTTCCGTATCTATTTAAATGTTCTTTTATTAATGAAGCCTCACCGTCAGATAATATTAAAACATCTTCTACATCTTTAACTGAATTTCCCTTAACAAATAAAATTTCCGCTACACGCCTTTTTTCAATTGAACCCACAATATAATTTAACCAGTATAGCTGATTTTCCCTTAAAGTTGTTATATGTTGAAATTCCTCAAAAGATCCATGCTTAAAGATATGTTCAATATTCACTTTGTACACAACTCCTTATTTACCTCAATTTAATTGGAAAGTTAAAGTTGTTTAAGTATTAACAGTGTACATATTTGTATAACAGGCCCTCACAAAAAGTATAAAAATTTTTAGATGTCAACTTTTTATAATAAATTGATTTCATGATCCAGTAAAACAACTAAATATTGTTTATAGGGGAATCCAGTAGCAACACTCTTTGAGTAGATAGGAATTTCTTAGAATTGGAAACGGAAAAAAGGGGGGAAGTTTTAACTTCCTCCCTTTTTTGACTGAAAAATTGCACTAACAACAATATTATGATTTCCAAATAAATAACTATCCAAACATATAAGGATTAAATATACCCAGAATTTTGTATATTTAAGTCTTTCTCTAATACATAAACAATGTAAATCTTATCAAATAAAATGAATTTTAACTTTGAATATGACCATGAAACGACTGTTTATGACCATAAAATGACCTGTTAAGGAGGAACTGAATAACTGAAGATTTGATCTGTCAATAATGAAGATAATGAAAGGAATGAGGTGTATTCAGTGTATGAATTAAACCTTCACACAAGAAGTATTTTATACAATATTGAACCCATTGGTTTAGGTACAGGTCAAGTTGAAAGTCTAAGCAGTTATATAATTAGAGTAGCATGTGAACACAACATTAGAGTTGGCCATTTATTCAATAAGATGGTATTCCCACACATGAATAAAAATTATTTAGAAAGGAGTTCCAATTATGGCGGTAATCGCTTTTATGAAGGGGCAAAAACCATAAATGGATATATGGAAAATGCAATTGAAGTGGTTGGGATATTGGAAAAGCTAACCTCTAGAAATGACTTATCCAATCTAACTTTACTTAAATTAAAAGAATTTATATCCCTAAGAAATTTATTAAAGGATTCGCTTGCTTGGTGTCCTGACTGTATTAGAAATTGGAAGAATGATAAAAAGGTAATATATTACCCTCTAATATGGCTATTAAAACCGGTAAAGATTTGCAAAGAACATAATCGTTTTTTAATTGAACGATGTCATGTATGCAATAGAACTGTTGATATATTACGCAGACAGATGATTCCCGGCTATTGTCCTAACTGTTGCTCTATATTGTTCAAAGGTGATGAAACCAATAGATTTAATCAAGCAGAAATGAACTGGGAAATTTTTGTTTGTGAAAATATGGAAGAACTTCTTACGTTGAATCCAAATCAAATAGATATAAAGGGATTTAAACGTAGGTTTATAAATGAATTGAACTTTATAAATGAGGAATATTTCAAGAATAGTGTTGCAAGTTTTTCAAGATATCTAAATACTCCGAAGAGTACTCTCCGATACTGGTTAAATGGAATAAACTTCCCATCTATAGAAAATGTGCTAAAAGTTTGTTTTAAAATAAATAAAAAAATTTTAGATTTACTCTTAAAATCTAAGAAATTGGATGCTAATATATTTCAAATTAATGACAAGCAGGTCATTAATAATAAAACAAATCACACTCGAAAGCCACTTAATTATGATGTGATAGAGAAAAAAATGATAGAACTTTCGACAATGGAAACTCCTTTATCGATGAATTCTGTGGCAAAAATAGTTGGTAGAGATAGACGAGTGCTATACAGGAATTTTCCAGATCTTTGTAAACAAATATCGAAAAGATATAACGATTATATTAATGAAAGGTCAGAGCAAAGAATTAAAAGTTTAAAAGAACAAATTAAATTAGCCTTCAATGAATTAAGAAATGAAGGAATTTATCCAAGCCGCAGGAAAATTGAACAAAAGGTTAACAAGATAGGAGTTTTAAAAGAAAAGGTTTTGCAAGACTATTGGAAGGTTCTATTAATTCAAAGTGGTTATGAGGGGAAGAAAGGAAGGGAGTTTTTCAATGATGAGTCCTAGTGAGTTTGAAGAGTGGGCTGCAAGATTGAATTTAACGGAGGAGGCAAAATCCGAAATTCAACGGATAAGACAGTCCCCTCCGGAAAGACGGGTAGGGGGAGGTAGGTATAATGTTAGTGGGAGATATAGTAGTAAAAAGATGGGGGTTACCATTCAATTTGAAAGCCATAAGGTAGAATTGCCTGCCATCTACATGATGGAGTTTAATGATGATGTTTTAGAATATTATGATCAGCCCCCAAAAATTAAGGTTAATTATTTTCAAAGTAAAAAAGACAAAAATAAAAAAATGGCTTATTGGTATACCGCTGATTTTTTTGTAATTGAAAAGGAAAGAGCTTACTGGGTTGAGTGGAAAACAGAGGAAGAACTTATTAAAAAGTCACAGGAAAAACCAGATAGATATTTTAGAAGAAATGGGCGATGGAAATTTGCACCCGGAAAAGATTATGCTACACAGTTTGAATTAGATTTTCTAGTACGATCGAATTCAGAGATTAATTGGATACTTCAACGAAATCTTGAATTTCTGGAAGATTATATTATCAATGAGCATACACTCGAAAATTCAACGATCTTGAAGATAAAGGAGTCCATATTATCAGCACCGGGTTTAACTTTATTAGAACTTATACAACTTGGAGAGGAACAATTTACTGCTGATGATATATACGCCTTAATTGCAAATAATACTATCTATATTGACTTATATAATGACTTAATTTCCGAACCAGAAAATGTAACCGTGTATTTAAATAAAGAGCAGTTTAAAGGGTTCTCAATTGTAGAAAAGTCAAGAAGAAAAAGTAAAAGTTCGAGTAAAATTGAATTAAAGAACGGTCAAAAGATCTTGTGGGGAGATACAGTTTGGGAGATTCTACACTATGATCAAAGCAATAACATTATCTTTTTACTTCGAGATGGAGAAAAAGAGCATAAAGAAATGCCTCTCGAAGTATTTGAATCATTAATTTCTGATGGTTATATTGAAGGGATTAATAAAAATGTTTCTAATAATGATAAGGTTACAGAATTAATTATTCAAGCAAATGAAAAGGATTTAAAAACTGCAAATAAAAGATATGAAGTTGTGATTAAAGTGTTAAATGGAGAAGAAGTGAAGCTAGAAAGTGTAACACAAAGAACTGTACGAAATTGGGTAAAAAAATATAAAGATGCAGAAGAATTATATGGTAATGGTTTTGTTGGTCTCTTACCTAAAACAAAAGAAAGAGGTAACCGAGAAGATAAACTTCCTAAAGAAACGAAGGATCTAATGGAACAAATGATAACTGATAATTATGCAACCATCAAGTCTAAATCCGCAAGAGAAGTTTACCGTGAATTTTTAGTGAAATGTGAAGACTTAAAAATACCTGATGCATCTTATAAGGCTTTTTGGAAAGCGATTAAGCGTCGTTCTAAATATGATATGGAAAGAGATAGAAAAGGGAGAAGAGCAGCTTATAAATATGAAGAGTTTTATTTTGAGCTGGAATTCACTACTCCAAAACATGGAGAACGAGTCTTTAATCAAGCGCATATTGACCACACCGAATTAGATATAGAATTAGACATTAATGGAAAGGAGTCAGTCCGACCGTGGCTCACATTAATGATTGATGCTTTTTCTCGTCGTATTCTTGCTTTCTATTTAACGTTCGAGGCACCATCGTATCGCTCCTGTATGATGGTTATTCGAGAATGTGTAAAAAATTATAATCGATTACCCAATTATATTGTGGTTGACGGAGGAAAAGAATTTAATAGTGTATATTTTGAGTCCCTGCTTGCATTTTATAAAGTTCATAAAAAAGAAAGACCAGCAGCAAAAGCTAGATTTGGAAATGTTGTCGAAAGGGTCTTTGGGACAACAAACGAGTTCTTTATTCATAACTTACAAGGTAATACTCAAATAACAAAAAATGTAAGACAAGTTACTAAATCAGTTAATCCAAAAAATCATGCTGTATGGACACTTGAATTATTACATGAAAGAATAGATAGTTGGATCAAAGATGTACATGATAATATGGAAAACCCAACACTTGGTCAAACGCCAAAAGAAGCTTTTGAGGAATCAATTGCAATTTCAGGTAGTCGACCAAATACCTATATTCCTTATAATGATACATTTATCTTAATGACGTTACCTTCTCCTAGTGGAAAAACACGTAAAGTTCATCCGGGACAAGGTGTAAAATTATTGTATTCGTATTATTGGTGTAATGAATTCCGAGATCCACTAATTGAAAATACAATGGTAGAAGTTAAGTATGATCCATATAATATCGGTGTTGCCTATGCGTTCATAAACAACAAATGGGTCAAATGTTTATCAGAGGAATATAAATATTTAAATGGAAAAACTGAAAAAGAAATAAAATTAATTGCAGAAGAAATCAGAAAGAAAAAGAGCGTATATTCAAGATCTAACTCAATAACGGCTAAAATGATTGCTAGATTTATCATAGAATCTGAGTCAATAGAAGAAAAATTAAATGTTGAAAAAAACAAAGCTGCCGAAGTAAAAAGAGACTTTAAAATCGTTGAAGCACAAAATGGAATAGACAAGGATTATAGTAAAAAGGAAATCAGAGTAGATGAGGACATAGATGAAGATGAATTAGTAGATTATGGGGAGTTATCTATATGAAAAATGCTAATAGAAGATTTAGTGAAGAGCTGTTACTAGATTCCAAAGAAAAAAGACTCGACTTCTTTAATAATTATACCGTTTCACATCCAAAATTAGGAAAAGCACTTATAGAATTAAAAAAAGCAATATACTCACCTGAGAATTTTAACGTAATTATGATTGTTGGCCCTTCTGGAGTTGGAAAGTCTAGATTGTTTGAGCAAACATTAAAATCAGTTTTAAAAGATATGGTAGAAGATATGGAACAGGACAAAAGTATAATTCCAATAACTGGAATAGAGCTGCCGAATCCTGACTTGGGGAAATTTAATTGGAAAGATTTTTATTATCGTGTTCTTTCATCTTTAAATGAACCATTAATTGATTATAAAATAGATGTTCAAAAGGTTTTAGGAAATACAAATAAGAAAAGAATAAATACTAAAAAGGCTGAAACTGCACCAGAATTACGTCGATCTCTGGAAAATGCATTTCTATATAGAAAAACTAAAGCTTTACTAATTGATGAAGCACAACATTTTTTTGATGTTGGTACAGCGGTTAAAATGCAAAGGCAGTTTAATTCAATAAAATCTTTATCAAATATGGCCAATACAAAAATTGTCCTATTTGGTACGTATGACCTTAATTCAGTAATAAATCTAGATGGACAATTGTCTAGAAGGGTTCATGAAATTCACTTTCCAAGATACGACTATAGTCAAGACGAAGAAATTAAAATGTTTAAAAATATGCTGTTTTCATTCCAAAGAGCATTGCCTTTAAAAGAAGAACCCAATCTAGTGAAACTTCATGAGTATATTTATGAAAATTCTATAGGGTGTGCAGGCATCGTAAAAAACTGGTTGCAAAGATGCCTTTCGGAAGCAATTGATAATAATGAAAAGACTATAACCCTTAAAAACTTAGAAAAAAATGCTATGAACACTAAAAAGTTACTCACATTAGCAAAGGAAGCTAATAGTGGTGAATTAAATTTTATATATAGTAAAGAAGATAGAGAGGAATTAAAAGCATTATTAGGAACAAAAGAAATCAAAACAACAAAACAGCAAAGAAAGGGTAATCCAACGCCCGGAAAAAGAAATCCTGAACGGGATGCTGTTGGCTAACTTTTAATGTGTAATCATATAAAGAGAAGAATACTAATCAAAAACTGAGTGGTTTCTACTGCTCAGTTTTTGTTATTTAAATTAAGTGAGGGGAATGCAACTATGAATGCTATTTTAGATAGATTACTAGAAAGTGAAGAAGATACTCATATAATTGAACGTTTTTTGTCAACAAGAAGTGTTTTATATAATTTGGAACCAGTTGGAGTGGGGACCCCTTATGTTGAAAGTCTTACTAGCTATATTTCAAGGTTGGCAAATGAACATAATGTTAAAGTATCGTCATTATTTAGATTGATTGGAGAGTATACTGATAAAGAGTTTTTCAAAAAGAAGTATGGAGAATCATCTATAAAGTACAATTCGTTATCATATATTAATGGATTTGGATTTTCATGTATAGAAACTGTAAAAGCATTGGAAAAATTAACTGCAAGAAAGGATATTCAGTTCTTGACATTACTTAACTGGTCGGAAATTTTTGTAAGTAATCCTGTTGGGAAATATAAGAAATGGTGTCCCTACTGTCTAGATAATATGAAAAAAGAAGAGGATGTTATATATGAACCTTTAATTTGGTATATGTCTGATATTGATAAGTGTGATATTCATGGGACTTCCTTATGCGAAAAATGCCCTGAATGTGGGAAAAGGCTACCATTTATAAGCGATAAAAATAAAAATGGTTACTGCAAATATTGTCATACATGGTTAGGGATTTCGAATAGACTCACAGAACAGAGGGTGCTAAGCGAAAATGAAAAGTTTATAATCAGATATTATAAACAATTATTTGCAAACGCTCCTTATCTAAAGTCTTACCCTATCAGAAATTCTTTGCGTCAAATGCTATTAATTGTAAGAGATAGACTGGGTTTTAACAGCTTAAATTCCTTTTCTAAATTTTTAGGAGTTGCGCAAGTTGGTCTTTATAATAATGAGTCTTTCACTGAAAAGCTTTCTAATAACAATTTGATAAAAGTTTGCAAAAAGTTGAACTGTACAATCTATGATTTATTATTTGGATCTAAAGTCAATATAACAATTAACGTTGAAAAATATAATAATCGATCTAGCCACCAAAATAGATACACAAAGTCAGAAATTGAAAATTGCTTAAAAGATGCAATTGCTTTAGATGTTCCTAAAAGCCTTTGGAAAATATGTACAGAAAGTGGTTTTTCTGTTAATACAGCTAAGAGACACTGCCCCTCATTATGTGACTTCATAAAAGAAAGATATAATGATTATAAAAATAAAGTGACTGAGGATAAGCTAAAAGAAATTGAAGGAATATTAAAAGGTGCTGTGGAAAATAGCAAATATATAAGTCCATATGAAGTTGTAAAACAATTTGGCATGTCTGCTAATACGGTAAAAGAAAAACTACCCGATTTATGGAAAATGGTAATTAATAATAATCAAAAATATAATGCTAAAGTTCAAGAAAAAAGAGAGGGAAAAATCTTAATCGAAATAGAAAAAACTATAATTAAACTGCATTTGGAAGGAAACTATCCGAGTAAGCATCAAATAATTCAAAGAATGAATCATCCATTCCTATTTGTAAAAGAAGTAGAAAATGAACTTTGGAAAATAACTCTAACTTCACTAGGGTACTCCATTAGATAGAGAATTCTAGGGGTACTGAATGGGATGGTTAAAACAGAATAACAGTATGAACCATAAAATTTCCTAAAGTAAAAAAATTACTCATAAAGCTTCCTAAAGTATAAAATTATAGCGATTTAACCTCATTCCTATTTTTAAATCCTATTTTTATAAAAAAATTAATACCTTTAAAACGCATTAAACCCTTGTGATTGTTGAGTTGGAAACTTTATGGGTAACGCTTAGGAAATTATATGGGTTCTGTCACAGTTATTGTGACTTCAAGCATAAGTCTTTAAAATATGAAAGATTATATTAATGAGAATGAGACATAAATAGACAAATAACCCTCCTAATTTTTACAATAACAGGGGTTTGGAAATTTATAAAAGCCATATCTTTGTAGATAGTACACTATCACTGTGGAGTTGATATAACGGTTGTAATGTATTGAGCTCCTCTGTAATTGAACTTTTAAGTAAGAGTATAATGAATATAAGATTCATTACTTCTGTTGGCAATGGAACATCAAGAGAACACATATACTACGTAGCAATCCTCTTAATAATTTTCTATTATCCGATTGACCACCTGTAGTACGGAAGCTACTTAAGATGGATTTAAAGCTCCATTTTAGGTGGTTCCTCAAGCCATCCTTTATCCATCATAAGCACTAAACCTTCCCTGGTGTATCCAAGTATATCTTTGCCTTGCGCTCCTATTTTCGTTGTAACGTCGTTTCTCCACAAGAATGTAGCACTAAAGCCTTGACCTCCTAAACTAAAGCTACCCAAGAGAAAATTGCAAAACATCATAAGCCTTTCTGAAAAGGGAGCTATAGTTGAACTCGTAACGGTTCCTCCTGATGAAGAAGGGGGTTGGATATTATCTTTTAGAAGGATACCTTCAATTTCTTTCTTAATTTCTTGGGAAAGTACCATTCCTTTTGTGAAATACTTTTGTACATCTTTATCTTTGGCACATTGTGCAAAACCCTTCATTAATTGCGTCCCTATTATATTGTTTTCTAACGCACGATAGAGTACGCCGAACTCAATAGTATTTAATGGTCGCTTATGCCCCAAAATGTTAGTTCCTTTCATATATTGATTATCCGTTATGAAATCAATTGATTTTGGCATAGTGATAAAATTAGGACGGGGCAGAAACGACTTTTCAAGAAGATATTGTGTAAATTGATTATAATAAGTCTCTGTTATTTCAGAAAGCTGCTTGTAAAATTGAACAATGTCTTCTTTATAGGATATGGATAAATGGAGTGCGTACATCCCTGTACTGATTTCCTTTAAAATCCGGCTAAACAAAATATCGAAGCCATTTTCCCATAGCATTGGTGCATCTAGATTGACATCCTCTTTGGTAAAGCCTTCCGGAAGAGCCGCCCCCTCATTTTGAAACATGGTTTCCATTACGGTAACCTTTGAATGAAGTTGTTCCCACAAGCCTGACATGAGATTTTTAGCTTCTTCATCATCAGCTTTTTCAATGAAGTATTCCAGCATCCTCAATATCATCGTTTTTTTATGATATGTCATCCAAAGCGCACCAAGTTCTGCGGAGCTCATTTTAGTTTTATTTGTCACTATATAAACCTCCAACTTTCTATTATAAGTATATTTTTTCCTCCCTATCGACAATTATGTAACCCTCACTGAACGTTTTAGACGCCTTTAAATAAGTATCTACCTGAAGCATCCTTTATACGAGAATTGTTAGCAAGTATTTTTTTATGTGACTGGGAATATCCAAGAAAAAAAGTATGGTCCAATGACTAGATTACGTACAACTGGATTGTTCGACCAATCAAAATATCAACAAATAAATAAAATGAATAAGGAGGTGGAAAGCTTGCCATTTGCAGAATTAGGTTTTAGAATAACAAGCCCATATGGATATAGAACGGATCCGATTACAGGGCAAATAAATGTATTTCACAGTGGTATTGACCTAGTAAGGGCTCATCAGGCACCATTAGAAGCATTTGTTGGAGGTACCGTGTTATATGCGGCTGACGGGGTGTCTGGAACAGGGGTCGGAGGCTATGGTAAAGTGGTAGTCATCCAAGATAAGAATAGTTGCGCACATATATATGCACACCTGGATTCTGTTGCAGTTCGTAAAGGTCAAAGGGTTAGTCAAGGAGATATAATAGGACGCCAAGGGGCAACCGGGAATCGAGTAACAGGGTCTCACTTGCATTACGAAGTCCGTAAAAAGTCAAGTCCTGCACTGGGTTGGATAGATGACCCTATCGCAAGAACGCATGATCCTACTAAATATCTTGAAGAATATTATGCTACAGATAATGATACAAAATCTGAAACTGTGTATGTAGTTAAACCTGGTGATACGTTAACAAAGATTGCTAATAAGTTTAATACAAGCGTAGATGCACTTGCTAAGCTAAATGGCATTAGCCAAAGGAATTTGATATTAATTGGTCAAAGGATTAAACTGCCTGAAAATAGTACATCTAGGAAAGAAACACTATATCTACCAAGAACAATATCCAGATGGAGAGTATATCCTTTAAATAAAGCACCAATAAAAGGGAATGAGAAAGGAATTTTAAATCCTAGGAAATTCGGTGGTTTACAATATGAAGTACTTGGTAAACCACAAGCTCACGTTGTAACGATTCAAACTAGAGATTTTGGCAAAGTGAATATTTACGTACATCCATCAACTGGTGCTGTAATTGCGTAAGAATAAGTGACGTGAATTTAGCAACGGACATATCTAACTCAAGTAACTAGAATTAACTACGGAAGCCCGACTGTCGAATAGTGGTTGGGCTTTTCTACGTTTATCCATGGAAGGTCTATTAATCTATCGTATTATCTCTCACATTAATAAAATGATTGTAGTGACTACGAAACTAGTCCAAGATTCTCTCTTCTTTACTGCGTAGGATGATAGTAAAGAAGGGAGGGGAAATTGATGTGGTATCATTCTATTATGTGTGAATGTTTAAAGAAGAAATATCGCTTTGATGAATGTTATAAAAAGAAATCTCATTGTCTATGTGGTTGTCAGAAAGAATATGATAAGCATAAATATGACGACGAAAAAAATCACACTTGCAACAGTCAAAAGCAAAGATGCTGTGATGATTGTTACAGAAACAAATCCCATGGTTCATGTAGTTGCCAAAAGGAATACTATCACCATAAATGTGATGAAAAAAACCAATCTTGTGTTGTCTGTCAAAAGCAAAAATATGATGGTGATTGCTGCTGCAGAAAGAAAACCCATTATCCATGCGGATGTCAGAAAGAGTATAGCCACCATAAATGCCAAGAGGACAACTATCATGATCATTGCAATAGGCATGGGCATGATGATAAGTGCAAGAAATGTAGTTGTTGCTGTAGCAGGTAGTACGAATGATTTTTCTAATAGGTTATGAGGATAGAAAGCCCAGCGATTTTTAATCAGCTGGGCTTTATTTCTACTTTCAGAAATAGCGAACTCTATATTTAGTAGTCGGCTATCCAATGTTTAAACAGTGTCCTCTCAAGTTATTACCTTCCCTTTGGAACAGTTGCTCCTTGAATACTCACAACAACTAGTATAGGTGAAAGGAATAATTAACCTATTTTTTACATAATTCGACTAAACGGGATGGTAATATTTATTATGATGCTATTCAAGTTTTGTACGTGTTTATTAAAAAGTAATATCGTTATGAGATTTGTTTTAGGCAATCAACCATAGAAAGGGGAATTTTTATTCTTATTTTAATTGGCTCTATCGTATTTAGCATAACCTGTATCTTATGTTTAATCTTATGTGTGAATATGATACATTCTCTAGTGAAAAAGAAAGCCTTTCCGAAAAAAATGCTAATTGCAACGTGTATAGGTTTTCTCCTAGTAGCTATCATTTATATATATGAAGTATACTTTTTTACATTTAATTATATAGATAAAACTCATACTCAAAAGGGACCTGGACCTATTCCGTCGCCAACTGAAGCGTATACGGCTAATGCCTATTATGAGCCATATGGTGGAGCAGCAGGTGGTGTGAATGTATGGGTGGAGGTTACGCATAATGGGAAGAAGAATAAGGTTCAAACCGTTTACTATAGCGATGCAAAAAGTGAGTTTACTATGGAATGGGTAGATGAGAACACCTTATATATTCTAAATGATGAACCTCATTATCCAGAATCGAATAGAAGTATTCAATTAGAAATTGGTAAAGAGATTTATCACGAAAATGGTTTGGCTTGTAGAAGTTTGTTAATGAAGGACGAATATGAGACTTGCTACCATAATTAAATCCTTTTATGAACGAGTGCAATATTGAATTGGATATGCGTATTGATTTAGTTGGAGGACAGTATACAGAAGTATACATAATTTTAAAATAATAGGAAATAATTACCTATTGATATGATAAAATAAAAGGGTGGATTTAATATTACGTTTAAGGAAGTAGGAATGGAATGATATATAAAGCAAATGCTGATGTTAGAAATAAACTAGAAACGATGTTTGCACCTATTGATAGTACGATTATCCTCTCGTGTCTCCAAGGTCATATGGGAACGGCTTATGTGGATAACCTAGAGAATCCTACGGTTGCTCAAATAACTGTTGGGATTTTTGTGTTTTTTGCAGGTGATGCCAATACGAAAGAAGCCGAGGAAATGCTTTACAATATACCAGAATTCACGTTGGCAATTGTGGATTCTGAGGAATGGAAGAATCGTATCGAATCTATTCATAGTGGTTGGGAAAAGTTTCAGCGGTACCGATTTGAAAAGAACTCAAATCATTTTAATAGAATGCATTTACAGAACGTATTGTCTTCATTGCCAACCAGATATGAATTAATGAAAGTTGATACTCATATAGCTAATGAACCGGCATTCCATGAGCTTTCTGAAGACTTCGTTAGTGTATTTGATTCCATTCAAGATTTTATTAATAGAGGCATAGGTTATGCAATTTTACATGAAAGCAAAGTTGTATGTGCAGCAACATCTTATAGTATTTATGATGAAGGTATCGAGATTGAAATTGCTACACATCCACAACACAGAAGGAAAGGATTAGCTAAAGTAGCGGCATCTGCTTTAATACTAGATTGTCTAGAAAGAGGATTTTACCCAAGCTGGGATGGAGCGAATTCGGAATCTGCTAAATTAGCAAAGAAGCTAGGTTACATACTTAAGGAATCATATGATACTTATTTTATTGATGGCAGGAAATCATGTACTATACAAGAAAATGATTAAGGGTTAGAAGACAAACACTAATCCTATCAAGTTCTAATTAGCTTGCATGACGTTATACTAGATTTAAAGGAGTATATTATGGATTTAATGACAGGGAAAGTTATGGTTATAGCGATCTTTTTATTAATCATAACAATGATTGAGACGTTAGCCTATTCTACTAGAATTTCTGGAACAAGAGTAAAACTGATTGCAACGGCCATATCATTATTTAGTACATTAGTGATTGTTTCCCGTTTCTCTACAATGATTCAACAGCCTTTAACCGCAAAATTAATCGCTGAGGCCCCTGAAATAAATAGATTTGAATTTATAGAAGCGCAGTATAGGATTCTAATTGGTGTAACATCTGTAGGGGTAATAGTAGGTATCCTACTTTTCCCAACATTTATCAATATTTTCTCCAAAGCTATTGTGCAACTATCTAACCAACGAGGGTCGATTATAGGGCTGTTCATGAATCATATTAATCTTCGAGGAATAAAGAAAGTATTATTATGCTTTAGGTTACCGAGACTCCATTATCTAAAAGGGGTTACGTATAAGACGATTCCTAAGCGACTTTTTGTTACGAATGTCATTGTTTCCGCTGTATTTACAATTGGTGTACTGTCTTCCATATATGCATCCATGATAGTACCGCATGATTATGCCCAAGCGGCATTAATGTCCTCAGGGATTATTAATGGCATAGCGACTATTCTCCTAACACTGTTTATTGACCCTAAAGCTTCCGTGCTAGCAGATCGAGTTATGAAGAAGGAAAGTAGTTATATTTATTTAAAGAGCTACTCGTTAACGATGATAAGCTCCAAGTTATGTGGAACCATTCTTGCTCAATTTTTATTTGTTCCTGCGGCAAATTATGTTGCCTGGTTTGCAATATGGATATAAAATATGAAAATTTGTACGATTGGAGGGGAGTAAATGGATATTTATGTGTGGAGTTTATTATTTTTAATCATATTTATGCTTCATAATTTGGAGGAGATTATAACCATTGAAAGATGGTTTCGCAAAACGTATCCAAAGGTTAGGGATAGGATTCCTTCCTTTGTACAAAAGGAACTGAAGAATTATCAGGATACTACATCCGCTCAGTTTGCGGTCGTTGTTTTTGTGTTTTCTATTTTTACCTCTTCCCTAGTGATGATAAGTGCATTGACTCAGTATGATTACTTATTTTTGGGGGTTAACCTGCTTTTTGCTTTAAACATTTTTACCCACCCTCTACAAGCCTTGTATTTAAAGAGCTACACGCCAGGAGTTATCACATCAGTATTATTGATTATCCCGTATTATAGTTTATTTTTCTATCATTTTTACAATACCGATCTGTTTGCTTTAAATTCGATTATCGGTGCACTAGTAGTGATGATAGTACTCATACCAATATTCCTTCTTAGTCATCGTATTGGAGAGAAGTGGAGTAAATCATAAACATGTATACTAGGATAGAAATAAATAGGACTAATAGATTTTAAATTAAGGAGTCCAATATAACATAATATTGTATTGAATTTGGAATATTATGTTATTATTTGGTTGGAAGATAATACGTGTAATAAAACAATCGGAGGGGAGAGGTATTATGTATTTAGCGGTAGTAAAGCGTGTTAGAACGAATAATTTTAATGATGATGCCATGATGGAAAAAATTTCAACTATGTGGAAAGAGGCATCCACGGTTTTAGAAAATAAGGATGACATTATATATGGTCTTTACTCTGATTACGAGAGTGACTATAAGGGGGATTATACTTTAACTGTTGCAATAGAAAGTAGCGAAGGTGATACCACGATTAAAATTCCAGAAGCTAATTATGAACGATTTGCAGTAGATACATCAGATGAGAATGGCATAGTGAAGGCATGGCAGGAGATATGGGAGCGTGAAGAGAAAGGCGAATTAAAGAGAGCCTATTCTTTTGATTTTGAAAAATATTATCCAAATGGTCAGATCGAAATCTATATAGCAGTTCAATAAGTAATGAAGCTATATGAACAAACGTGATATAAAATATGTAAAAAACGAGTATTCAAGATACGACTTGAATACTCGTGCGATTTTAATACGGACTAATCATGCTCCGTTCTCCTTTAAAAAGACGTTGCCCTGAATTTGTTGCTTGTTGTGTGTTCACTTGTTTTGACCAACTGGAAATATTCAATAGGATTCCAACTGAAATCATACTAATTAACAGTGATGATCCACCATAACTGATAAATGGTAACGTAATCCCTGTTATCGGTAATAGTCCTAGAATTGCTCCTAGGTTGATAAACATTTGCATAATAATTTGTAGTGTAATCCCAATGGCAAGGAGTCTTCCAAAGGAATTAGGGGCACGTTTGCTTATTAGAAGCCCTTTTATGAAAAAGAAAAGATAAAAGCTAATGACTAGTAGCACACCGATAAAACCTAACTCCTCGGTAATAATGGACATAATGAAATCAGTATGTGCCTCTGGTAAGTAGCCCAGCTTTTGAATACTTTGTCCGAGACCTAATCCTGTTAGCCCCCCAGAATGGATAGAGATATAAGAGTTAATTAATTGATAACCTGCTCCTTGAATATCCGCAAACGGGTCTAAAAATGATGTGATCCGTTGTAGACGGTAAGGAGACATAATCGCAAATGCAGCGAAACTAACGACAGCACCACCAATTAATAACAGCAGATGGTGGAGACGAATCTCTGTAAAAAATAAAATTAAGCAGCAAGAAAATAAAATTAACGTAGCTGAGCCAAGATCAGGTTGAGCAAGTAATAAACCAAATACAATAGCTATCATAATCAGAGGTGGCAAGACACTGTTTTTGAAATTATCGAACTGATCTTCTTTGCGACTATAGAAATAGGCAAAATAGATCAGCATCGATAATTTAGTAAATTCAACTGGTTGCAGTAATATCCCACCAAGTGATATCCATCTTTGCGAGAAGTTGCGCTCCACACCTATATGTGGTACTAAGACTAGTATTAATAATAGTATCGTAGCGAGAGTAAAAATAGCACTTAGCTTACCATAGGCTTTATAAGGGATTACAATCGCTACTAACATGAGAATAAAGCCAATTCCTGCCCAAAAGAGCTGTCGATAGAGATAGTATTCGGGGTTTTCAAACCGTAATGTAGCGTAGGGAAAGCTCGCACTATACACCATGACAACCCCAAATATAACAAAGAGAATCACTGCTATAAATAATGATAAATCGATACGTTTAATAAACTGCAAAGCTAACTCCTTTCTACATCATTCATATTATGTTGATGAAAACATATATTCCTTAGTTTCTCTATTAATACTTTGCACTAAACCAAGTGCAATCATATTCGTTATTAATGCACTACCTCCATAACTTATAAACGGTAATGCAATACCGGTTACTGGCATTAAACTGATGGTCATACCAATATTTTGAAAGACTTGAAAAGCTATTAATATAATGACACCTACACAAATATAAGAACCGAATACATTATTTGCTTTTAGTGCTATCGATAGTATTCGATAGATTAGTAGGAAGTACAATAGAATAACAATACTACTACCGACAAAACCGAATTCCTCACCAATAACAGCGAAGACGAAATCAGTATGTGCTTCAGGAACACGACCAGTTTGTACTTGGTACCCTTGATTAAAGCCTGCCCCCGTAAACTGACCTGAGCCAATTCCGACCAGGGCATTCTTAACTTGATAACTATAGTTCAATGTATATTCAGAAGGGTTTAGCCAACTATTGATACGCCCCATTTGATGAGATTCCAGATAGGGTGATACTAACTCTTGATGGTAATTAAATAAATAGAATAGAAGTGAACTACCGGCTACCATCATAAATAGGATAAGTAGAATTATCTTATAATTAGTATTTGAGATAAATAATATTCCTAGAGCTGTCACTGCAATTAATAGAGCAGAACCAAGATCTGGTTGCTTTAAGATGAGATAAAACGGAATAAGCGTAATTACCATCGTTTTTAAGACGACTGGAATACTTTTCTTAAATGATAATTTATCAGTTCCATATTTTTTCAATACAGCTGCCAAGTAGAGGACAATAAATATCTTCATAACTTCAGACGGTTGAAAATCCATAAATTTTAAATCAATCCATCTTTGTGAACCCTTTGTAGTCACACCAAAGAACTTCACATAAAGAAGCAACATAACTCCAAATATATAGAGATATATAGCCCATTTTTCAAGTAATTCATAATCGAACCTGGCAACAGCGATCATAATACCGAAGCTAACGATATACCACATCAGCTGTCTACGAGCAAAATAGTACGGATCACTATTAGTGTATTGTCCCGATCCACTATAAATCGCGATGACACTAATAATAACTAAAGCAACAAGGAGGGTTAGAATCATATAATCTACTGATGACTTTTTGTTATTGACTGAACGCATCATTGTTTTATTGACACCTGTTGCATGACATACTGTGCTACAAACGCGTCATCTAAATATCCGACTGGAAATAAATAGTCAGGAATCATGTCAACGGACGCTACAAAATATAGTAATGCACTTCCTATTAGAATTAGATCCTTCCTTGTTGCTTTTTGTTCTTTAAAGATTTGTTCCATCTCTTTAAGCTGCTTTATAAAAGGACCTTGACTATTTAGCTCGCCTAGTTTCGTTTTAAATTGCTGTAATATCGTCGTTCTTCCGGATTCCTTCATACTTTCTTCTTGGAAAATAGCTAATTTTTGTTTTAAAGCATCAAAGGTAAAGTTTTCTATCGGTAATTGCATTTCATTTACAATCGAGTGGATATGATAAAAGGAGCCTGGAATCTCCTCTTCGTCACTGTTATTTTCACGAATTAGTTCTGATAATGGAATGTCTAGACACCGGGAAAATGCTTGAAGATGTTCTAGTGTTGCTTTTCTTTTTCCACTTAGGATTCTTGATATGGTTGATGTATGAATAGCTGTCTCTTTTGATAGTTGTCGTAAACTTATATTTTGTTGTTCAATTTTTAATTTAAGTAAAGAAGTATTCACTTCTGTCATTCGTCCTCACCTCAATTGGAGTGACATTGCTATATACGATATATTAAATTTAAAAGAGTGTTGACAATTTGTCAACGAACATGAATTCGAAATAGTATCTGTGCTTCTTAAGATAAATCTATAATTATTTTAAAAAAAGTATTTATAAGCAGGAAAAAAGTTAGATATAAAGAATATTATTAAGTAAATAAATTGATTCAATAGGGAGAATGGATCTTTTGATTTGTTAGAATAATTTGATTTAATTAAGATGAAGGCATATGAAATGATATCTTAACAAGGTAAATCGGTAAATGATAGAATAATTGGAAAACCTAAAAAACCGAATGGTGGGAAGATGAGATGGAGGAAAGATCAAAACCTATTTTAGGGAAAACTATTCAAGTGCGATTAGTCTCTGATTTGAAAAGATCACTGAGATATTATCGTGATGTTCTTGGGTGTAAGGTGGATAACTGGGGGCATGCAGAAAGAGATGAATTTATTGTCATTCTCCAACAATCTAATTCTGAAAAGGATGTTCGACCAAACGCGATATCCAAAAAACGTTCTGATTATCCTACAGAGTGGGATGGGCCAGATTTCGGATGGGATACATATATTCATATAAGCTGGGACGATTTGGACTCTTTTATTGAAGAAGTACGTGGTAAGGGTGGAACTATATCAGTGGAACCGTTTATTGGTAAGCATGGTAAGTGGGAATTTAAAAATGCATATATCGAAGACCCTGATGGATACAACATCGTATTAGGTTCAATGCGTGAAATAGTATAGAAGTATACGGATAGAAATAAAAGAAGTTAAATATTAAGCATATCTTGAAAAACATAATAATAGGTCTATTTAAAAATGATGAATATAATGTCCTAAAGAATAGCTAAAGGAGGAGAATAGTTGCGATGTTAGAGCAAATTCTTTTTAATGAAATCCCTGTCAAGGATATTCAAAGGTCCATAGCTTGGTATACGGAAGTAATAGGTTTAGAGCTAATATGGAATTCAGAAGAGGAGAAGCTTGCACAGTTAAATCTACCATCAGGCCAAATGGTTTTTTTGAATGAAACGATAGAGGATACGAAGGCCAATTTTTTGAAAAATGGTGAGGTACATAATGTTATAGGTTTTCAAACTTCGAATATCGATCATCTTTATAATCATTTAATGAATAATGAAGTACAAGTTGAAGATATAGTGGATGATGGTTTAGGTAATAAATTTTTACACTTTTATGACTTAGACGGAAATAAGTTTTGTGTACAGTATGATAATTAAAGAAAATCTATAACTTGACTAATCGTAGGAAAGAGGCTAACTATATAAAGTCAACAAATTTAGCCCAAAAAGAATAATGTTTTTTATTATAAATTTTGGCATGACAAATAAGCTTGGTGATTACGAT